>JBKGHK010000329.1:0-10703 GCA_046520375.1 Pyxidicoccus sp. 3LFB2
CGCGCTCACCGACGCACTCACCCTCAAGGCCGGCACGGGCCTCTACCACCAGCCCGCCACCGTGCTGCTGCCCGTGCCCGCGGGAGAGATGCTCGCGTTGGACAGGGGCCTGCAGCGCGCCGTGCAGGTCTCCACCGGCGCGGAGTGGCGGCCGAGCCCCGAGCTGGAGGTCTCCGCCGAGGCCTACTTCAACCGGCTGGCCCGCACGCTGGAGTTCAACTTCGAGGACGTGGTGAGCAACGCGCGCCGCCGCGGCCTGGAGGCCGAGGACCTGGAGGGACGTGGCTACTCCTACGGCGTGGAGCTGATGGTGCGCCGGCCACTCGGGCGCCGCTGGTTCGGCTGGCTCACCTACGGCTTCAACCAGAGCCGCCGCTTCGAGCGCTACACGCGGCTGGGGCCGCAGGGAGAAGAGCTGGAGCAGGCCGAGGGCTACCTGCCCTATGTCTTCGAGCAGGCGCACTCCGTCAACGCCGCGCTCAGCTACCGCTTCCCCTTCGCCACGGTGGGCGCGGTGGCGCACTTCAACACCGGCCGTCCGGAGAGCGGCCAGTTCGGCTACCGCACCCGCCGCCCCGGCACCGACGCCGAGGGCAACGCGGAGTGGATGCCCGTGGGCCGCGACGCGGTGGAGCGACTGCCCGCCTTCTTCCGGCTCGACGTGCGCGCCTCGCACAGCTGGGTGTTGGACCGCTTCGTGCTCGAGGCCTACCTGGACGTCTTCAACATCACCGCGCGCAGCGAGGTCGTCTCCTACGAGTACGGCTACGACACGCCTCCCGGCAGGCCCGTGGGGCTGAAGAAGACGAAGGTCGGCGTGCCCGTGATTCTCCCCACCCTTGGCGTGAAGGGGACCTACTGACCATGCGACTGTCCCGACTGCTTCCGCTCTGCGCGGCAATGACTGGCTGCGCGCTCGAGCCCGATGACCCCATCTACTTCTCCGGCACCGTGCTGGAAGCCGATGGGACGCCGTGGCGCGGAGGGCCGCTCTCGCTGATGCGCCCGCGCAAGGTGGACGCCCACCTCAACGAGTTCGGCGTCGAGGTCTTCTCCACGAGATACGAGCCATGGGCCGAGGTGACTCCGGACGCGGAGGGCCTGTTCCTCCACCGGCTCGACGCGCGCGACGTGGGCGCGGACCGCCTGGAGCGACCGACCCCGTGGACGGACGAGACCTACTTCCAGCTCCACCTGCCGCGAGCGGATGGCGGAAGGGACTTCCTCTGGTTCCAGGCCATGCTGGACACGGACCTGCCGCCGCTGCGCCCGTGGGACAGCCAGGTGCGCATCGTGGACGAGGCGGGAGGTGTCCGGCTGTCGTGGGCCCCGCTGCAGCCCGTGGCGGACATCCCGGCGCCGAACTACTTCGTGCGGGTGCGGCACGAGGACGGCCTGGCCTGGCAGATCCGCCCCGAGAACGGTGCGCCGGTGCTGACGCCCGAGCTGCTGGAGGACTTCACCGACCACGCCCACGTGCAGGCCGTGTCCAAGGGCGCGCGCGAATGGTTCACGAACACGCTGTTCTACAACGCCGTCTCCGAGTCGCCCCCGGTGCCGCTGCCCTTCGCCGGCCGGGTGCCCGTCAGCCGTGGCGCGGGCTGCGCGCTGGAGTCCGGCCCCTTCGAGCCGTGCCCCCTCACCGATGGCCGACTGACGCGCGCCCTGATGGGCACCCGCCAGAGCGCGCTGTCCGAGGAGCTCTTCCTCCTGCTGAAGGAGCCCGTGCGCCCCCGCCGCGCCATCCTGCGGGGGCTGGAGGCCTACGGCAGGGTGCTCCACGTGGAGGGCTCCGTGGACGGAAAGACGTGGCTGCCGCTGGGAGACAGCGCACCCCTGTCCGTTGACCTGAACGTGTCGCCCTACGACGACGACACGGCCCAGCGGTCCGACCAGGAGCGTTTCGTAGACGTGCCGCTCATGCCGGATGCACCCGCGGTGAGTCACATCCGGCTGCGGATGACGGACGTGTACTCGAACGGGGAGAGCGGCGTCGGCCAGTTCCGCTCCCTGCGGGAAGTGTCCATCTTCGGCGACTGAAGCCCTCGCGGCACCTCAGAGGAAGTAGTCGGGGAGCAGCTCCGCGCCGGGCTGCTGGTACTTCGAGAAGTCCGTCACGCCCTCGGCGCGCAGCACCTCCTCGTCGATGCAGAAGTTGCCGGTGAACTCGCGGCTCGGCTTGGTGAGGATGGCGTAGGCGGCGTCCGCCATGATTTCCGGGAAGCGGCTGCCCCGCATCGTCTCGTCCCCGCCCAAGAGGTTCTGCACGGCGGCGGTGGCGATGACGGTGCGCGGCCAGATGGCGTTGACGGCGATGCCGTCCTCCTTCAGCTCCTCGGCCATGCCCAGCACGCACATGCTCATGCCGAACTTGGCCATGGTGTACGCGACGTGGGGCGCGAACCAGCGCGCCTCCATGTTGAGCGGCGGCGAGTTGTTGAGGATGTGCGGGTTGCTGGACTTCTTCAGGTAGGGGATGCACGCCTGCGAGCACGCGAAGGTGCCGCGCGTGTTGATGCCGTGCATGAGGTCGAAGCGCTTCATCGGCGTCTCGAGCGTGCCCGTCAGGCTGATGGCGCTGGCGTTGTTCACCAGGATGTCGATGCCGCCGAACGTCTCCACCGTCTTCGCCACCGCCGCGGCAATCTGCTGCTCATCGCGGATGTCCACCATGCAGGGCAGCGCCCGGCCTCCGGCCTTCTCGATTTCCTCGGCGGCCGTGTAGATGGTGCCGGGCAGCTTCGGATGCGGCTCGGTCGTCTTGGCGGCGATGACGATGTTGGCGCCATCCCGGGCGGCGCGGAGCGCGATGGCCTTGCCGATACCCCGGCTGGCGCCGGTGATGAAGAGCGTCTTTCCCTTGAGCGTAGGCATGGGGAGTTTCCTATCGCCGTGACGGCGCCGGGTCCAGTGCCGGCGCCGCTCAACGTCGCTTCGTGCGCTCCAGCTCGTCCACCAGCAGCTCCGACACCTTGCGCACCCGGGGAATGTCGAGCGCCGACTTCGCGCACACCAGGTGCATCTGCCCCTTCGCGTACGGCCCCAGGTCGATGTCCAGCGGCACCAGGCCCCGGTCCCGGCTGAAGCGGTGGGCGAGGTTCGCCAGCACCATGGCCCCCACGCCCGCCTCCGCCGCCGCCAGCAGCACCAGGTAGTTGTCCGCGGTGAACACGGGCGAGAAGCCGGGGATGAGGGACTCCAGTTGCGGGTTGGGCGTCACCGCCTCGAACGGCGGCGCCCACGCCACCCAGGGAAGCTGCTGCAGCGTCGGCCTCTTCGGCAGCTTCGCCTTGAGGGACTTCGCGACGAAGACGGCGTTGTGCAGCTCCAGCGTGTAGACGAGCTTCAGGTCCGCGTTCGTCGGCGGCTTCAAGCGCAGCGCGAGGTCCGCCTCGCCGCGCGCCAGGTCCAGGTACTGAATCGTCGACAGCACCTCCAGCCGCAGCCCCGGGTGCTTCTGGGCGACATACGCGCCGAAGGGCGCCAGGAAGTCGAAGCTCGCGTAGGGGCTCGCCGTCACCCGCACCAGGCCGCGCGGCGAGTTGTCCGCCGACTCCGCCGCGCGGTGCAGCTCGCCCGCCCACTCGGCCATCTTCTTCGCCGGCAGCACCAGCCGCTCCCCCGCCGCCGTCAGCGCCGCGCCGTCCACGCTCCGGCGGAACAGCGTGGCCCCCACCGCGTACTCCAGCGCCGCCAGCCGCCGGCTCACCGTGGGCTGGCCGATGCGCAATTGCCGTGCGGCGCCGCTGAAGCTGCCCGTCTCCGCGATGGCCAGGAACAGCCGCGCGTCATCCCAGGAGATATCCATGAATGCATGGCCCCATGCCGTCTTCGCCGTATTCCATTCATTCTGACATCACTACCTTCCGGGTGTCTCGAAGTGACGGAGCCCGCCCCATGCGCCCCAGGAACATCGCCCTGACCCTCGCCGCCGCCCTCGCCGGCAGCCTCGCCATCGCCGGCGTCGTCGGCTTCGCCGCCAGCACGCACCCCACGCAGCAGTCCACGCTCGGCGTGGCCCGCCCGACGGCGGACCTGGTCGCCCTGCTGGGCCAGCCCGGCCCCGTGGAGCTGGAGACGGTGAACTCCGCCGACTGGGCGGTGGTGCGCGGCGGCCTCATCAACCTGGAGCACCCCACCGCGAAGTCCGCGGGGCTGCAGGACGGTGACGAGCCCATCAAGGTCTTCTTCCATGCCCTCCGCCACCCGCAGCGAGGGCTGTTCATCGTCGACACCGGCGTGGAGACGGCCCTGCGCGACGCGCCCGAGAAGTCGGCGCTGAGCGGCCTCGTCCGCGCCGCCATGCAGATGGAGAAGCTGAAGGTGAAGGCGCCACTCGGCGAGTGGCTGACGAAGCAGCCCCAGCCCCTGGCGGGCGTCTTCCTCACGCACCTGCACCTGGACCACGTCACTGGCATGGCCGACGTGCCGCCCGGCACGCCCGTGTACAGCGGGCCCGGTGAGGCCTCCGCGCGCGCCATCCTCAACGTCGCCGGGCAGGGCAGCACCGACCGCGCGCTGGAGGGCAAGCCCGCGCTGTCCGAGTGGACCTACGCCGCCGAGGCCCGTGGCCTCTTCGACAGCGCGGTCGACATCTTCGGAGACGGCTCGGTGTGGGCGCTCTGGGTGCCCGGCCACACGCCCGGCAGCACCGCGTATCTCGTGCGCTCCACGAAGGGCCCGGTGCTGCTGGTGGGGGATGCCAGCCACACGCGCTGGGGCTGGGAGCATGACGTGGAGCCCGGCACCTTCACGATGGACGGCCCGCGCAGCGTGGAGAGCTTCAAGAAGCTGCGCGCCTTCGCCTCCGCGCACCCGGGCGTCGAGGTGCGGATGGGCCACCAGCACTGAGGCGGGCGCAGGGGAATTCCGCGCGCATCCGGAAAAAAGCGCGGGACGCGTAGCCAGCTTTTCCCGGGCCTACGTATCCAAGCCGGAAGCAGTCGATTCCCCAACCGCTCGCGCAGCCCGCGCGGGCCGCCTTCCCCAGGCGCTTTCCAAGAAAAGACTCATCATGCAGATGCGGAACTGGCTTGTGTCGACAGTGCTTGGCTTCAGCCTCGTGGGAGGCGCCGGGTGCGCTCCCGCTCCCGAGCAGGAAGCCCCCACCCCCGCCCCGAGCCCCGAGCTCACGCGCCCCGCCCCCACGCCGGAGCAGGAGCAGCAGGACGAGGAGCGAACCGTCACCGCGATGGCCGTGTCGAACATCACCTGGGCGGACATGGAGCGGACGACCACGGCCTACTATCCCCAGTGCGTCACCGGCGTCTATGCCCACACCTGCAGCCAGTGTGCATACGACCCGAAGTACTCGCAGGAGTACTCCATGAGCGGCTGCACCTCGCCGTCCGACTGGCAGCACATGTGCTACACGTGTGACAAGCAGTACGTCCCGTACCAGGCCCGTGTCCAGCTGCCGGACGGCGACATCATCAACGTCACCATCGAGCACGGCGTCACCGCGTCGGATGGCGTCGAGTTCCGGCTGGAGTCCGGACCGAACGTGACCTGGTGGAAGCAGGTCACCATCATCGGCGGTGGCGAGACGTGGCGCGTGTGGAACCAGGACGGCAACTCCTGGTGCGACTGGCCCTACCCTTCAACCAACAACTGCAACACCAACTCGCAGTGGGCCAGCATCGTCGCCGACCCGAGCACGCGCTTCGTCTTCAGCAAGGCGAAGGGCATCTTCGCGGTCCACGAGGACAAGTACGTGCTCTTCAACCTCTCCGAGCGGCTCACCGGCGGTGACCGGGTGACCTTCCGCTGGGTGCAGGACTGACGTATCCCTTCGGGGCCCGCGCTCGTAAAGACGGCGGGCCCCGTCGCGCCTTCACTCCGGCGGCAGCGACGTCAGGTGGTGCAGCATGCACTTCCAGCTGTCGCCGCTCCGCTCCCAGACGCTGCTGAAGCGGACCGACTTGTCGCTCAGCACCTGCCCGGCGAACTCGATGCGGCCGTGGTACGCGCCCGTCACCAGGGCCACCTTGCCGTTGCCGAGCGGCCGGGCCTGGAACTCCTTGAACCGGTAGCTGGCGAGGATTCCGGGCGGCAGCGCGTCGTACATCGCGCGGTAGCCCTTGCGGTCCCTCCGGATGCCGTCGGGGTCAACGCACTCGAAGCGCTCGTCCATGTTGCGCTCCACGAAGGTGCCATCGCGCTCGGCGATGGACGCGAACCACAGGTCGAATACGCGCTTCAGCTCGGCGGTCAGGTCGGCACTCATGGACACCCTTCTTCGTGGCTCGTCGTGAAGCCAAACGACGGGAAGCGGAAATCTTCCCGCCGTCGGGGTGTCCCGTGCCGCTAGAAGGCCCGATTCACCGCATAGGCGCAGATTTTGTGTTCGGCCGTGTACGTGTTCGGGCCAGGGATGCCGTCGATGGGGCCCGTGTAGCCGAAGCTCCGGCCCACCGTCTGGACGCGCGTCCAGTAGATGCTGCCCGGGATGCCGTCCTCCTGCGCGGAGGTGCGCGGCCCGCCGCGCCGGTTCAGCTCACGCGCGGTAATCCGCACGCGGACCTTCTCCGTCGCGGGGCCCGTGACGCCGTCAATGGGGCCCGTGTAGCCGAAGTCGCGGCGGCCCACCGTCTGGATGCGCTTGTAATAGATGACGCCAGGGATGCCGTCCTGCTCCGTCGTCGTCCAGGGCAGTGAGCCCGTGGGAGGCGGTGAGCCGCCACCGGCGATACGGCCGCCCGCGTAGTCCATGGACCAGCCGAGATACCGCGCGCCCGTCATGCTCGAATAGCCAGACACGCTGTTGATGCCGATGGCGTCACCCCAGGACTGCGCGAGCTTGCGCGTGGCCATGAACACCGCCGTGCCGCCACCGTTGAGGTCGGCGCCGACGTGGCCGTACGCGCCGATGTCCCACCAGTGGAAGGCCCCGGTCAGCGCCCGCGAGGCGTCCGTCGAGACGATGGTTGACGCGTAGTAGGCCTGGATGGCGGAGGGCCTCGCCGAGGACTCGGGAAGCTGGCCGAAGCGCCACATCAGCGAGCCACACCACTGGTCCCACGTGCCCCCGTCCCGCGTGGGGTGGGCAGCGGCATAGGCCCGCGCCCGGTCATAGATGGGCGAGTTCAGCTCGGCGGCGGAGGTGCTCAGCTCGGTCGCGTCCACCTCGAGGGCCGCGAGCGGGGCCTCCTCGGGGGCGCCACCGCACGAGGCCAGCAGCAGGCCCGCGGACAGCAGTGCACTGCTCCACATCATCCTTGTCGGGTGCATCAGGGGCTCCAGGTGTCAGTCACGCGAGGGGGGACGCACGCGCCTCGAGGCGCACGCGCACGGCGGCGTGGGGCGCCGGACGTCGACTGTTGTTGCACCTGGGTTGTCGGGATTCGCGGACCGGAAGTTTCCCTGAATCCGAGGAAAGAAGACCCGGCTCTGGCGTGGGGACTGTGCAGGCCGCCTCACAGTCCGTGCCGCGCGCGTCACAGCGGCGGACGCGGCTCGCGGCGGGACGTGCATGGCGCCCTGATTGCAGTCCTCCCGGGCATGTCTTCACACCTGCAAACCCAACGGCGCCGCAGCCCGCTCAGCTGGATGCGGAGTGCGCCCCTGCTCCTGCTGCTCCTCGCCGTGCCTTCCCTGGCCCAGCCCTCCCGTGGGCCGGACCTGGGGCCCGTGGGCCCTCCGCTCATCACGTTCAGCGAGCCCACTTCGCTCGACGGCGAGACGCCCGCGCCCACTGCCGTGCGACGCAGCGGGCCGGTCCGCGTGGCGGCCGAGGCGGGAGGCAGCCTCGTCGGCGCGATAGGCCTGGGGGTGACGGGCTTCTTCGCCGGAGGGCTGTTGAGTCTGGCGACGTGCAAGGACGTTGACGTTTCCCTCTCTGGACACATCGTCGCGAGTTGCGGCTCCGGGGCCTTCATCGGAGGCCTCGCGGGCGCGGGACTCGGCATCCCACTGGGCGTGTGGTGGGGCGGCGGCAAGGCCGGTGGCAACGGACGGTTCCTGGGAGCCCTCGGGGGACTGGGCGTGTCGGTGGCCTCCGCCGGAACCGCGCACCTGCTGAGGGCAGAAGACCTGGGCTTCGCGCTGCTCGCGACGGCGCCCGTGCTCAGCATCGTGGGCTATGAGCTGACCGACTCCGCACCGAAGACGCCGACGTCCACCCGCGTGGCTCCGTCGGTCTCGGTGAGCTCAGGCGGCGCGAGCTTCGGGCTGCAGGGACGGTTCTGACCGGGGCTCCGGGCGCTACAGCGGCTGCGTGCCATGGCCCGGGTTGCCGTGGGCGCTGTGGTCGCCCCCACCACTGCCCGGGCCGTCCCCATCGCCACTGCCCTTGCTCTCGTTGCGCTCCGCCGAACCGCCGAGGGACTGCACGATGGCCTTCAGCGCGTCCAGGAACGCGGCGGCCTGCTCCAGGAGGACCTTCTTGAAGATGTTGAGGACGGAGGACTCGCTGTTCGCATGGTGGTCTGCGCCTCCGCCGCGGCTTCCGCCGTTCGTCAGGTCAATCTCCCGGTCCGAGACCACCGGGACACTGGTGGGCCCCTGAGGCCTGTTGAAGATGTCCTCGAGTCGAGGGGGACGGAGGGTGAAGCAGTTCTGCGCCCCCGCGCCGCGGGGCTCGGCCTCTTCGTAGAAGTCATCGTCGCGATGACCGATGCCCGTGGGCGCCCCCCCAATGGCCGACCGGTCCACGCCAGGGCCCCCTCCCACCACCTTGGCCGCCTGCCCGGCGCGGGCTCCGGCCGGGGAGAGCGTCGGTGCGGCCGTGACATTCGCGCTCGCGGGCCTGGCAACAGAGCGCAACGCGGAGAAGAGCTTCACAGTCACGGGAGCCTCCGGGGGGAGTGAGGAGCGAGCGATGCCGCGCTCTTGAATTCAATTATCTTGAGAGGACCGTGGAAGTTGTCTGGCCGGGGCGCGCTCCGGGTGCAGCTCCCGCCAGCGTGCGACAGCGCGTGCCTCGGCCTGCCGCGAGGGGCCGGCGGCTTCGAAGGCGGCGAGCGCGGTGGCGGCCAGGGCATGGTCCTGCTCCCGCGAAGCGCCGGAGTCCCACAGCGACCGGGCCAGCTCGAACTCCAGCTCCGCGAGGCGGACGGGGCTCCAGCCCAGCGGCCGGGCAATGGCGAGCCCCCGCTCCAGGACGGCGCGTGCAAGCTGGGGCTGGCGCAGCGTGAGGTGGGCCCGGCCCAGCTCCAGCAGGGTGGAGACGAGCCGCGCCTGCTGGGGCCCGCCGGCCGCCTCGCGCCGGGCGAGCACGCCCTCCAGCTCCGAGAGCGCCTCGCGAGCCTGTCCCGCGGCCAACAGGACGACGGCGCGGTCCTCGCGCGTCCTCAACGTCAGCGAGGCCGCCGTGCCCAGGAGCCGCTCCTGGAGCAACAGCACGCGCGTGAAGAGGGCCAGCGCTTCGTCCAGCCGCCCCTGGCGATGCTCCAGCGCCGCCACCTCGCGGAGGGCCAGGGCGTATTCGGAGTGCTCCTCGCCAAAGGCCCGCGCGCACAGCTCCAGGGCCCGCGCGTGCGCCTTGCGTGCCTCGGTGAAGTCCCCGCGCTGCATGTGGAGGCGGCCCAGGTCGTTGTAGAGCCGCAGCGTGAGCGGGTGCAGCTCGCCCACGGTGCGCAGGCGCAGCTCCAGGGCCTGCGTGAAGAGGGGCAGCGCGGCGTCGGGGCCCTCCAGCGCCCGGAGCGCGTCGCCCAGGTTGATGAGCGTGGTGGCCTGGGCGGGGTGGTCCGGCCCGAGCCGCGCACGTTGAATGGCCAGCACGCGCTCGTAGAGGGGGACGGCTTCCTTCGGGGCGCCCCGGCGCTGGTGCAGCAGGCCCAGGTTGTTGAGCACCTTGGAGGTCTGCAGGTGGTCCGGGCCCAGCACCCGCTCGCGCAGACGCAGCGCGTGCTGGTAGTGCTCGAGCGCCTCGGGGATGCGGCCCTCGGAGAAGGCGAGCAGGCCCACGTTGCTGGACAGCTGCGCCTCCAGCTCCTCCTGCGGACCCAGGCGCTCCAGCAGGGCGCGGGCCTGGGCGGCCCAGGCGCGGGCCTTGGGGTACTGGCCCAGCTCGTAGCCGTTGACGTAGACGAGCTCGGTGGCGGCGCGGACGGCCACCTCGTCATGCCGGCCCGCGAGCGCGGCCAGCACCGCTTGAGACCAGGTCTCGTCAGCGGTGGTGTTCTGCCCCAGGCGACTCTCCAGCCAACCCAGGGCAAGGAGGGCCTCCGCCTCCAGCGGGCGGTAGTGCAGCGCGCGCGCGACCTCCAGCACCGCCTTCGCCACCGGCAGCCCTTCCGCGAAGCGCCCCGCGTCGAGCAGGGCCTGGGCCTTCGCCAGCTCGCGGCGCGCGGACTCCAGGCGCGCGCGCGCCTCGGGCTCCTCGGGCGGCGGCGTCACGGAGAGCAGCGCCTCCACGTGAGCGCACGAGGACACGCGCGGCAGCTTCTGCACCGCCTCCAGCGCGCCGGACACCAGCTCCGTGTCCGCGTGCTCCAGCAGCCCCGCGAGCGCATCCAGCGCCAGCAGGTGCCGGTCCAGGCAGGCCATGCGCAGCGCGAGCACGCTCTCCGGCTGCTCGCGCCGCACGTGGGTGGCCCGGCACGTCTCCGTGTAGCCGTCCTCCCAGGTGCGCGCGTAGCGGGTGAGCTGGCGCTGCACCTCGGTAGCGGTCAGCTCCGCCAGCGGGTTCCCCGTGGCGAGCAGCGCCGTGCGCACCGCCGCCTGACGCTGTTCGCTCCACAAGGGCAGCACCCGCTCCGAGG
>JBKGHK010000032.1:0-29477 GCA_046520375.1 Pyxidicoccus sp. 3LFB2
CGCTGGCGCTGTCCCCGGACGGGCGCACCCTCTACGTGCTCAACCGCTTCACGCGGACGGTGGCGGTGGTGGACGTGCGCGAGGCGCGCACGGGCCGGGCCCGCGTGCTGCGCCAGCTCACGGTGGTGGTGTCGCGCGCGCAGGCCAAGCGCCGGCTGGGGCAGGTCCTCTTCTATGTGGACCTCGGCCGCTCGGGCATCACCTGCGACGGCTGTCACATCGAGGGCCACACCGGCGGCGTCTTCTACGAGAAGACCGAGCCCAACCGCATCTACCGCTCCACCACGGTGCTGGGCAGCCGCGACACGCCGCCATACTTCACGCCGGCCAGCCACGGCAGCCTGGCGGAGACGGCGAGCTTCGTGGGCGCCCGCAACCGCTTCCACAACCCGGACCCGTCGCCCCAGGAAGTCGAGGCGCTGGCCCTCTTCTCGTCGCTGCTGGCCACGCCGCCCAACCCGTTCCGGGGCGAGGATGGCGCGCCGCCCGAGACGGTGGAGCTGCCGGACGGCAAGGTGGGGCGGCCCGCCCGCGGGCGCGAGCTGTTCGAGGGGCAGGGCGGGTGCCTGGAGTGCCACCCCACGCCGCTCTACACGCTGGACCAGGACCGGGCCACGCGCGGCAGGTACCTGGACGTGGGCACGCCGGTGGCGCTGCCGCTGCGGCTGGAGCAGCAGACGCTGGTGACGGGCGCGGCGCCGCCGTCGCTGGTGGGCACGTGGGACGTGTGGCCCCTGCTGACGAGCGCCGCCGCGGGCTATGGCGTGAAGGACGGCCGGCTGGTGGTGGACTCGCGCTTCCCGCTGCGCACCCTGCTGGAGACGTCGGGGCCGAAGCACGGCGACACCCGGGCCCTCACGCCCGAGCAGCGCGACGACCTGCTCGCGTACCTCCTGACGCTGTAGGGCTTCCCAGGCACGCGCGAGGGGGATGCGCTAGACAGGGCGTCCGATGACCCTCGTTCCGACGCTGTACGACTTCCAGGTCGCCCTGAGCCACGTCGACCGCTCGATTGACCAGCCCCAGCTGGTCATCAAGCTCGCGCGCCACCCGTCGGAGACGATGCAGCGCGCGTGGCTGCGGGTATTCGCATTCTGCTGGCTGTGGGAGGAGCGGCTGGCGTTCGGCAAGGGGCTGGCGGAGCCCGACGCGCCGGACCTGGAGTGCCGCGACTACACCGGCCTCGTCACCAGCTGGGTGCGCGTGGGCAAGGCGGACCCGCTGAAGGTGCAGCGCGCGGTGGACCAGAACCCGCACGCGAAGGTCTCCGTGGTGTTCGAGTCCGCCCAGCGGCTGGAGGCCTTCCTCGCCGAGGCCCGCGAGGCGAAGGCGATGCGCGTGGCCCGGGCCCAGCTCATCGCGGTGGACGGCGACCTGCTGCGCTCGCTCGCCGTCTTCGACACCCGGCGCATCAAGGTGTCGATGACCTTCGTGGGCGACCACGCCTATGTGGAGTGCGACGGGCAGAGCTTCGACGGGCCGCTCACCCGCGCGAGCCTGTGAAGCTCGAGCGTCACGTCGGAGGCCTCTCGCTCGCCCGGAAGGCCCACTACCTGCGCTCGCGCGGCTGGCGCGAGGAGGAGGGCGGGTGGGTGAGCGAAATCTTCGGCCTGCATCCTTTATCAAAGGCCATCCACCACCAGCTCACGGATGACCTGAGCCAGGCGCTCCGCGAGCGGGGCTGGCAGGTGCTGGGGTACTCCGAGCGTGGCTACGTGCAACTGCGTGACGGCGAGCGGGGCAAGCCGTGCTCGCTGCCCAAGGCACTGCGCACCCAGGCGCGGCGCGAGCAGCGCCCCGTGGCCGAGCTGACCTACTCGCTGTTCCTCGCGGCGCTGCTCCAGGTTGAAGGCGGCTGAGCCCGGAGGGCAACCGGCCCGGCGGCCCGTGTTCCACGGCAGGCCGAAATCTCGGCCCCCGCTGTGCCACTCTCCCCCTGAATCCGCGACCTGCGGTGGACTCACTTGCGTCCACTCGGGGGGCTGCGGTGTACACTCCGCTTGATGCGCGCCCTTTCGCGGTCTGCCTGGCTCCTCATTCCCGTGCTGTTGCTGTCGTGCTCCGACGTGGGCCTGTATGCCCTGGGCGGGCGCGGCCCCGGCGGGAAGGACCGCGCCAGCTTCTCCGGCAACGTCTGCGTGCCCCTGGCGGGCGGTGACGCGTTCCCCACCAAGGTGCTCTTCGCCATCGAAGGCGGAGAAGGCGTCGAGGCCGAGCTGGTGGGCTACGCCACGGACGGCCTGTCCACGCTGACGAGCCGCTTCTCGGGCCCCTTCGTCCAGTTCGGGCTCGTGGCCTACCACACGGTGGCCACCGGCCTGCTGGGCGGCTTCTCCGACGCGTCGACCTTCCAGGCCACGCTGCCGCGCTACGCGACGTACCAGGAGTCGGGGCCGGTGAGCGTGCGCTCCGCCCTGCGGCTCTCCAAGACGCTGCTGTCCGGCGACATGCAGACGTCCTGCCGCGGAGAGGTGGCCCGCACGCGCTACATGGTGGTGGTCGTCCTGCGCAGCGGCGACAGGACGTGCGCCCGCGCCCGCGACAATGGCGACTTCGGCGTGGGGCTCGACTCGCGCTGCCTCGCCCTGTCGCAGGCGGCGAGCTGCGGCGTGGTGGGCACCCCGCCGCGCGATGCGTGCGACACGGCCTGCTCCAGCTGTGAGCTGACGGCCGTGACGGGCGAAATCAAGGCCCTGGCCCAGCAGTTCGGCGCGGGCGAGGTGGTGGTGCAGCCCATCTACGTGCGCGGCACCTCGCCGGACCCGCTCACCCGCCAGGTGGTGGCCGCCATCGCCAGCGCCGGTGGCACCGAGCCCATCGAGGTGGACTTCGCGGGCCTGCCCGGCGCCCTCACCAGCATCCAGTACGCCGCGCGCACCAACACCCTCAAGCTCAAGCGCTTCATCGCCTTCAACCGCAACGTGGTGGTGCGCGCCGGCCAGGCGCTCGCCGACAGCGACGGAGACGGCCTGCCGGACACGGACGAGGACGTGCTCGGCACCGACGCGCTCGTGCTGGACTCGGACCAGGACGGGCTGATGGACGGCCTGGAGGTCCGCATGGGGCTGGACCCGCTCGTGCCCGACGTCATCAACGGCTGCAACCTGTCGCTGGACGAGGACGGCGACCGGCTCAACACCTGCGAGGAGCGCGTGCTGGGCACCGACCCGTGCATCGGCGACACCGACGGCGACGCGGTGCCCGACCTGGTGGAGACGCTCTCCATGACGAACCCGCTCGTCCCCGAGGACCTGCTCGACTCGGACCGCGACGGCATCACCAACGTCGCCGAGGTGGAGGCGCACGGCGACCCGCTCAGCGCCGACCTCGACTTCCACCGCGAGCGCGGCTACGGCTACGACCTGGTGGAGTCCGAGCGCTCCCCCGACGGCCGCACCTGCTACGCCGCCCGCGCGGAGAACATCACCGTGCTGCCCACCCGCGAGCGCCCCCACCCCTTCATCCCGGGGGAGCTCATCCCCGCCGGCACCAACGAGGTGTACCTCTACCTCCAGGCCGGTCGGGACAATGACCCGCGCGGCGCCGGCATCGGCTCGCTCTACATCCAGTCCATCCAGTACAGCGAGGAGGACGGCCGCACCCCGGCCGGCACCATCGCCCTGGAGCCCGAGGCCTTCATCCTCGGAACCTGATCCACCCAAAGGGTGTGGGGTCCACCCCTCGCCCTCAATGGGGAGTGCCCCCCACACTCGCCGGCCGCTGTCCCCTCAGTCCTTCCCCAACACCTTGAAACTCCTGGGTTTTGCTCAAGTGTCGGGTACGGATCGCTCCTTGCTAAGGGGCAGTGGCTGAAAGGAGTCACCATGGCAATCGCTCGTTTTGCTTCGGCCCTCACGCTCGGGGCGTTTCTCTTCCTGAGTCCCGGGGTGGCGCAGGCGCAGTCCAACAACAACCCCGACAACCCGGAGTGCCTGGGGAACAGCTGTGGCCGTCCCCAGGAAGAGGGCGGCGGTGGGTGCGGGTGCGGTGGTGGCTCCGTGTGGGTGAACTACACGGACGACGGCGACACGCTGGCGTACACGGACGACGCGGACGGCGACGGCCGCGCGGACGACCGGGACAACTGCCCCTTCGTCTCCAACCGCGACCAGACGGACGACGACGGCGACCAGGTGGGCAACGCGTGCGACAACTGCTCCACGCTCTCCAACCTCGCGCAGGACGACGCGGACGGTGACGGCAGCGGAGACGACTGCGACGCGGACCAGGACAACGACACCGTCGCCAACGCGGCGGACAACTGCGCGAAGGTGCCCAACCGGGACCAGAGCAACCTGGACGGCGACGCGTACGGCGACGTCTGTGATTTGGACGACGACAACGACGGCGTCAACGACGGCCAGGACAACTGCCCGCGCGTGTACAACGCCGACCAGGTGATGCCGACGGACGGCAGCCAGTGCCGCGTGGACGCGGACGGCGACAACATCTCCGACAACGGCGACAACTGCCCCGGCCTGGCCAACCCCGACCAGGCGGACGCGGACGCCGACTTCCAGGGTGACGCGTGCGACGCGGACATCGACAACGACAGCATCCTCAACGCCCAGGACAACTGCTCGGCCGTCCCCAACCGCGAGCAGCTGGACGACGACCATGACGGCTCCGGCGACGCCTGCGACACGCGCTACTGCCTCGTGCTGGACCCGTCCCGTCCGGACGACTGCCTGGACCCCAAGGCGCCCTTCACCGTCAGCGGTGGCGGTCTCCTGACGAGCGAGGAGGCTGGCAAGGCCCTGCGCCCGCCGCTCTTCGCCAACCGCAACGGCGCCGCCATGGAGTACAAGTGGACGGTGGTGAAGCGCCCCGAGGGCTCCAACGCGGTGGTGGAGAACCCGCAGGGCGCGGTGACGCTCAGCCGCGACTGGCAGTACACCTACGTGGACGGCAGCGTGCCCCTCTTCACCCCCGACGAGGAGGGTGAGTACACGCTGCAGGTGACGGCGCGGCTGGCCTTCGCCGACCGCGTCTTCCCGGACCAGCGCGTCTCCACCTCGAATGTCATCATCCGGGTGGGCAAGGGCTCGAACGGCAACAACTGCAGCACGGTGCCCGCGGGCTTCAGCGCCACCGCGCTGGGCGCCGGCCTGCTCAGCCTGCTGCTGCGCCGTCGGCGCCGTCAGCAGTAACCTCGCAGTTCTCAATGCCAGGAGGTCTCATTCGTATGCGCCGCCTCGTTCGTTTCCCGCTTCTCGCGGCGGGCCTCCTGGCCACCGGCCTGCTCTCCTGTACCGACTCGCTGCTCGAGCCGAAGGCAGAAGCGCAGACGCAGCTCGATGACCGGCTGACGCTCCAGGGGCGGGTGTGTACCCGCCCGCCCAACCCCTCCGGCTTCCCGGTGAAGGTGGTGGTCGTCATCGACGAGTCGGGCAGCATGTGCATCTCCGACCCGCCGGGCTCGCAGCTGGACAGCGGCTTCTGCCAGCGCGCCGAGGTGCAGGCCATCATCCCCCCGGGCGTCACCGAGCCGCGCGCGTGCGCGCCCTCAAGCGGCTGGTGGCGCAGTTCCGCCAGGTCAACGCCCAGGGCGGCAACGTGCAGCTGTCGGTGGCCCCCTTCGAAACCAACGTGCGCAACGTCTGGCCGCCCACCACCGTGGGCAGCCGCTTCGCGCGGCCCGACAACAACATCGACAGCTACATCGAGGGCCTGCAGAGCCAGCTGGGCAAGGGCACCGACTACCAGGGTGCGCTGTCGTACGCGTACAGCATCATCTCCAGCGACATCAACCAGGTGGCCCAGTCCAACCCGGAGCTGCTGCCGCGCACGCGCTACGTCGTCGTCTTCCTCACCGACGGCACCCCGTACCCGCGCTGCTCCGCCACCGACAACCTCAGCGTCTACGCCAACCCGGACAACCCGGACCTGACGTGGTCGGACTCCATCGTCGACTTCTGCAACGCCACCAGCACCACGGACGCCATCGAAGGCTTCGAGGTGGGCACGGACCGCAACCAGAACTACCAGCTGTTCAGCTACGTGCGCCGGCTGATGCAGCTGAAGGACCAGTACAACGTGGGCGACGTGCGCATGCACACGGTGCTGCTCTTCAACCAGGAGGCGGTGCGCGCCTGCGGCCCCATCTGCCAGGAAATCTACGGCATCTACCCGGGCGTCGAGCAGGCCCGCTACCCCGAGGCCGCCAAGAAGATTGCCTCGTGGCTGCTCCAGCGCTTCGCGGAGATGGGCAACGGCGTGTACCAGGAGTTCAACGACACGGCGGAAATCTCCAACCTGGGACTGGGCGCGCTGGACTACTCGTCCTTCGCCTCGCGCAACGTGATGAAGTCGCTGGTGGTGGAGTCGCTCAGCTCCGGGCCGGGTGATGAGGGGCGGGTGCTGGACAGCGACGGCGACGGCGTGCCGGACTCGCAGGACAACTCCTTCACGCTGAAGACCAACACCTTCCTCGCCGACAGCGACGGCGACTGCCTGGACGACGGCTTCGAGGCGCGCCGCGAGGACCAGGGCTTCAGGGCCAGCAACGATTTGGACGCGCGCGGGTGTGACCCGGCGTCCCCGCTCACGCGCAACTGCGTGTGCCGCGACACGGACGGCGACGGCCTGTCGCAGTTCGCCGAGGACTTCCTGCGCACGCGCACGGCATCGTCGACAGCGACGGCGACGGCGCGCCGGACAGCATGGAGGCGCGCTGGGGCCTCAATCCGCTGGAGCCCAGCGTGGCGGGCCTGGACACCGACGGGGACGGGCTGCCGGATGACGCGGAGCTGCGCTCGGGGACGGACCCCACCCGCAGGGACCGCGCCTTCTACGAGCGCCACGGCTACCAGTACGAGACGCGCATCGCCGAGGTCCGCCCGGACGGCAGCATCTGCTACGACTTCACCGTGTCCAACCTGCAGCTCGTCACCCCGCCGGACCGCGCGGGCGCGAAGCAGGGGCACAACCTCTACAAGGTGTGGTTCGCGGAGGCGCCGGAGAGCGGCGTGTCCACCGACTACGGCGTGTGGCGCGCCTCGTGCGCCTGGGCCCAGTACGCGCCGCCCAGCGTGCGCGTGCCGGCCGGGCCCGAGCTGTCCCTGACGGACGCCAACTTCCGCCGACCTGACGTGCTGAGCAACCCGTGGAACAACCAGAGCGACTGCGTGGGAACGCCGCCCTCGGGCGCGCAGCAGGGGAGCAACCCGTGAGCGGGGCCGGACGCGCGTTGGCGTGCGGCCTGGCCGCGCTCGTGGTGGTGGTGGCCTGCACCGACTCGTACCTCTATGACCCGCGCCGCGACGTGGACGTCCCGGTGGACCGGGCCATGGCGTTCGAGGGCCGCTTCTGCACCGTGGGCAGCAACGAGGTGGTGCGCCCCATCAAGCTCGTCATCGCCATGGACGCCTCGCAGTCCATGCGGGTGAGCGACCCGGACGGCACCCGCGCCACCGCGCTGGTGAATCTCATCGAGAACCTGCCGAGGGACCCCGAGGTCTACATCGCGGTGGTGCTCTTCGCCGGCAGCACCACGGCCTTCCTCACCCAGGTGCCGGGCAACCCGCCGGAGGACGGCTTCGTCCAGGTCTCCACCATGGACGACGCGGCCCGCCGCCAGCTCACCGAGCAGCTGCTCACCTTCCGCAACCCGGACAACTCCCCGAACCGGGACTCGACGGACTTCGTCAAGCCGCTGTCGGACATCTACTCGCTCATCAACACGGACATTGCCCGCAGCCGGCTGGAGCCGGGCGGTGCCCAGGCGCTGGCCCAGGCGCGCTACTCCGTCGTCTTCCTGTCGGACGGCAAGCCGACCAACGACCAGGACGACGAGCTCATCCAGGGTGACGCGGTGGTGCGTATCCGCCAGCTGCGGGATTTGGTGGAGGACGTGCGCGTCAACACCGTGCACGTCTTCAACCCCACGCAGCCGGTGTCCGCCTGCGACATCGCCGGCGACGGGGGCTGCCCGCTGCTCATCATCAACCAGAACGCGGACCGGCTGGAGCAGATGGCCACGCTGGGCGGCGGCAACTTCCGCGACTTCCGCAACAACGAGCCCATCAACTTCCTGGACTTCTCCTTCGGCCAGGTGCGCCGCTCCTTCATCGTGAAGGAGGTCATCGCCACCAACTTCTCCGCGCCCCCGGGCAGCCCGCCGGACGCGGCGGACACGGACGGCGACGGCCTCACCGACGCGCGCGAGGCCGAGGTGGGCACCGACGCCAACCTCATGGACACCGACGGGGACGGCTTCAGCGACGGCGTCGAGGTGTACTTCCGCGAGCGCGGCGTGGACTTCAACCCCACGCAGATTGCGCTGCCGGACGGCGGCGGCCTGGACAAGGGCTGCCCCCCGGCGCTGCGCGCGGAGGACGCGGACTGCGACCGGCTGCTGGACTGTGACGAGCAGTTCGTCGGCACCAACGCCAACCTCGCCGACAGCGACCGCGACGGCGTGCCCGACGGCGTCGAGTGGCGCGGCGGCACCCAGGGCGCCAGCGACGACTTGGACGAGGACCCGGACAGCGACGGGCTGACGAGCCGCGCCGAGCTGCGCCTGCACACGCGCCCGCTGGAGGTGGACACCGCGAACCTGTCGGTGGACGGCTACCGCTACTCCTTCGAGGCGGACGGCGCCCCCGAGGCGGACGGCCGCCAGTGCTACCGGCTGCGCGTGGACAACGTCCTTTTGGCGCCCACCCAGGCGGACGCGGACGACGCGGGCGTGGTGCAGCGCGGGGCCGGCTTCAATGACTTGTCCCTGTCCGTGGCCATGGTGCCCGCGGACGACCCCACCGCGCGCACGCAGGTGCGCACCTTCCGCGTGGACACCGTGCGCTACCCGGTGGGCGGCATCAAATCCCCCGCCGACGGCGTCATCCGCGTGGAGCCCGAGCAGTTCGTCGACGGCTGCCCCGGCCGCGTCGACGCGCCCTGAAGAAGCCTTGAGAGCCCAAGCCATGCCCACCCCCGTCCGACTCCTGCCGCTCGCGCTGCTCGCCCTCGTCGCCTGCTCGTCCGGAGGTGACGACGAGACGGACGCGGGCACCAACCCGGTGGAGGACCTGTGCAACAGCCGCGAGGAGGCCCTGTCGCTGGCCGAGTGCGAGCTGAAGCCCGGTGAGCCGCTGGAGCGCTTCCTCGCCCAGGCCGGCGAGGTGAAGGCGGGGGACCAGGACTGGTACCGCATCGTCCTGCCCGCCGACACCAGCGCGCGCACGCTGCTCAACGTCAACGGCGCCTACCTGGCCGCCAGCACCGCCGTGAATCTGTCCGTCACCGTGCTGGAGACGCGCGACAACGGCAGCGACGTGGCCCTGGTGAAGAAGGAGGACAAGCATGGCCAGGGCGCGCCCCGTCCGGTGGACATGGTGGTGCCGCTGCGCGAGGACCTGAAGAGCCGGACGCTGCTGGTGCTGGTGCAGGACGCGCCGGACGTGCTCACGCGGCCCAACTTCGACGCGAAGAGCAAGTACCGGCTGGTGATGCAGCTGGCCACCAACCCGGACACGTACGAGCCCAACGACGTGCCGGCGGCGGCCACCCCGGTGACGCTGGCCCCCGAGGCGGGGCAGCTGGTGGGCACCGTCACGGGCTACCTCGCCACGGACAACGACGTGGACCACTACACCTTCGACCTGCAGGCGGGGCGGGTGGCGTACGTGCGCCTCGTGGCGCCCAACCAGGACTTCGTCCCCAACTGGCGCCTGGCCTACGAGCTGCGCCGCCCCGGCTTCACGGCGAAGGAGGACGAGGGCCAGGTGCCTCCCCAGGTGCGCGGGGGCGAGCTGGCCACGGCGCGCAAGGTGAAGGACACGGGCACGTGGACGCTGGTGGTGAAGGGCTACCGCGGCAACGACGACAAGGAGACCGCCTCGGGCGACCTGCGCCAGCGCTACGAGGTCGAGGTGCGCTCGCTGCCCGAGGATGACGTCCAGGACCGCGGGGACAAGCCCAACGACATCATCCAGGATGCGACGACGCGCAGCCTCGAGGGCGCCTCGCCCGGCAGCGCCGGCGCGGCCACGTCCTTCACCGGGCGCCTGGGCTACAAGGCGGACCGGGACTGGTACGCGGTGCGGCTGCCGGCCGCCAACGTGCCCACGGTGCTGCGCTACCGCGTGGTGCCCCTGGGCACGGGCGGCCGCTTCCCGCCGCTGCCCGGCACGCCGGACCGGCTGGTGCAGGTGGTGACGCTGGTGTCCAAGGGCGCCAACCTCAACGAGTGGCGCACCGCGTGCCTCAGCGACGTCACCGCCTGCCCCAAGGGCTTCGGCGAGGCTCCGGACGCGCGCCAGCTGGTGGAGGGCTACTGCACCCGCACGGATTTGCCGACGCCCATGTGCACGCACTCGTACCGCGAGGAGGTGACGGCCAACGCGCGCTTCACGAACCTGAGCAACTTCCGCGGCAGCCTCCCCGTGCCCGCGCATGGCTCCACCGTCCTGTACTACTTCTTCGTCCAGGACGACGGCACCAACTGGGCGGATGACCGCGACTACCGGCTGGAGGTGGCCTGGGAGGCGGAGGACGCGGACGAGGTGTCGCGCAACAGCACGGGCACCGAGGTGCCGGTGGCCCGCAACCTCGCGTCCACCACCGCCTTCCCCGTGCCGCCGGACACCGCCGAGTTCTCCGTGAGCGGCCAGCTGTCCCACGGCTTCGGCCGGCTGCGCGCCGGCAATGACCGCACCAACGGCCTGGGGGTGCGCGGGCCCTTCGACTACGACGCGGTGCCCTCGGACGTGGACTCGTACCAGTTCCAGCTGCCCTCCGTGTCGGCCCCTGAGGACCGGGCGTGGCTGGTGCAGTGGGAGGTGCAGAAGCTGGCCGACGGCGGCACGCCGCATGGAATCTCCCTGGACCTCACCTTCTGTGACGGCGACGCCCCGGATGCCGGCAACGGCTGCGCGCGGGTGACGTCGGGCACGCGCGGCCCGCTGTCGCTGGGCTACCGCTCGGACGCGCTGCGCGCCTGGCACACGCCGAGCAACGCGGGGACGAGCAGCCTGCAGCCGCAGTACCTGCTGGAGGAGCGCCCCAACTCCACCGTCGTCACCCTGGCGCCGTATGCCTGCGGCTGCCTGGAGCGGCGCTTCATCCGCGGCGGCACCATGCGGGTGGACGTGGCGGCGGCCGAGCGGCTGGACTACGAGCGCGTCAACTACACGCTGCGCACCGGCTACGGCGCCTATCCCCAGAGCTACACGGTGGACGGCGGGGCCAGCGTGGCCTGCCCGGCGCCGGTGTCGGACGGTGGCACGGCGCTGCCGGACGGTGGCGTGACGCCCATCACCTGGGGCGGGGGCTGCGTCTTCACCCGCCAGCCATGAGCGCGGGGGCGGTACGGCGGGAGCTTCGGCTCCCGCCTGATGAACCCGGAAACAGCGGTGCTTCAGGGCGTCGGGTCGACGCCCAGGCCGTTGAGGCGGATGACCTTCTCCGCCGCGTTGGCCGCGTTGGACTTGATGGTCACCGTGCCCGTGTACTCTTTGACCTCCGTGGGCCGGAACTCCACCGTGAAGAAGGCCCGCTTGTTCGTCTCCAGCGCGAGCGGGGTGCCGGGGGTGAAGCCCTCGGGCAGCACCAGCTTGAACTGCGACGGAGCGGCCAGGGTGATGTCCGTCACCTGCAGCGTCTCCGCGCCGCGGTTCTCCATGACGAGCGAGTTGTAGCCCACCGTGCCGACGAAGGTGCCGCTGTTGAACTCGCGGTTGAAGGCCATCTCGTCGCGGTCCGTGAACAGCTGCGGCGTCGTGGGAAACTCCGCTTCGTTCCCACAGCCAGCCAGGGCGAAGAAGATGATGGGGAGCCACCGGTTACGCAGTCGCATGAACGTCCACTCCTCGGAGTGAGGGTCAGATGATGACGTCGTTTGTAACAGTGTTTCAGCGCAAGGCCCAGGTCGCCGCGGGGCTGTTCTTCGCTCTCATTTTGAGCGCATGTGGGGACTCGCGCGAGGACTTCATCGGCCCGCGTGTGAAGGACACGTGTGACGCGGCCTGGCCTGTGTGCAGCCGCGTGGCGGGCTGCATCCTCGGCACGGAGAGCTACCTGGAGGGCCGCTTCCCCGGCCGCGGGCAGTTCATCGTCCAGGTGCCGGAGGCCGCCACCGTGAAGGTGCGCTTCTACCTGGAGGACGTGACGTCGGCGGGCGAGGAGACGGTGGTCCTCTTCCACGAGGAGGGCTGCCGTGCACGCACGCGCGAGGCGGCGGACGGGCGCGCGGTGCTCGACACCATGGAGAAGTTCGGCGAGTTCTCCCGCGAGGCGGACCTCACCGGCGTGGGAGACCACCTCATCGAGTTCGAGTCCGACATGCAGGCGCGCTACATCGTCAAGGTGGACGTGCTGCCCCTGCGAAACCGGTAGCGCCGCGCCGAAGCACGACAGGGCCTCGGCTCCTGAAGCGTTGCCGCGGCCTCCACCCGGCAATGGCCGCCGGGGTGGAGACGCTGGCCCCTGAAGCGTCGCCGGAACTTCAGCCCGCGAAGGGCCGGCCTTTGTTTGCCACCTCAAGCCCGGCTGGCGCTTCAGCCCTTCAGCGCGCGCACCAGGTGGCTCGCCACGCGGAAGCTGTTGGCGGCAATCGTGAGGGTGGAGGGCACGCTGCCGCCGGTGGGCATGAAGCTGCCGTCCACCACGTAGAGGTTGGGCACCTCGTGCGCGCGGCAGTGCTTGTCCAGCACGGACGCCGCCGCGTCGTTGCCGAAGCGGCAGGTGCCATGCTGGAGGATGGTCGTCTCGCCCGAGGTGCTCCCACGCTTCACGTCGTCCGGGTCCAACCGCAGCAGGACTTCCTCGCCGCGCTCCACCAGGAAGCGCGTGGCGGCCAGGTCCATGGGGTGGCGCTCCACGGTGATGGCGGCCACGGGGATGCCGAACTTGTCCTTCACCCCGCCCTCGACGGAGACGTACGAGCCGGGCGTGGGGAGGTACTCGGCATAGACTTCGAACTGGAGGATGCGCGAGTCGCGGTACTCCCGCATCCTGTCTTTCAGCGCCTTGCCGAAGAGGGCCGTCTTCCCCGTGCCGGCGAGCCCCACCGCCGCGTGGATGGGGTTGGGGTGCGTCCACATGAAGCCCAGCGTGCCGCCCTTGCGGAAGCCGTAGCGGGCGTCGGGCAGCAGGTAGAAGTCCTGGAGGCTGCGGTTGACGAAGGGCGAGGGGTCCTTCAGCCACGGGCGCAGGGCGCCCTGCTTCGACACGCGGAAGGTGGCGTGCGACTCGCCGAAGGAGCTGAAGATGAGGTTCTTCCCCACCAGCCCGCTGCCATTGGCCAGCCCGCGCGGGAAGCGGCTGGAGGTGGAGTTGAGGAGCAGCCGCGCGCTCTCCACCGCGGTGCAGGACACCACCACCACCTTCGCCGGCTGCTCCTGCGTCACGCCGTCCGCGTCCACGTAGACGACGCTGCGCGCGCGCCCCTGCTTGTCCACCTCCACGGTGCGCGCCATGCAGCCGGGGCGCAGCTGCACGTTGCCGGTGGCGAGCGCGGCGGGGATGAGGCTGGCATCCGTCCCGCTCTTGGCGCCCGTCTCGCAGCCATAGCTGCCACACAGCGCGCAGTACGAGCACGGCGCGCGGCCGCGGTAGGGCTTGCTGAGGATGCCACGCGCGGTGGGCACCGAGTGCCAGCCCATGGCCGCGCACGCCTTGTCGATTTCCCCCGCCACCGGGTGCACGTCCAGCGGGGGCAGCGGGTAGGGGCCCGAGCGCGGCTCCGCGAAGGGGTGGGGCACGGCCTGGCCGGACACGCCCAGCTCGGCCTCGGCCTTGTCGTAGAAGGGCGCCAGCTCCTCGTAGGAGATGGGCCAGTCCGCCACCGTGCTGCCGGGCACCGCGCCCAGCGTGGAGCGCAGCCGGAAGTCCACCGGCTTGAGCCGGTAGAAGAAGCCGCTCATGTGCACGGTGCCGCCGCCCACGCAGTTGGCCGTCCACGCCGCGGAGGTGCGCTCGTAGCGGGCCTGCGCGCCCTGGCGCATCAGGTGGGGCTCCTCCCACGGCAGCGGCATGAAGAAGTTGCGGCGGCTGTTCAGGATTTCGTCGTGGACGAAGTCCTTGGGGCGGTAGTGCCGGCCCTTCTCCAGCACCACCACCTTGAAGCCCGCGCGGCCCAGCTCCAGCGCCATGGGCGCGCCGCCCGCGCCGCTGCCGATGATGCAGACGTCCACCTCGGGCAGGCTCACTTGTGGCTCCCGCACTCGCGCAGGCACTTCGGCCCGTCGTAGCCCTCCGGGGGCGCCATGGCCACGGTGCCCACGGTGTCGAAGCCCATCACCCGCCAGCCCACCTTGCCCTTGTTGCCGCCATAGGACGGGTCCCCGAGGAAGCCCTCCAGCGACATGACGGTGAGCAGCTCGAAGAAGTGCGCCTCGCCGCTCCTCGGCGGGCTGTCCTTGAAGAGGGTGAGCAGCTCGTCCTGCTGCGCGGGCGTGAGGGCGGCGAAGCCCTTCTGGAACATGCTCTGCGCGCGGCGCTCCAGCGCGGCCACGCCACCGAGGAAGTCCTCGCGCACGGGCTCCAGCGCCGGTGTCTGGAGGATGCGGTCGATGTAGACGGGCACGTCCGCGTCCGTGGCGCCCGGGTCCTCATCGCGCGGGAGGATGCGCTCGGCGGCGGCCACCACCACCGCGTACTCGAAGCTTGAGAAGGTGCGCAGCGCCTGGCCGCTGGCCGTGGTGCCCAGGGGGCCCGGGTCCGCGGGCGGCGCCTTGGCCTTCTCCTCGGAGCGCTTGCAGGCGGCGGGGCCGAGCAGCACCACGCCTCCGCCAAGGAAGGACAGCCGCTGGATGAAGGAGCGCCGGGACAGGCGGCGCCGGGGGGAGCTCGCGCGTGGCATGGGGCGCGAGCCTAACCCAGCAGCGCGCGCGCCGCCGTGAAGATGAAACCCGCTCGGCTGCTCCCCCCGACGG
Organism: Pyxidicoccus sp. 3LFB2; assembly: GCA_046520375.1. Taxonomy (GTDB): domain Bacteria; phylum Myxococcota; class Myxococcia; order Myxococcales; family Myxococcaceae; genus Myxococcus. Next base: position 14,877 of record JBKGHK010000032.1, read on the forward strand.
GCCGCTGACGTAGGATGGCGCGACGCTGTACAGGGCCGACAACACGCAAGGAGAAGCACATGAGACGGCACGCCTGGGCACTGGGAATGACGCTCGCGCTGGGATGCGGCAAGGACAACCCGGGCAACCCCGACGCGGGCAACCCCGACGCGGGTGGGAACCCCAACGCCCAATCGCGCTTCACCCGGCTGGTGGTGGACTCGGACCCGAGCGAGTTCCACCTGATTTCCTCCATCGCCATGGCGGTGGGGCCGGATGACCGCATCGGCATGGCGTACTTCGTCAAGCTGAACACCGTGACGGAGAACGTGAACGACTGGGAGCTGCGCTACCGCGAGTTCAACGCGGGCACGCTGGGGCCGGCGGAGGCGGTGAAGAAGGTGCAGCGCGTGTACGGCGTGTCCGTGGCCTTCGGGCCGAACGGGCAGCCGGCGGTGACGTACCTGGGAGGCGCGCGGGATGGCGGCCCCAACGATTCGACGTTCTGGTACCAGAGCGACCTGGCGGTGTCCTATCGCAGCGCCGCTGGCACGTGGTCGGAGCAGATTGTCGTGAGGCGCTCCGGCGAGGCGCCTGGTGGCAATGGGACCAGCGACAGCGGCTGGCTGGTGGGACTCAACCCCTCCATGGTCTTCTCCGGTGACCGGGCCCTCATCGCGTACCGGGACGGGCACCAGGGCCAGAGCGGACGCCAGGACTGGGAGTCCAGCGACCTGGAGCTGGCCGCGGGCGGCCCTTCGTCCTGGCAGCACCTCATGTTGGCGGCGGCCGGAGACGACAAGCAGGGCTACGGCGCTCACATCTCGCTCATCATGGCGGGTGCGCAGCCCGCGGTGATTCACGACAAGGCGATTGAGGGTGCGCTGGCCAGCGGAACCGACGTCCTGTTCCAGCGGCGCAACACGAACGGCACCACGTGGTCCCCGGCGGTGCGCGTGCAGGCGGTGAGCAATACCCAGCTCGGCGCCTCGGTGGCGTATGACGCGACGGCGGGCTTCGGCATCGCCGCGGTGGACAAGATTGGCGACAAGCTCACGTACATCGAGTGCGACGAGAGCTCGGCGACGAAGTGCACCGCGGCCAGCGACTGGTCCTCGCCGGACCCCGTGTACAACGTCGGCACCGGTGGCTGGTACCCGTCGCTGGCGTTCGACCCGGTGAACCACGAGCCGTCCATTGCCTTCTACGTCTGCGCGCTGGAGTCCGGCCGCAACGACACCGGCTGCAACCCGGGTGACGACGAGCTGGTGGTGTCCACGCGCATCGCCGGCATCTGGCGCGAGGAGCTGGTGGACGCGGGCGGCGGCTGGTCTCCCAAGCTGGCGTACCTGTCCAACGGCAAGCGCGTGATTCTCTACCGGGCGCCGGTGGTGGCGCCGGACAACGGCACCCTGAAGCTCGCGGTGGAGCAATGAGCCGGACGACGCGGGCACGGCTGGCATGGGGGCTCGCGGCCCTGGTGTGTGGCGCGGGGCTCACGGCCTGCGGGCTGTCGGACAACGAGCTGTCCGGCAGCGTGTCCGAGCTCTTCCCGCTGGGGAACGTCTCCCGCGTGGAGGTGCTGCGCAACGCCGAGGCGCTCCAGGTGAGCTACTACCGGAACAACGAGCTGGACGTGGACCTGGTGGTGCGGCTCACCGTGGCCACCGAGGGCTTGGAGCTGCGGCCCGGCTCGAAGGTGAACCTCGCGGGCATGACGCCCTCGGGCGTGGCGCGCGCCACCGTGGTGCACCTCAACGCGGGCGAGCCCGCGCGGGCCTTCGCCCCGGTGGAGAACGGCGACCTGCAGCTGGACGAGGGCGGCAACCCCGGCGAGACGACGCGCGGGGACTTCTCCATGTCCTTCCAGAAGGGTGACGGCTACGGCGCCGGCCGCAGCCTGGAGGGCGCCTTCAAGGCCACGGCCGTGGATGCACGCTTCGGCCCGGAGCCGGGTGAGCCGCTCGACGCGGGCGTCCCGCCTCCGTGAGGTGGGTGGCTACCGCTCGGGGAGGGCCTCCGGTCCTCGCAGTCCCGAGCGGAACAGCCACAGGAAGAGGCCGGTGACGGCCAGCGAGACACCGCCCAGCAGGCCCCAGGCGATGTAATCCGTGGCGCCTTCGAGCTCGGACTCGGACAGGGCGGCGGCGAGCGCGAGCAGCCACAAGCTCCCCGCCGTCAGGCCCAGGCCGCCGGTGACGAGCTTCACCCATGCGCCCACCGTGCGCCGGGGGGTGACAGGCCGCTCGGGCGCTCGTGGCGTTTCCCACCGCTCGGTGCCCACGAGGACGGCGCTCGCGGTGGCGACGTGGAGGCCCGGGCCGTTCATCACCAGTATGGGCACGGGCGCGGCCATGTGCGCGAGCTGTTCGGACTGGAGGGCGCGGTAGAGCTTGCGGCCCCACTGCACCTCGATGAGGAGCACGCCGAACGCGAGCACGGCGAAGTCCGTGTTCGTCATCAGGAAGGTGTCATAGGCACCGTGAAGCAGGGTGGCCCAGCCCAGCCCCGCGGCGAGCAGGCCGAAGCGCTGCTCCGGCTCGGCGAGCTTCGCGCGGCCGACGAAGGCGCCCATGACGACGCCGGTGAAGGCATGGCCCGGCACGGCGGTGAGGGCGCGGAGAATCGCCACGCCCAGCCCGTGCTCGCCCACGTAGAGGATGTTCTCCAGCGTGGCGAAGCCGAGCGACGCGGTGGCGCCATACACCACGCCATCCAGCGGCTCGTCGAAGGCGGGCTTGCGCCAGACATACAGGTACAGGACGAGGAACTTGAAGACCTCCTCGGGGATGGCGGCGCCGAGGAAGGCCCGCACCAGCGCGGAGCCCCAGACGCCCACGGCGAGGGGCTCACCGAGCGACTGGAGCGCCAGGGCCACGGGGACCACGGGGGCGCAGATGGCCACGCCGAGCAGGAACGTGCGCAGCAGCAGGCCATGCGGCTCCGGCCGCTGGTCTCTCGCGTAGACGTACCAGAAGAGGAGCAGGGACGGGACGACCGCCGAACCACCGAGCACCAGCACCGACATGGCGTGGGACGGTAGCAGCGGAGTGGGGCGCGAAGGAAACCGACCCCGGCGACACGGAAAGCCGCCTGCACCCGGGGCAGGGAGTGGCGAACCCGGCCCTTCGCGGAGTGCGGTGCGGAGGAGCCCGAACCCTCGCAGTGCGGCGCGGAGGAGCCCGACTCCTCTTGGCGGAGTGCGGTGCGGAGCAGCACGAACCCTCGCAGTGCGGCGCGGAAGAGCCCTGACCCTCTTGGCGGAGTTCGGTGCGGAGATGCCCGACCTGGCGGAGTCGGCCCGAAGGCGCCTGACCCCGAGACATGCCAGGCGCCGAAGGTGCGGAAGGCGCCCGGCCTCCGGGCGGGGGCCGGAGGCGTGCTGTTCGGAAATGTCGGGGGTTCTGCGCCCGCAAATGTCCCGACATTTCCGAACAGCACGCCCCCTGTGCGGCTACGGGGCCACGCAGGCGCCGAGCGCGAGGCCGCGGGACATGGCCGTCTGCTCAACGGTGTGCCGCGTGAGGGCCACCGCGCCGCCTTCCTCGTACACGCGGCGGGCGACCGCGACGGCCTCGGCCGCGTGGACCGTCAGGGTGGTGCCGGCCGCATCCGTCACGGCCACTGCGCCGTCCGTCGCCTCCCGGGCCTGGACGAGCAGGGCGCCGGCCTCGTCGCGGACGACCATGCCGTCCTCCAGCGGCTCGAAGTAGCGCACCACGGATTCCTGGCCCTCGCGGTCCAGCTGCAGCCGCATCACGCCCGTCTCCATGTCCTTCGACAGGCGCAGCGTGTCGGTGGGGCTGAGCCTGACGATGCGGGTGCCATCGTCCGCGCCATCGACGCTGCCCACGGGGTTGCTGCCGGTCCAGAACTCGATGCTGTTGATGACGAGCGCGTCGATGAGGGCGCCGAGCTCGTAGACGGGGACGATGACCATCACGAGGAACACCAGCCACTGCACGAACTTGTTGCCGGAGATGTTCTTGTTGAAGTTCCAGATGCCCTGCGTGAGCTTGAACTGACCGAAGCAGCCGGTGGCGTGGGTGGAGAAAAAAGCCGCGCACAGCACGGCGAGCCAGGGGGACGGACGCTTCATCGTGAACCCTCCTCAGGGGGATGAGGTGACTGCGAGTGCGGCGTCACCATGCCACGCGCGCCATCGCTGTCACGGCCTCTCCAGCCCAGAGTCCGCTGCCCGGCACTTCCCTGCACCGGAGGCCCGGAGCGCCCGAAGCCCGGCGCACACGAACCCTCCTCGGCCCGGCTCACACGGCACGCGGAGCCCGGCCCCCGCCGCCGCGCCGTCAGTCCCCTTCGCTCTGCACCAGCCCGTACTTGTGCAGCAGCGAGTAGAGGTGCTTGCGGTCCAGCTCGGCCTCGCGGGCGGCGCGGGCGATGTTGCCCCGGGCGCGGCCCAGCAGCCGGGTGAGGTACTCGCGCTCGAAGGCGCGAATCAGCTCGTCCTTGCAGACCTTGAACGGGCCGGTGAACTCCACGGGCAGGAAGTCTCCCGCGGGGGCGGGGGGCTCGCGGGTGAACTCGCGCAGCAGGTTGTCCGCGGCCAGCTCCGGGATGTCCACCATGTGCCGCGCGCGCTCGAGCGCATTGCGCAGTTCGCGCACGTTGCCCGGCCAGGTGTGCCCGGTGAACTGCTCGCGAATCTTCTCCGGCAGCCGCGTCCACAGCCCCTCGCCCGCGAAGGCGTCGACGAGCAGGGGGATGTCCTCCTTGCGGTCTCTCAGGGGGGGCAGGCTGAAGGTGAAGACGGAGAGGCGGAAGTAGAGGTCCTCGCGGAAGCGGCCCGCCTGTGTCTCGGCCCACAGGTCCTTCTTGCTGGCGACGACGATGCGCGCGTCGAAGGAGATGGCCGAGGACGAGCCGAGCCGGCGGAACTCGCGGTCTTCAATCGCGCGCAGCAGCTTGGGCTGGAGGTCCAGCGCCAGGTCGTCGATTTCGTCGAGGAAGAGGGTGCCGCCGTTGGCGCGCTCCAGGCAGCCGATGCGCTGGCCCACCGCGCCGGTGAAGGCGCCCTTCTCATGGCCGAACAGCTCGCTCTCGATGAGGGAGTCGGACACGCTGGCGCAGTCGAAGACGACGAGCGGCCCGGGGGCGCGGGGGCTGAGCTTGTGGATGGCCTTGGCGGCGGCGCCCTTGCCCGAGCCCGTCTCGCCCACCAGCAGCACGGTGGAGTCGGTGGGGGCGATGCGCTGGAGCAGGGCGAAAATCTGCCGCATGGGCACGCTGCGGCCCACCAAATCACCGAGCCGGTCCTCGACGGTGGGCTCCACCTGGACGGGGGACACCTGGGGGCTGAAGCGCAGGCGCACGTCGCCCACTTCCAGCAGCGCGCCCGGGCGCAGGTACGCCTCGCGCACCTGGGCGCCGTCGAGGAAGGTGCCGTTGGTGGAGCCCAGGTCCTGGACGAGGAAGCGGTCCCCCTGGCGCCGCACCACCAGGTGGTTGCGGCTGACGGTGGGGTGGTCGATGACGACGTCGTTGTCCGGGGCCTTGCCGACGCTGAGCGCCTCGTTGGCGAGGGGGAAGACGGTGCCTGCGCGCTCGGTGTCGAGGAGCACGAGGTGGAAGTGCTGAGCGGACAGCCGCTCCCCCTGCGCCCGTGCGCCGACGACGGTGTGGGTGGGGATGGGGGCTGGCGGTAGGGCTGGCATGACTGGCGGGGGATTGTAGACGGCTTCGGGACGCGTGGTGACTTCCTGTGCCTCGCACTGTCTTTGCCCGGCGGGCAGCCGAGCGTGGCCCACCCCGGGACGACCTGCTACGAGGGGCCCCATGCGCACCTCCTTCCTGCTGCTGGCGCTGGCCACCGCCTGCGCCACCACCCCCCAGGCGCCTCCTCCGCCCGCGGAAGTCCCCCCCGCCCCGCCAACCTCCCGCGTCTGGAAGCAGCCCCGCGCGGTGGTGGTGCGTCACGCCACGGTGATGCCGGCCACCGGCCCGGCGATAGAGGACGGCGCGGTGGCCTTCGTGGACGGGAAGCTGGTGGCGGTGGGCCGTAACGCGGACGTGGCCACGCCTCCGGGCGCCGAGGAGGTGGACGGCACCGGCCTGTACGTGACGCCGGGTATCATCGACGCACACAGCCACCTGGGCGTGTACTCCTCGCCTTCCAGTTTCTCAAACGACGATGGCAACGAGGCCACCGCGCCGGTGACGGCCGAAGTCTCGGCGGAGCACGCCTTCTGGCCGCAGGACCCGGGGCTGCGGCGCGCGGCGGCGGGGGGCATCACCTCGCTGCTGGTGCTGCCGGGCAGTGCCAACCTGGTGGGCGGGCGGGGCTACGCGGCGAAGCTGCACTTCGGCCGCTCGGCGGCGGAGATGCGCTTTCCGGGGGCGAAGGACGTCCTGAAGATGGCGTGCGGTGAGAACCCCCGCCGCGTCTATGGCGAGGGGAAGAAGGCGGCGCCCTCGACGCGCATGGGCAACGTGGCCGGCTACCGGCAGGCCTTCGCGCAGGCGCGCGAGTACCTGAACAAGTGGGAGGACTGGCGCAAGAAGAAGGAGAAGAAGCCCGACGAGGCGGGCCCCGAGCCCTTGCGCGACTTGAAGCTGGAGACGCTGGCCGAGGTGCTGCGCGGCAACATCCTGGTGCAGAACCACTGCTACCGCGCGGATGAGATGGCGGTGATGCTCCAGGTGGCGGACGAGGCGGGCTTCCAGATTCGCGCCTTCCACCACGCGCTGGAGGCCTACAAGCTGCGCGACAGGCTCGCGGAGAAGAACGTGGGCGTGGCCACCTGGGCGGACTGGTGGGGCTTCAAGCTGGAGGCGTGGGACGGCATTCCGGAGAACGCGGCGCTGGTGGCGCAGGCGGGCGCGAAGGCGGTCATCCACTCCGACTCGGCGTACGGAATCCAGCGGCTGAACCAGGAGGCGGGCAAGGCGATGTGGCGGGCGCGCGAGTCCGGCATCCCCGTCTCCGAGGAGGAGGCGCTGCGCTGGGTGACGCTCAACGCCGCGTGGATGATGGGCGTGGAGGGCATCACCGGCTCGCTGGAGCCGGGGAAGATGGCGGACGTGGTGCTGTGGAAGGGGCACCCCTTGAGCGTGTACGCGCGGGCGCAGCGCGTGTGGACGGACGGCGTCGTCACCTATGACGCGGCCACGGGCGCGGTGGACCCGAGCGACTTCGAGGTGGGGGACAGCGCCGCCAACGCCGCGAGGCTGGTGGCCGCCGCCGCGCCGAAGCCGCGCGTCATGGGGCTCGTCTTCGACAGCGGCTCGCGCGTGGTGCGCTTCCCCGTGTTCCTCCATGGCGCGGCCGTGCTGGCCCGGGCGCGCGGCGGCGTGCCCAACTTCACCTTCGCGTCCACGCCGCACTCCCCGCTGCGCTACACCGGTGAGGTGCCCCCCACCTTCCCCTCCGAGTGGCACCCGCAGCAGATGGACTACGCCACGCAGGGCGTCTGGTACGACCACTTCCTGGTGCGCGGCGTCCACCCCTCGCGCGTCTTCGGCGAGCGGCTCCAGTCGGAGCTGGTGGTGGTGGCGCAGTCCGGCCGGAGCTGGCTGGTGCGCCGCCGCTGATGGCCCGCGCCCCTCGCGGTGGACGTGTTCGGCGGCATCCACGTGGCCGGGGCCTACGCGGGCACCGTGTGCTTTGGCGGGTCCTCCTTCGTCACCGTGCGGCAGCGCACGCCCTTCGTCCTCAAGCTTTCACCCGACGGCGCGCACGAGTGGAGCCGGGATTTGCGCGGCTCCGAGGGCACGGCCAACGCCGTGGCGGTGGGGCCGGACCGCGTCTTCGTGGGCGGCAACTTCTCTGGCCGCTTCTACTTCCATGGCCAGGCCCACGCCTCGGGCGGCTACCAGGGCTTCCTCGCCGCCTACAACGCCGGGGGCCAGGAGCGCTGGGCCCGCTCCTTCTCCGCCACCACCAGCGCGCTGGCCACGGACGAGGCGGGGCAAATCACAATGGCTGGCACCCATGATGGCGGCCTGGACCTGGGCCGGGGCGCCAGCGCGCCTCCGGGCTTGTATGTCGCGCGGCTGTTGCCCGAGGATGGGGCTTCACTGTGGGTCCGAGGCTTCACCAGCCCCGGCGCTGTCCTGGCGCGAACGCTGGCGGTGGACACTACCGGACACACCGTCGTGGCCGGCGCCCTGGCACGGGCACTTCCGGCGGAAACTCCGTACCCGCGGCCCCAGGACGGCTTCCTCCTCCGACTGAGACCCTGAGTCCGGCCTCCCGGGGCCGACGCCGGGGGTGGCTTGGTACGCGATTTCCGTGGAAATCCGGGCGTTAAGGGTGCGCCCAATCCCCCGAGAATTCGACTTTACAGTCGCGTCCATGTTATTCGCAGGGTCGCCTTCATGGCGTGCAACCCGGCGTCCTGAAGGGCGAGGCTGTGCTGAAGCGCCGGCGCACGGTGTTTCCGTTCGCAGGCGGCCAACCCCTCGACACCACTCCCTGTTTCCTCTGGCACGCGGAGCACCCGGCCGCGTGTCTGGAATGAGTCTCTGTGAGGAGTTGCACCCCCATGACACCCACCGTTCCACGCATGGACGCTCTTCGGAAGAGCGTCACCGGCGCGGCCGCCAGAGTCCTCGGACTCCTGACGGTTCTCGCCGCAAGCGCCGCCCACGCCAGTGAGGCGGACCTCGTCCTCCCCGATTTCAGCGAAGTCACCTTCCTTGGCGGCATCAACGGCTACCAGTTGCTGCTGTCCGGCATCGTGGTCTGCGTCATCGGCCTGGTGTTTGGCTTCATGCAGTACGCCAGCCTCAAGAAGATGGACGTGCACTCGGCGATGCTCGAGATTTCCGAGCTCATCTACGAGACGTGCAAGACGTACCTCATCACCCAGCTGAAGTTCATCGGCGTCCTCTGGGTCCTCATCGCCGTCGTCATGGTGGGCTACTTCGGCTTCCTGCGTCACATGGACGTGGGCCGGGTGGTCATCATCCTGGTCGCCAGCCTCGTGGGCATCGCCGGCTCCTGCGGCGTGGCCTGGTTCGGCATCCGCGTCAACACCTTCGCCAACAGCCGCACCGCCTTCGCGTCGCTGCGTGGCAAGCCCTACCCCACGTACGCCATTCCGCTGCAGGCCGGTATGTCCATCGGCATGGTGCTCATCAGCACCGAGCTGCTGCTGATGCTGGGCATCCTGCTGTTCATCCCGGCGGACTTCGCGGGCCCCTGCTTCATCGGCTTCGCCATCGGTGAGTCGCTGGGCGCGTCCGCGCTGCGCATCGCCGGCGGTATCTTCACCAAGATTGCCGACATCGGCTCGGACCTGATGAAGATTGTCTTCAAGATCAAGGAAGACGACGCGCGCAACCCGGGCGTCATCGCCGACTGCACGGGCGACAACGCGGGCGACAGCGTGGGCCCCTCCGCGGACGGCTTCGAGACCTACGGCGTGACGGGCGTGGCGCTCATCACCTTCATCCTGCTGGCCGTCGAGGTGCCCTTCCGCATCGAGCTGCTGGTCTGGATTTTCATGATGCGCATCGTGATGGTGCTCGCGTCGCTGGCCGCCTACGCCCTGAACAACGTGTTCCAGTCCGCCAAGTACAAGAACGCGGACCACATGAACTTCGAGCACCCGCTCACCGCGCTGGTGTGGGTGACGTCCATTCTCTCCGTGGCCCTGACGTTCCTGGTCAGCTACCTGCTCATCCCCAACCTGGGCGGCGACAGCAGCCTGTGGTGGAAGCTGTCGGCCATCATCACCTGCGGCACCCTGGCCGGCGCCATCATCCCGGAAGCCATCAAGGCCTTCACGTCCACCGAGAGCCGCCACGTGCGCGAAGTGGTGACGGCCAGCCGCGAGGGTGGTGCGTCGCTCAACGTCATCTCCGGCCTGGTGGCGGGTAACTTCTCCGCCTACTGGATGGGGCTCATCATCGCCGGCCTGATGGGCCTGGCGTTCTGGTTCAGCGGCGCCGGTGTCGAGGGCGCGGGCGTGGGCCAGCTGATGCTCGCCGCGCCGGTGTTCGCCTTCGGCCTCGTGGCCTTCGGCTTCCTCGGCATGGGCCCGGTCACCATCGCCGTCGACTCCTACGGCCCGGTGACGGACAACGCGCAGAGCGTGTACGAGCTGTCGCTCATCGAGAACGTCCCCAACGTGCGCGCGGAGGTGAAGAGCAAGTTCGGCTTCGACCTCGACTTCGAGAAGGGCAAGCAGTACCTCGAGGAGAACGACGGCGCGGGCAACACGTTCAAGGCCACTGCCAAGCCGGTGCTCATCGGCACCGCCGTGGTGGGCGCCACGACGATGATCTTCTCCATCATCGTGCTGCTGGTGGGCATCACCACCGGCCCCAACGGCGAGCAGATTCTGGACCCGGCGAAGGCGCAGTTCCTGTCCCTGCTCCACGCCCCGTTCCTGCTGGGCCTCATCACCGGCGGCGCCATCATCTACTGGTTCTCCGGCGCGTCCATGCAGGCCGTGTCCACCGGCGCCTACCGCGCGGTGGAGTTCATCAAGGCCAACATCAAGCTGGAGGGCGTGGAGAAGGCCAGCGTGGCCGACTCCAAGAAGGTGGTGGAGATCTGCACCCAGTACGCGCAGAAGGGCATGATCAACATCTTCCTCGCGGTGTTCTTCAGCACGCTCGCCTTCGCCTGCCTCGAGCCGTACTTCTTCGTCGGCTACCTCATCTCCATCGCCATCTTCGGCCTGTATCAGGCCGTGTTCATGGCGAACGCGGGCGGCGCCTGGGACAACGCGAAGAAGCTGGTCGAGACGGAGCTGAAGGCCAAGGGCACGGACCTGCACGCGGCCTGCGTCGTCGGTGACACGGTCGGCGACCCGTTCAAGGACACGTCCTCCGTGGCGCTCAACCCGGTCATCAAGTTCACCACCCTCTTCGGCCTGCTGGCCGTGGAGCTGGCGGTGGAGCTGAACGCCTCCGGTCAGGGCACCCTCACCAGCATCCTGGCGGTGGTGTTCTTCATCCTCTCGACGGTGTTCGTGTACCGCAGCTTCTACGGCATGCGCATCCAGAGCGTCACCGGCTCCAGCGACGCGAAGCCGGACATGGCGGCGAAGGCGGCGTAACGGCCGGCTTCACACCGCGCTTGAAGTGACACGAGCGGCAGGGTGCCCCGAAGGCGCCCTGCCGCTTTGCTTTTCACGCGAGGCCCCCTCCCCCTTCAGCTGGTGACGCGGAAGGCGGGCGGGTCGATGCGCGTGGAGCGGCACTGGGGGCAGGCCCCCGGCCGGGTGAAGCGCTTGCGGTCCTTGAAGGCGAAGCCGCAGCTGATGCAGCTGGCGGGCAGCACCTCCAGTCGCAGGCCCTGGGCCTTGAGGGACTTCTCCAGGTGGGCCAGGTGCTCGGCCACGTCCTTCTCGGAGATGCCCACCAGGCCGGAGAGGTCCTTCGACGTGAGGCCGCCCTCCGGCGCCGCGGTGAGCGCCTCCTCCAGCGCGCTGCGCACCGTGCTACCGCGCGCTGGAGGGACGGGGGCGCTCACGCGCCAATCGCCTCCGGGTCCGTCGCCAGCTCGCCGCCCAGGTGCATGCCCGTCTGGCTCCGGTAGTCCGTCACCAGCGAGGCCAGAATCGTGGACAGGCCCACCATGACGTGGATGGCGGCGGCCACGGGGCTGCGCTTCGCGTAGCCCAGCACGAAGGGCGCGAGGATGGCCGCCGCGCCATAGGCGTAGTCGGCGATTTCGTGCGCTTCGATGGGGACGAGCTTGGTGAGGCTCATCCGGTAGTCGGTGACGAGCGACACGCCGATGACGGAGGAGCCCAGCGCCACGCCCGCCGCCTTGGCCACCGGGTCATCCGACAGCAGGCCCGCCAGCAGCGAGGCGGTGCCGCCCTTGTAGTCCAGCAGCGAGTGCACGTCCTGCGGTATCCACCGGCGCAGCGGCAGCCGGCCCCAGAGCGGGCGGGACAGGATTCCCGCCGCGGCGCTCTTGTCCAGCGCGCGCGCCACCATCCGGCGCAGGCCGGGCTCTCCGGTGAGAGGGGGCGGGGGCAGCGAGGGGAGTAAACTCGAAGTCTGCGGCTCGGCCATGGCAGCGCTCCTTCCGGTCATCCGGTCGTGACGTTGCCGCCAAGGTAGCCACTCGGCCCTCGACGCAGACGGCCACGACTCCTCGCCTGCCCGGGCTCCAGGGGTCAAAACCCCGTCCGGTGGAGGCTTCTCGCCTGCCGAGCAGGCAGGGGGGCTTCCACTCGGCTGCCTGCCCCGGGCAGACTAGGGCCCGCAGCAAGGCCCCCGGTTTGTGAGAGGGCGAAACGCCGCGGCGTGAGCCGCTCTGAACGAGAGAACGCGATTCATGGCAACTGGTACCGTGAAGTGGTTCAACGATGCGAAGGGCTTCGGTTTCATCGTGCAGGACGGCGGCGGTGAGGACGTGTTCGTCCACCACTCCGCCATCAACATGGACGGCTTCCGCACGCTGGCCGAGGGCCAGAAGGTGGAGTTCGAAGTCGGCCGCGGCCCCAAGGGCCTGCAGGCGCAGAACGTCCGCGCGGGCTGAAGAAGGCCTCCTGTAGACGTCACGGAAGCCCGGTCTCGCGCCCCGCGAGGTCGGGCTTTCTCTTTGCGGGCGGAAGGCGCTCTTGCGAGGCTGGTGGGCCCATGCGCCTGCCCCGCCTCCCCCGTGTCATCGGCTTCGACGATGGGCCCTTCGCGCGCCGCCCCGGCGTCTCCGTGCCGCTGGCCGGCGTGGTGTGCGGGGGCACGCGCTTCGAGGGGCTCGTCTGGGGGCGCGTGCGCCGCGACGGGTGGAACGCGACACGCGAGGTGTGCCGGCTGCTGGAGGGCGGCAAGTTCCTGCCCCAGCTCCACCTGGTGCTGCTGGACGGCATCGCCTTTGGCGGCTTCAACGTGGTGGACCTGCCTGAATTGGCGGCGCGGCTGAAGAAGCCCTGCGTGGCGGTGATGCGCCGGCCGCCGGACTTGGACGCGGTGGAGCGGGCGCTGCGCCACCTGCCCCGCGCGGACGCGCGCTGGGCGAAGCTGAAGCGCGCGGGCCCCATCACGAAGTGGGCGGCTTCACCTTCCAGGTGCAGGGCGCCGAGCCCGCGCTGGTGGCCGACGCCCTGGCCCGCGTGACGGACCGGGGCCGCGTGCCCGAGGCGCTGCGGCTGGCCCACCTCATCGGCTCGGCCGTCATCACCGGCGAGAGCGGGCAGCGCGCGTAGCCAACGTGGGAGGTTGGCCCACCCCGCATCAGGTGACACGCGAGGATTGCGCTGACGCGGGACGCGGCTGCTGACGGGCGGGAATCTTCCGTCCCGTCAGGACCCGTATTGCGCAATCATTTCCCACAATTCCAGTTTTGTCAGAGCACCGGGGGGTGGGGTGCATTCGTGTGTCTGATTTTGTTAGTCTTTGCGTAGCAAGGGGAGGGTGCACGCATGTTCGAAGTCACCAATGACATGAATCGCCGTACCGTCACTGTCCGGATGAGCGGCTTCATCCGGCCGACGGAGATGAAGGACTTCGTCACCGCCTACAAGACGGCGACGGATACCTACAACGGAGGACGGCACCTGGTGCTCGCGGACATGCGGGGCCTGCGCACGCTGGAGCCCGAGTCGGCGGCCCTCTTCGGCGAGGTGGTGGCGTACGGCCGGGCGCGAGGCTGCTTGATGTGCGCGCACGTGTCGGACTCGACCATCTCCCGCCTGCAGACGGCGCGGGTGGCGTCGGAGGCGGCTCCCAATGACCCCATCACCGTGGACTGCATCTCGCTGGACGAGGCCCACACGCAGCTGGCGAAGGCGCGCGCGCGCCACTTCCTGGGCGGCGAGCCCGCGATGGCGCAGGCCGCGGGACGCTGAAAGCCCCTCAGCCGCGACGGCGGCGCGCGTCCTCCAGGTACGCGCGCACCAGCGCGGTGATGGGCAGCCGCAGGGCCGTGTCCAGGTCGATGAACCCGGCCCACGTCACCTCGCGGCGGTCGATGGTGAGCACCGGCTCGGTCTGAACGTCCACCTCCAGGAAGTGGACGTGGTCGTCCTTGTTCTCCTCGGAGCCCACCGTCTCGAAGACCTCGCGCAGCGCGGCGGGCGTCATGTCGACGCCCACCTCCTCGCGCAATTCGCGGGCGCCGCACTCGGCCGGAGACTCGCCCTTGTGGAAGCCGCCGCCCGGCATGCCGAGGCGGGGCTTGTACGAGTTCTGGAGCAGCAGCACGCGGCCCTGGTGCCACACGCCCACGAAGACGCCGCGCGTGCTGGGGCGGCGCACGAACCAGTACACGCGCGCCAGCGTATAGGCGCCCCGGTACGCCGTGCGGGCGAGCGGGTCCAACAGCCGGTTCAGCCCCTCGCCACGGGGGACGTCAGTCTGCGGCATGGGGCGGTCATCGGGCGGCGGGGACATGGGCGCATCATGGAGGACGGACGGGCGCGTGTCCCGCGCGGCCTCAGCGCCGCAGCTCCATGGGCACCCTGTCCAACCAGCCCACCTCCAGCACGGCCCACAGGCCCAGGAGGATGGCCTCCGCCGCGTCGTGCTTCAGCGACGTGGGCTTCGCGGCGCCGGACCAGCCGATGACCTTGCGGGCGAGCACGTCCGCCGCGTCCTTGGCCAGCGAGCCGCTGCGCTGCTCCCGCGCGTACAGGAGCTTCTCGCGCCAGTCCTCCGCCGCCACGCGCAGCACCGGCAGCGCGCGCCGGGCCGCCTCGC
>JBKGHK010000330.1:0-10700 GCA_046520375.1 Pyxidicoccus sp. 3LFB2
GACGCAGCCCGCGCAGGTGGCCTCGGCCGCGGTGCCCACCGCCACCCCGGTGGCGCAGCGCCCGGAGCCCGTGTCCACGAAGCTGCTGCTCAAGGTGCTCGCGGGGAAGAAGCCCATCGCGGCCACGGTGTACGTGCGGGGGCGTGGGGCGCCGCAGCAGGTGCTCGTGGACCAGAAGGCGCGCAAGCCCACGCCGGTGATGTTGCCGCCGGGCGAGTACTCGGTGGACGTGCTGTCGCGCGGCTATCTGGCGCAGACGCGCAAGGTGAAGGTGACCCGCGACGCGGAGCCCACGGTGGCCTTCACGCTGGCGAAGGCGCCGGCGAAGAAGACGCAGCAGGCCAGCGTGAAGAACGAGCGGGTGGAGCTGCCCGCCGAGCCGCGCTTCGCCGAGCAGCAGGCCGCTCCGAAGAAGGGCTCCACCAACGGGCTGGCCCTGCTGGTGGACATGCTGGTGCGCGACGAGTCCCTCCGCCTGCGCGTGGAAGGGCACACCGACAACCGCGAGGGCTCCGCGAAGACCCGTCAGGGCCTGTCCGAGGCCCGGGCGAAGGCCGTGGCGGAGCTGCTGGTGGCGTCGGGGCTGGACGCGTCCCGCATCGAAGTCGCGGGCGCGGGTGAAGCCCGCCCCAAGGCGCCGAACCTCATCCCGCGCGGCCGTGAGCTGAACCGCCGCGTGGAGTTCGTGCTGCTGCGCTCGAAGAAGTAGACGCGGCTGACGTAGACTCCCCCTCTTTGAGCGCCCCGGAGGCCGTGCGCCGATAGACGGCGCCGCGCTGGGGTAGGGGGGCTACATGGGCATGCAGTCGAACTCGAAGGAGCCGGTGCGCAACGAGTACCTGGACCAGGTGCGCGAGCAGCAGCAGCGCGTCGAAGTGGACCTGAAGGCGCGCAAGCTGATTGCGCCCATGCAGGCGCAGGCGAACATGCCCATGCGGCGCGCGGCGGTGGCCGCCGTGGCGGAGCGGACGGGCAACGCGGTGGACGTGCGCGTCACCGGCTTCTGGCGGTGGAAGACCGTCATCGTCCCGCCCAACGCGTATGTCGTCCACACGCGCCGGGGACACCCGCAGCCGCTGCACATCGGCCTGGGGGTGTCGTTCCGGTTCGACCCCGCGCGGGACTCCTTCATCGTCGCGCCGGGCGCGATGCAGACCATCATGATCAACGCGCACTGCATCTGCCGCGAGCTACAGGGGCTCTTGGTGCAGGGCTACGTGCAGTGGATCATCGAGGACTTCGGCACCGCGTACCGGAAGCTGGACTTCACGGACGCGGAGGACCCGATGCGCGTGGTGAATGTCCAGCTTCGCGAGCAGGCGGAGGCGGCCATCAAGGACAAGGTGGCCACGATGAGCATCGACGCGGTGCTGTCCGACAAGCAGCCCATCATCGAGGAGCTCACCGCGCGGCTGCGGCACGTGGCGGAGGGCGGGGGCGGCGGCGACAAGGGCCTGGGGCTGCGCATCGTCACCGTGCAGATCAAGGAGGCGGTGGTCAGCTCCGCGCGCCTCTGGGAGAGCCTCCAGACGCCGTTCCGCTCCGAGCGCGAGCGGGTGGCGCGCCTGGCGGCGCTCGGGACGGAGGAAGCGCTGGCCCACCGGGAGCTGGAGGTGAAGCAGGCCCGGGAGCGCATGCGGCTGGAGAGCGACGGCGAGCTGGCCATGCTGCGGGCGCACAAGAGCGCCGAGGCGTATGACCGCGAGCAGACCGAGCGGCTGCGCCGGCAGCAGCGCGAGGAAGAGGACTCGCGGCGGCTCGCGGTGGAGCGTCAGCAGTCCGCGCTGCAGACCGCGGAGCTGGAGAAGGCGCGCCTCGCGGTGGAGGCGGAGCTGACGAAGCAGCGGCAGGAAGCGGAAGCGGCGAAGCGCAAGCGCGAGGTGCTGGCCCTCACCGAGGTGGGCGACGTGGAGCGCGCCGCGGCCAACCGTCAGGCGAAGACGGAGCTGGAGTTGATGGAGACGCGGCAGCGCATCCTCAACGAGCTCACCCCGGCCAACGTGCAGGCCCGGCTGGTGGAGCTGTTGCCGGACATCGCCGAGAAGCTGCCGAAGCCGCAGGAGCTGCGCTCGGTCTCCATCGGCGGCAGTGGTGGCGCCCAGGACGGGCAGGGCGTGGCCACGCTGGTGGCGCAGATGCTGGCCCTGACGAACCTCCTCAAGGCGGACGGTAGCGCGCGTGCGCCCGGCCAGGCCGTGGTGGTGAGCACGGGCGGCAAGGAAGGGAAGGGCGAGCCTTCGCAGCCCCCTACGCCCCGATAGGGCCTGTGACGGTGGACGGGGGCGAGCCCAGCGGCCCCCGCGATCCACTGAAGCCCGCGACGGTGGGCGGCGTCCCTCAGCCGCCCACCGCCTCACGGCTCACGGCGCTGCCTTGTCCGCGAGGGCGCGAGCCTTCTCGTTCGCGTTCTTCGTCTTGGTGGACACCGCTCCGTCCAGCGACTCGAAGCCCCGGAGGCCCTTCACCACCAGGTACTCCGCGAGCCGCTTGCCCGGCGCGCCCTCCGCGTCCTCGAAGCACGTCACGCGCTGAATCACCGCGAAGGGCTTTCCGCCCTTCATCCGCCACTCCACCTTGTTCCCATAGCGGGAGACGGGGCACTCCTCCTTCGTCGGGAGCAGCCTGACGGAGAACTTGGAAGGGTCGGCCGCCAGGTCGACGCTCCGGTGGACGCCATAGGCGCTGTAGTACTCGTGGACGTTGTATTCGCCGCCAGGGCCCGGGCACTCCGTGGGCGCGTCGGAGCCGTGCGCTTCCGCGTCGGCATCATGCGAGGTGTCGCGGGGGCAGTTCGTCAGGTCGGTGTACGTGGAGGAGAGGGCCTGGGCCCGCGCCTCGGGCGCGAGCAGCAGACAGACGGCGGACAGGACGAAGACCAGGGGGTGACGCATGGACGGAGCCTCCGAGAAGGTGCGGCGCGGTGGCCGCACGGCGCCTCCGGTCGTACTTCAACGCCGGCCCCTTCGCCTACTCCCAGTCGTCCTCGTCCCATGCAACCGCGTGCTTCCGCCGCCACGCGAGCACCTCGGCCCGCCAGGCCTCGGCGCCTCCCGGCAGGGCCCAGGCCCGGGTGACGGTGCCCCGGTGGGGCCAGTCGAAGCTCCGCACCAGCTGGCGGTTGACGCGGTCGATGACCTCGGGTGTCGCTCCCGCGCGCAGCTGGAACTCCGCGCCGAGCAGCGCCCCTTCTTCTCGGACCCGGCTCTCCGCGCGCCGTGTCTCCACATAGGGCCACAGCCCGAGCAGCGGCGGCTCCACGCCTTCGAGCAGCGCGGCGTGTATCCGGTCATGCCCGTCCAGGACCAGCCACTTCGCCAGGATGTCCACGTACAGCAGCAGCGCGGGCGGCAGCGTCCCGTCCCGCGCGCGCTTGCGCCAGCTCTTGATGCGGCCGTCGTCCGCGTCGGACGGGGCACGCAGCGGCAACAGGACGCCGCGCGTCTCCTCCGGCCGGCTCTCCCACCACCCCTCCGCCCAGGCCGTCTGGAAGCGAAGCACCGTGTCCAGCGAGTGCGGCGGCGCGGGCGGCTGGCCGAACTCCCATTCCATGGAGCTGACGGCATGGCGCGAGGCCAGGTTCGCGGCAATCGTCCGCAGCGGGCGCAGGCACCACCGGCCCGTGTGCAGCACCGAGGCGGGCGCCTCCACGAGCGCCCGTCCCAGGTGCCAGGCCCACGCCTCCCACCACGGCGGTGTTCCCGGCGCATGCGTCACCGCTCGCACCTCGGGCGCCGATAGCGCGGGCAGCCGCCAGGACATGGGAGCCGTTCCCCGGAGGAAGGCACACCGGTCCCAGTAGCTCGCGATGCGCACCCAGAGCAGCGGCTGGTCTCCGCTCATCAGCCGGAGCCGATAGTCGGGCGCGGCCTCCAGGTGCAGCGCCGGGCGCCGCAGCCAGCGCCCCTTCGCGGGCACGTCCAGCAGCAGTCCTGGACCCGCGACGGGCAGGTGCCAGTCCTTCGTGTCATCGGCCGTGAATGACACCCCGGGGTGCATGGAGCCTCCTCGCCTGGAATCCTGCCCCACTTCGGGGTGGGGCTCCCAGGGGCGCCCCGCCTGGGGGGCAGCCAGACTTCAGGGAGTGGGTTGCGGGCGGTGGTTCAATGCCCATGCGTTCTGACGGACAGAATTTCGGTGAGATTTCTTCGGCCCGGCCCGCCCCCCAGTCCCTCCCGGCTGCGGCACGGACGACTGTACCCAAGTACGACCCCGCGGCCATCATGGGCGGCATCTATGGCGACGGCATTGTCGCCCTGAAGGGGGCCTTCGAGCGGTCCCTCATCCAGGAGCTGGGTGAGGACATCGAGGTCCTCTTCCAGGAGGCACTCAAGCAGCCGGGCGGCGCGCTGAACCGTGGCCCCAATCGCTACTACGTGGAGATCCACCCCGAGCGCATCCGCGGCTTCCTCGACATCGTCTCCCACCCCTGGGTGGTGGCCGTGTGCGAGACGGTGCTCGGTCCGGACTACAAGCTCGTGGAGCTGGGCTTCGACGTGCCGGGCCCTGGCGCCCAGAACCAGCCCTGGCACCGCGACTTCCCGTCTCCGGACGAGACGCTCAAGGGCCGCCGTCTGAACTCGCTGGCCTTCAACATGACCACCGTCGACGTGGCCGAGGACATGGGGCCCTTCGAAATTGCGGTGGGGACCCAGTGGGACCATGGGCCCGACTTCGAGCACGGCATGTTCCCGCCGAAGTCCTACACCCCGCGCTACGAGGAGCGTGCCCAGCGGCGCATGCCGAAGATGGGCGACATCTCCGCGCGGTCCGCGCTCACCATCCACCGGGGCACGGCCAATCGCTCGCAGAAGTCCCGGCCCACGCTGGTGCTGGGCTTCGACGCTCCGGACGCGCGCAACGCCGAGCGGCATGACGTGCAGCTCACCCGGGGCTTCATCGAGACCGTGCCGGAGGAGGTGCGCAGGCACCTGAACTACCGCCTGGTCAACAAGCTGGAGCCCATCGTCCAGGCGCACACCATCGAAGGTCTGGTGATGGGAGTGCCCTGACGGTACCCCGCCCGACGGGAAAGCAGCCGGGGGGCGGGCCCGTGCCTCCCCCCGTGCCTCCGTCCAATGTGACCTGCCCGTCACTCCAACCACCCTTCCGGTAGCAGCCTCACCTCGCACCGGAGGGATGGTCCATGCATCACCCGAATCGGCGGCATCAAGCGGAAGGCGCGCTCCCCGACCTCGTCTGTCTTTCGCACCTCCGCTGGCGCTTCGTCTTCCAACGCCCGCAGCACCTCATGTCGCGCTTCGCGCGTGAGCGCCGGGTCTTCTTCGTGGAAGAGCCCGCCTGGGGCCCCGGCCCCACGCGCCTGGAAGTGGAGCGCTCCGCCGAAGGCGTCTGGGTCGCCGTTCCCCACATCGAGGTGGAGGGCGCCACGGAGGTGACGCCGGATCCGCCTCCGGGCACCCGGGTGGACCCGGAGTACCTCGTCCAGGTGCAACGCGAGCTGCTCGATGCGCTGCTCGCGGACCGGGGCGTGCGGGACTACGTGCTCTGGTATTACACGCCGATGACGCTGGCCTTCTCGCACCACATGAGGCCGCGCGCGGTGGTCTACGACTGCATGGACGAGCTGTCCGCCTTCAGCGGTGCGCCGCCCGTGCTGGTGCAGCGCGAGCAGGAGCTGATGCGCCGGGCGGATGTCATGTTCACCGGAGGCCATCACCTCTACGAGGCGAAGCGGGAGCACCACGCCAACGTCCACCCGTTCCCCAGCAGCGTGGACGTGCCGCACTTCGCGCAGGCGCGCCAGGGGCCGGCCGACCCGAAGGACCAGGCCCACCTGCCCAGGCCGCGCATCGGCTACTGCGGCGTCATCGACGAGCGCATGGACCTGGCCCTGGTGGAGGCGGTCGCCCGCGCCCGGCCGGACTGGCAGTTGGTGATGGTGGGGCCGGTGGTGAAGATCTCCCCCGACAGCCTGCCGCGCCTGCCGAACATCCACTACCTGGGAGGCAAGCGCTACCAGGAGCTGCCGGCGTACCTCGCCAACTGGGACGTGGCGATGACGCCCTTCGCGCGCACGCGCGCCACGCGCTTCCTGAGCCCCACCAAGACGCCCGAGTACCTCGCCGCGGGCAGGCCCGTGGTGTCCACCTCCATCCGGGATGTGGTGAGGCCCTACGGCGAGCAGGGCCTGGTGCGCATCGCGGACACGCCGGAGGACTTCGTGCGCGCGGTGGAGGAGTGCCTGGCCCAGCCGACGGAGCCGTGGCGCTCGAAGGTGGACGCGTTCCTCTCCCGACTCTCGTGGGACCACACGTGGCGTGGGATGAAGCAGCACATCGACGAGGCTGTCACGGCGCGGGCCGTCCCCGCGGACGCGACTCTCGCGTAGCGACGTTGCGTCGGCAGGGGCGCTGGAGCGGGGCGCTCGCGAAAGCGCCCCGCCGGTGACAGTCAGGCGAGCCGCTGGTGTTCCCTGGGGGCCCACCCCAGCGGAGACAGACCCATGGCTCGCAGACGCATCATCGCGTGTCTGACCAGTGCGCTCGCACTCGGCGGACTTCCCGGCTGCACGGAACCGATGCGCGACGCAGTGCCGGCCCCCGAGGCCCCGGTCGACGCTCAATCCCTGACGGAAGCGCGCTCCGAGCTGGGAGGAGGCAACGCCGGCAGGAAGCTCTTCACCGAGGCCTTCGCGAATACCAACGGGCGCTCCTGCGCGACCTGCCATGTGCTCGACGAGAGCACGGCCCTGCGGCCCGCGAATGTCGTGGCGCGGCTGGCGGCCAACCCGGGAGACCCGCTGTTCAATCGCATCGACGCGGATGACCCGGCCGCGGCGGTGCCCACGTACGAGCACCTCAAGAAAGGGCTCGTCCGCGTCGTGCTGCCGCTGCCCGCCAACATGGATGTCATCGACGTGGACGGGCAGGTCATCACGCCCGTGGACCGGAAGGTCGCCGTCTGGCGCGCGGTGCCGAGCATCCAGGACACGGCCATCACCGGCGCGTTCCAGTACGACGGCCGGGAGACGCAGCTGGAGGTGCAGGCTCAGTCCGCCATCACCAGCCACAGCGAGGGCGGCACGGTGCCGCTGTCACAGCTGCGCAAGGTCGCCGACTTCCAGCGGAGCGTGTTCTCGTCCCCGCGCTCCCGCTTCGTCGCGGAGCTGTTGGAGCATGGCGTCCCCCGCGCCCGGATACCCATGCCCGAGGACTTCATGCTGCTGAGTCCCCAGGAGAAGCATGGCCGCGAGGTCTTCCAGGCTGCCTGCGAGGGCTGCCACGGTGGGGCGACGCAGACGGATATCACCCACCCCGCGCTGAACGAGCTCGCCCGACAGAACTTCAAGCTGAAGCCTGATGGCACCGTGGTGTTCACGGTCATCCCCGAAGTGGGGCCGGTTCCCATGACGGTGCCCCGGGCGGATGACAAGTTCCTCAACGCGGGGTTCGCGGCGTTCTCCTACCTGGGACAGATTGGACAGTTCCCGGCGTACAACGCCTCCGTCGAGCTGCCGCGCTATCGCTTCCGCTTCTACACGGATGGCACACGCCAGCAGCAGGTGACCGACCTGCCGCCCATTCCGGTGACGGCGAGCGGAGAGCCGTATGACCCGAACCCGGCGCTGGACGAGAACGGCGCGCCGATTGTCGGCCCGAATCTCCTGCCGCAGTGGTTCACCACCGATGCGGGCCGCGCCCTCATCACCGGAAACCCGCTGGACTTCGAGCTCTTCGACATCCCGGCGCTTCGGGGCGTCGCGGGCACGGCGCCGTACTTCCACGACAACAGCCATGAGACGTTGAAGGACGTGGTCGACACCTACAGCCAGTTCGTCCTGCCCTTCACGCCGCAGCTGAACCTGCCGCCCGTCCATCCGCCGGAGACTCCCGGCGGCCCCCCCGAGTCCCTGTCCGCCACGCAGAAGCAGGACCTGCTCAAGTTCCTGAACCGGCTGTAAGTAGCTCCAGGAGGTGCTCGGAGACATCCTCGCGCCAGGAGGGAGGAGGGACGTCCCCGACCCCGCGTCCCTCCTGTCGCGCCAGCTGACGCTCCACGGCGACATCCGCGAGGTACGAGGACAGGCCGCGAAGGCTCGCGTCGAGCAGGGCGGCCACGTCCTCGTCGGTGCCGAGCCGGGAGAGCGCCCACGTCGCTTCGAGTCCCGCGGACGAGCGCTTGCGTGGCTCCAGGTGGGACTCCGCGGTGAGGGCCTGCTTCAGGATGGGCCGGCTGGCTTCCGGGGCCGTCTCGGCGAGCCAGCGAACAGCGTCCGCGCGGAGCCAGGGCTCGGGCGCTTCGAGCGCCGTTGTCTGGAGGAGGGGAAGCCACTCGCTCCGGCTCTGCTTCACGAGGCACGCGGCCGCCCGAAGACGCACCACGGGCAGGGCGGAGCGGGTCAGGGTGCTGAGCCGGTCGCAAAAGCCCTCGCTCGATTCGCCCAATGTGAAGAGCCCTTCGAGGGCGAAGCAGTGCGCCACGTCATCCGTGCTTCGGAGCGCGGCCAGGAACAGGGCGCGGTCTCCGGGCGTCGGCGCGATGGCCACGAGCCGGAGGACATGACGGACGAGTGCGGCGTTGTCCGGGTACTGCATCGCGGCCAGTGCCCAGCGGCCGGCGGCGGCGCGGTCATTCTCGAACAGGCCGCCGACCAGCGCGGCCCTGACACTCAGCTCCACCTGGAAGTCGCAGAGGAGCTGGTACAGCAACGCGCGTGCACCGCGCCACTCACCGAGGAGCTCCACGGCCCGGGGGAACTCCGCCGGGCGCTCCACGAGCGAGTAGGGCACGCGACAGGCAACGCTCTGCGCGCGCACGACTCGATGCAGCCGGCGTAACAGGACGTCGGGTCCAAGCTGCGCGAGGAGCTCTGGCAGCAGCAGGACGAGCGACTCGGCGAAGCGGCGTTGGAGCCGGGGGACGGCTTCCAGGAGTCGCTCGCGCTCCTCGTCGGACAGCTCCCAGTACGGACGCTCTTCCAGCGCCCCGGTGGTCGGGTCCCACGTCCACTCGACGAAAAGCTTCCGCACCTCCGGCCTCTGGCGGTGGGTGATGGCCACCCAGAAATTGCAGTCATGTCCCCAGGGCCGGTCTCCCGAGAGGCGCTGACGCTCCTCGGCGTACCAGCGTGCGAACAGCCACTCCACCCAACGTGGAGGCAGAGGCAGGGTGTCCGTCTCCGCGAGGAGGCGTGCTCGCTCCTCGGCTGACACCTGGAGCAACGCGGTCTCGACAGCGGTGCAGGTGTCTTCGTCCTCAGCGCGCACCAGCGAGAGGAGTTGTCCCAGCGAGGGGACACACGGGCCTGGATGGTCATGACCGTCGCAGTGGAGTGCCGAGCCCTGTTCGAGGAGCCGGGTGAACTCCGAGGCGGACAGGGACAGGCCGTGTCGCTGGCCGACGTCCAGCGCCGCATTCCGGATGGAGAAATGCTCCTGGACGTCGAAGAGCAGGGAGCGCAGGAGCGGGAGTTGCTCCGGGCCCCCGAAGGTGCCGAGCTTCCAGACGATGCGCCTGCGAAGCGCGGTGTCCTGCCGGGGAGTCGTTTCCAGGAGGGACAGCAACTGGGCGCGGATGTTCTCGCGCGAGGACCACATCAGACTGGGAACCGAGGGCAATCCAGACGCCGAATTGGGACCGGCTGGCGACACCGGCTGCGAGCACGCAGGAGTCCCCAGAAACTAGCCGTCGTGTGGCCGGGTGGCAACCCACGTGTGGGCGGGCCAGAATGCGTCGGGTGAACCGCGTTCAGGCCCTCGCGCTGGCCATCCTGACAGGAACGCTGACGTCGGGGTGTACGGCCTCGACGGCAGCATCCTGCCGGCCGGGTGAGTCGTCGATGTCCTGCTGCATCAAGAAGTACCCTCTCAGTCCCGCGGAGAGCTGCGCAGCGAGCCGGGAGGACATCCTGGCGACGCTGATGGGCATGTCCGCAGCCCATGAGGCCACGCGCGACACCGAGGATGAAGGCGTCGACGACTTCGCCAACAACAGTCAGCTTCCAGAGTGGAAGCAGCGCTGCATCAGGGGATTCGTTGACTGCGAGACCAAGCGATGGACAGGTAACTGCTACAACTGTCTGCGCCGGTGTGAGGGACAGCATGACTGGCCGATCGGCATGTGTTTCCCGCCGAGAGGAACGAGGTGAGCAGATGGGGAGCCTGGAGGACGATTGGTACCCGGTGCGGATGCTGGACAACCGGGTCCAGCAAGGGGAGACGCTCGAGCTCACTCCAGACGTGCGAGAGCTGCTGCGGCGCACCGCCCCGACAGTCGCCATTCGTGAGTCCGAAGTGAATGCCGCCCTGGTAAGCGTGGAGCGCGCGACCTCGCTGCTGCATGAAATGAGGCGCCGCATCACCGAGGGCTCGAATCGCATCACGGATGCACTGCACCAGATGTACCGGCTGGAGGACTCGGGGGACCTGGATGGCGCTCGCCAGCAGATGCGTGAAGTGCTCGCGGTAGAGGTCGTTCCTCACTACCGGGACATCGCGGAGGGGCAACTGGAGCGCCTGGCGGGAGGTGCACGGTGACGTCTCGGGGAACGCCTGACCTGCTGCGCGAGCTGGCGGCCGTGTTGCCAGCGGAGGCCCTCGTCACCGACGCCGATGTGCTCGAAGCGCACCGGCGTGACCAGGCCGAGTGGGCTCCGGCCGGCATGCCCCGGGTCCTCGTGCGCCCCGCCTCCACCGCCGAGGTGCAGGCGTCCTCCGCGTCGCCGCCGCCCTTCGGGTGCC
>JBKGHK010000331.1:0-10695 GCA_046520375.1 Pyxidicoccus sp. 3LFB2
CGCGGAAGCCGCGCCCCCCACCAGCCCCGCCGCGCTCCACGCGTCCGCCGAGGGCAGCTTCACCAGGGTACCGGGCGCCAGGGCCTCGGCGGGGAAGCGGCGCCAGCCCAGCTCCACCTCCAGGCCCGGCGTCTTGAGCCGCGCCGTCTCCAGCGTCACCCTCGCTTCCACCTCGTTGGCGAGGGCCGTGCGCACCAGCACGTCCTGACGGATGCCGCTGACGGCCCGCGCATTGGCCACGGGCGTGGTGGCCGGGCCCTCCGCCACCGCGTTGAGCACCGTCACCTCGTGGCGGGGCACCTCGGGGAAGGCCAGCGCCACGGTGTCCACGTCCGGCGCCAGCACGTCCACCGGCGTGCCCGACTCGGCCTTCACCGCGGACAGCGCCAGGGACTGCGCCGTGTAGTCGTACGCCAGCACGCCGTTGCGCGTGTCCACGTACCAGACGAGGAAGTCGTAGAAGCTGGCGCCGTCCTCCGGGAGCAGCCCCAGGAACAGCTGCGCGTGCGTCGCGCCCAGCGCGTCCTGCCAGTCGCAGGTGAGGGAGACCTTGCCCCCCGTGTTCGCCTCCAGCACGTCCTGCAGCGTCTTCTGCGTGTAGAGCGCGCAGGGGTGGTGCTGCCCCCACAGCAGCCGCGCGGCGTCCAGGAAGCGCACGCCATAGCGGCGGTACAGCAGGGGCGCGCCGGGGGCGGGGGCCGCGGGCAGCTCCACCAGCGAGCGCTCCGCCACCAGGCCCTTCACCTTCAGCGGGGAAATCGCCGGCTGGGAGGCCGCGTCCGTGTGCACCGCGCCCAGCGTCAGCTCCACCTCCAGCAGGCCCGGCTCCAGGAAGGCGGCCTTCAGCGCGTCCGACTCCAGCCCGCCCGCCGCCGTGGTGTCCGCGACGAGGAAGTCCACCCGGCCCTCGAAGCCCCAGGGGTGCAGCTCCAGCTCGAAGCCCTTCACGTCCCCGGGGGCAATGGCATGCGCGGTGCCGCCCGCGGTGAGGGTGACGCAGATGGCCAGCGTGTCCTGGAAGGTGCGCGCCTTCATGGCTCCTCCTCCACGCGCACTTCGCCGCTCATCGTGTCGAAGCGCAGGCGCAGCCGGCAGGGCGTGTCCTCCAGCGTGGCGCTCAGCCCGTAGTGCAGCCACAGGCCGGCGTCGCGGCCGCGCAGCGTCACCACCACCTCCGTCAGGCGCGGCTCATGGTGGGCAATCTCCTCCTGCAGCTCCCGGGTCAGCGCCGCGACCATGTCTCTGGTGCCGTACTTCTCCGTGTAGTTGCCCAGGCCGAAGTCGTGCCGGAAGAAGCCGTAGCCCGCCTTGGTGTTGAGCACCGCCTGGAGGTTGAGCAGCACGTGCTCCAGGCCGTGCCGCCCCGTCCGCGCGGCCCGCCGGTCCGTGGCGAACTTGTCGAGAAAGGAGGGGCGCGCCATGTCAGGCCTTCCGCCAGAAGAGGGAGACCTTCGCCCCCTTGAGCGCCGGGGTGATGAAGAAGGCCAGCCCGTCCTCGCGCAGGGCGAACTGCCACTCCTCGCCGGGGGTGAGCTGGTACCAGTCCAGCTCCGGGCCCATCGCGTGGGGGAAGGACGGGTGCGGCACGGGTTTGAAGGGAATGCCCATCAGGGCCATGCGCCGCACCACCGACAGCCGCGAGGGGCTGGCCAGCTTCACCCCCTCCAGGGACAGGGGCTCGTCCGCGAGGCGGCGCTGCACCAGGAGATAGACTTCGCCGCCGTCCCGCACCTCCGGGGGCAGCGGCTTGAAGACGAACTGCCCGTCCCGCACCTCGAAGGCGCGGCGCGTGATGCGCGTGCTCTCCGGCCGCAGCGTGCGGGTGAGCAGCTCCATCCACGCCTCCATCCCCTCGCCGGGTGCGTCATGCTGGTACGCGGGCTGCGTCCCGTCAGGAAGCTGGTCCAGGTAGCAGCACGCCTCGAAGTAGAGCTGCCGCAGCGCATCGAAGAGGGCGTACGGGTGGAGGGAGATGTCGCGGTGCATGTCACCGCGCAGTGCTTGCAACCGCTGGACCTGGCACAGCGCCCGGCGGGCATTGGAGCGCCGGTCGCCGCGCAGGTAGGTGTCCGACTCGCCGGCGCGCAGCTGCAGGCGGGCCTGCTCCAGCAGCGCGTCCAGCCGCCGCAGCAGGTCGCCCAGGAAGGGGTGGGGCCCACCAGCAGCAGCGGAGGCACCTGCTCCTCCGCCAGCTGCCACACCCCTTCCAGGTCCTTTCGGAAGGTGGCCAGCCTCAGCGAGTCCACCGCCTGCTCCGGCCCCTCCAGCACCCGCTCCGACGACAGCCGCAGCACGTGTGGCACGCGCGTCAGCTCCGGCGGGTCCTCCTTGTACAGCGCCACCCCCTTCGCGTCCCGCGTGCGCCCCAGCACGTGCAGGTACACGGTGACCTCCGGCTCGCCGACGTCCTCCAGGGAGAAGGACTCCAGCCTCGCGTTGCCGGGCACGTCCACCACCTGCCCGTGGGGCATCACCACCGTCAGCGTGGAGATGGACAGGCTGCCCTGGGCCAGCAGGTCCGGGTTCCACTCCAGCGCCGCCACGCCGGTGGCGGGCATGCCGGACAGCGAGGCGCGAAGGCGCAGCTGCGCCTCCAATGCCTCTTCCTGGGCCTGGAAGTGCTCCGGCAGCAGCGTCTGGCCGAGGTACCAGTGGACGCGGGCGAGCTTGTAGGAGGGCATGGGGGCGCTCGGGGGTGGGGGTGGTCGTCCGGGGCTAGCCGGCCGTCTCCGTCACGCCCCACTTCTTGACGATGTTCTTCGACGAGGCGGCGGCGACGTTGACGGACTGCTCCAGCGTCTTGGGCTTCACGCCGAGCCGGAAGCCGAAGTTCTTGGGCGACTGCACCTCCATGGACGCGTTGTCCGCCACGTGGATGGTCAGCTCGTCCCCGTTCTTCTCCAGCAGCCCGTTGAGGTCCGCGTCGGCGAAGCTGGACTTGAAGTACTTCTTCGCCAGCGGGTCGTACTCGTAGATGACGTACTTGAAGACCACCTCGATGTTGGCGAAGCTGCCCAGCAGCATCTCGGTGACCTTCTGCTTGTTGGCGGTGGACAGCTGCCCGGAGAAGTACATGGCATCGGTGACGCCCGTCTCCCACAGGTAGCTGTTGAGCACCGCCACCACCTTGGACTCCAGCGGCTTGTCGGGCTGCTCGGGGTCCGCGATGGTCTCCTGGTCCGCGGCGAGCGCCTGGTCGCCCACGGTGACGGCCAGCAGGTAGCCCACGGCGGACTGCTTGTCCTTCTTGAAGTTGAAGCCCTGATAGACGTCGAGCTCACGAGAGAATTGAGGCATGGCTGTTTCCTGGAAGTGAGAGGGTTTGAGGACGATGCATCGCGCTAGCCGAGCCGGGACTCGAGCATCAGCTTCACGTCGAGGCCTTCGAACTGGATGTGCGGGAGGACGGCGACCTTGCAGTCGTACCAGCCGATTTCGCCCGCCCGCTGCACCACCTCCACGCTGGTGGCCTTGAAGGGGAAGCGCCGCACCGTCAGGTCGTCCGGGCTGGCCACCGTGGTGACGTAGCCGGCCAGCCACGCGTCCAGCTGCCGCTGGATGTACGCCGCGTCCGCGGTGCTGCCGATGTTGTCCCGCATGATGCACTTGATGTAGTGCGCCAGCCGGGTGATGGAGAACGTGTAGGCCAGGTTGGTGACCAGCTGCGAGTTCTCCTGGTCCTTCGGGTCCTTGAAGCGCTTGGACACCTTGGCGGACTGGGTGCTGAAGAACGTCGCGTCGCTGGTGCTCTTCCGGTACACCAGCGGCATGAAGCCGCAGCGGGCGAACTCGTACTCGCGGTAGTCGGGGATGGCGATCTCCACCGGCGCCTTGAGCTCCTCCTGGCCGCGCAGGAAGAAGGTGTCCACCGGCAGGCCGTTGATGAGGCCGCCCCCCTTCGGGCCCCGGATGGACTGGCACCAGCCGGACTGCTCGAAGGCCTTCACCATGTTGCGGGCGAAGAGGATGGCCGAGTTGCCCCACAGGTACTTCTTCGAGTCGCCCTGCGAGTCCTCGGTGAAGTTCAGGTCGTCACACGGGTTCTTCTCCGGGTGCCAGGGCAGGCGCAGCACGTAGCGCGGGAAGGTGAGCCCCAGGTAGGCGGCCTCCTCGCTCTCGCGCAGCTTGTTCCACTCGCCGTAGCGCGGGTGCGCCAGCGCGCCCTCCAGGTCCTTGACGGACTCCATCTCCGTCACCGTGTCGAAGTGGAAGAACTTCGGGCTGACGGCGGAGATGAAGGGGCAGTGGGCCGCGTTGGCCACCTTGGCCATGGCCCCCAGCCACTTGAGGTCGGCCTTCGTCGAGGTGAAGTCGTACAGGCCCACCATGGCGCCGAAGGGCCGGCCGCCGTACTGGTCATACTCCTGGATGTAGACCTTCTCGAACAGCGCTCCCGCGAAGATGTCCGCGGAGTTGTTCTCGAAGTCCTGGGCGAGCTCGCTCTTGGCCACGTCCAGCAGGTCGATGGCGACGTTGCCCTTCAGGTTGGTGTGGGAGACCAGGTCCTCCAGACCACGCCACGTCGCCTCCAGCTCCTGGAAGTCTTCGTGGTGGAGGATTTCGTTCATCTGCTTGTCAATCCGCTTGTCGATCTCCTCGATGACCTTGATGACCGCGGCCTTGTCGAAGCGCGGCTTGTCAACGGAGTTCGGTTCCGGCTCCACGGCCTTCACGTTGTGCAGCAGCGCCGCCAGGGCGGACATGAACCGCTCGTCGATGGAGAGCGCCTTCTCCTTCTCGTCATCGAGGGGAACGAACGACGCCGCAATCAGCGGCTTCGGGGTGGTGGGCGGGGTCAGCTTCACGCTCTTGAACAGCTCGGGGAGAGTGGGGCTAGGCATGGTGGGACCTCATTGGGACAGGGGTGAAAAGGTCGGGGCTCACGGCTGCACGGGCTTGTTGGGGTCGACGACGGGCTTGTTGGGGTCGACGACGGGCTTGTTGGGGTCGACGACGGGCTTGTTGGGGTCGACGACAGGCTTGTCGGCGGCCGTCGGGGGCAGGCTCAGCGACTCGTAGGCCTTGAGCTCGGTGAGCACAGCCGTGAGCGCGGCCTTGTCGGAGAACAGGTCGTAGATGAGGCCGCGCAGCACCTTCTGGTTGTCGATGCTGGACTGCATCTCCACGAGCAGCTTCTTGAGCAGCTGGAGCGCCCTGAGCTTGGGGACGTGGCGGACGACCTCGTCGGGGTGGAACGACTTCATGTGGGTGATGGGCAGCGTGACGGCGAGGTTCTCCTCCACGTCCGGGTTGATGCGGTTGGGGACCTCGAAGCCCAGGGTCATCTCCATGTCCTCCATCAGCGCATCCAGGGGCGGCTTGTTCGGGCCGCTCTTCTTCGCGCTCGGGCCGCGCGCGCTGATGGAGCGCAGCTTGCGGGCCTGGAGGTCGTCCTTCTGGTCCTTCGACTTGCCCTTCGAGAAGTCGCCCAGCACCAGCAGCCGGAGCGGGAGGCTGACCGTCTCCGCTTCGCCGTTGATGGTGGTCCGGTACGTCAGCGTGATGCGGGACTTCGGTAGGTCTTCCTGAATCGACATGGCTCGGCTCTCCCCTCATGAGGGCTGCACTGCATTGCACTGCGCTGCGACGTCACTGCGTCAGGGGCGCCCGCGACGTGTCCCCGGAGAAGAGGACGGCCTGCCGCGGGTGTCGGGGCTCATCGGGGCGGGCCTGTGGGGGCACCCCGGGCTGTTCGATGATGGGCTCGTAGCCCAGGTGGTGGGTGGGCTCGATGCGGGCATGGCCGGACTGGTCTCTCAGCACCAGCACCACGGTGAGCAGCAGCGACGTGTCCACCAGGTGCGGCAGCACGCGCGAGTGCAGGCGGCGGGGGGCCTCACGCGCCCAGGGCTCGCCGATGCCGGTGTCCGACTCGTTGGCGTACAGCCACGCCTCCAGGCCGCCGGTGGGGATGGTGGCGAAGCCGCCCATGGTGGTGCCATCTCCCAGCTCCACGCGGCCCAGCCGCATGTCGCGCGTGTCGATGTGCCGGCGCAGGGTGGCGCGCTTCACCCGCACCTCAAGCTCGGGGAAGGCGCGGGAGAAGAGCCAGTGGAGGGTGCTGGGGCAGGAGGGGCGCAGCAGGCCCAGCCGGTGCCGGGCGTGCCCTCCCAGCCGGGCAAGAGCGACGTGTCCCGCTCCGGGAAGAGGCCGGCGACACGCGCGCTCAGCAGCAGGTGGTCGAAGTAGCCGAGGAAGCTCTCCAGCGCCTCGTGCTTCAGCTCCTCCATCAGCTTGAGGAAGAAGGAGGGCAGCGGCGTCTGCACGCTGAGCAGGCCCAGGTTGAGGGTGACGATGGCGCGGCGGGGCCCGGTCAGGAACTCGATGGCGTGCACCAGATTGGACACGTGCACGGTGCCCCGGTGGCTGCGCAGCTCGATGTGGCCCTCGCCGTAGCCCTCCTTGGCGAGCAGGTCCATCAGCGCGGGCAGGTCGAAGGACTGGATGCGCTGGGTGATGCGCTCTTCGATGGGAAGGTCGACCATGGCGTCAGTCCTGGCTTCCATGCCCGCCCGTGGGCAGGGCGAGGAAGGCGTCCAGGTCCACCCGGTACAGCTGCTCCAGCGCGCGCATGGGCAGCGACTGGGAGTCTTGCAGGAGCGGCTCCAGTGCCTGTGCATGCGTGCTCAGGCCACTGAAGAAGGGGGTGAAGAGCGCGGGCAGGTACACGCGCGGGTCGAAGTGCTCCACCGTGCCCAGCACGTCCGTTGCCACCACGCCCGCCTTGGCCAGCTCGCCGCGCTCCAGCAGTGCGCCGAAGGCCTCCAGCTTGCGCAGCAGCAGCACCAGGGCCGGGGAGATGGGCAGGCCGGGCCCGGACTCGCGCGTCGGCGCGGAAGGGGCTGGTGCGGCGTTGGCGGGTGGCGGTTCCGCTGGAGCGGTGGGGGCCGGCTCGGAAGCAGGCTCGGACGCGGAGACGGAGTCCGGCCTGGGCGCGAGCGTGAGCGGCGCACGCTGGGGCAGGGCCTGGAGGTGGCGGCTCAGCCACAGGGTGAGGGTGCGGAAGGGTTCCTCGCACCCGTTCTTCGGCAGGGAGCTGGAAAGCGCGGTGAGGATGGGCTCGGCGAGCGCGAGCGCCTCCTCCAGTGGGGCGCGGCAGTCGGGCTCGCACCAGCGCTGCCACGTCGCGTCCTGCTTCTTCTCCTGGTGGACGAGGTGCTTGTTCAGCGTGCGCAGCAGCCAGCGCAGTCCGGCGTCGAGGAAGACGTCGCGCTTGTCCACGGGGCCGAGCGCCACGAGGCTCACGGTGAGCACCTGGTGAATCGAGCGGAAGAGGCCCGCCATGGCGGCGAGGCCCTGCTCCTGGAACGCGCCGAAGAGGTACGGGCCGATGAGTCGCGCGTCGTGGACGCCCTCGCGCAGCAGTGCCTCCGCGGCGCGAGCGGCGTTGGCGTACTCGCCCCGGGTGACCGCCGTGGTGACGGCGTCCAGCCGGGCGTCGGGCTCGCCGCCTTCGGGCGTCACCGGAGGCGAGCCTGGCAGGGGCCGCTCCAGCAGGGTGCCGTCCAGGGGGAGCGGGATGAGGGCCGTGTCAGCCATCGATGACCTTGACCTGGCCGGGGGTGACCACCTGGATGACGCCGCCGTACGCGCACATCAGCTTCGAGTTGCTCTCCAGCGCCGGCAGGTTGCCCACGAGCACCTTGGGGCAGCCCGGCGCCCACGGCGCGACGGTGACGGGGATGCAGGGCATGGGTGTGAGCGCGCCCAGCATTGCCGCCGTGGCCGCCGCCACCATGGGGTTGGCGAGCGACTGGCACATCCCGAAGGGCAGGACGTTGAGGAGCGGCTTGTTGTCCATGATGTTCGCCGCGGGAGTCATGCCGACCACCTTGTTGGTGGGCAGCACCACCAGTGATGAGGGCGCGAGGCCGAAGCTGCATTGCAGCGTCGCTCCCATGACGACTTGAGCTCCCATGGTGGTGTCCCCCTCGCCCGGTGTGCTTCGTGGGCGCGGAGGAACACCTTGCTTCGCGCGTGCCAGTCGCCTGGGGCACGTTGTCAGCCACGCGCAATCACGCGTCCTCCGAGTGGGCCGGGAGAGAGAGCCCCGAGCGAAGCGTCACCGGAGCGAGCATCACCGCGTCGCATCGGGAAGCGGCCGCGTCTGGTGGCGACGCGAGCACCAAAGGGGCACCGCGTGACGTTGCGAGGGAACGCATCGGCGTTCCTCCGGAACGCGAGTCGTGCCTGCGCACCGCGCAGCTCAAGCAAGAGAAACGGCGGCGTCTGAAGGACAGGGCGAGTCACGCCTGCGCACCGCACACCTCAATCAAGAGACGCGGCGGCATCTGAAGGGAAGAGAGTCACGCCTGCGTACCGCGCACCTCAATCAAGAGATGCGGCGGCGTCTGAAGGAAGGGCGAATCACGCCTGCGCACCGCGTAGCTCAATAAAGGGAAGCGGCGGCGTCTGAAGGAAGGGCGAGCCACGTCTGCGCACCGCGCAACTCCATCAAGAGAAGCAGCAGCGTCCGGGGGAAAGGGCGAGTGACGCCTGAGCGCCGCGCACCTCAATCAGGGGAAGCAGCGGCGTCCGGAGGGAAGGGTGAGTCACGCTTGAGCGCCGCGCAGCTCAAGCGAAGCGACAGCGCCTGAAGGGAAGGGCGTGTCACGTCTGCGCACCGCGCAACTCCATCAAGAGAAGCAGCAGCGTCCGGAGGGAAGGGCGGGTGCCCCGGGGCTGTGCCCGCGCCACGGAGCTGTGAGCGTCACTAGTGGAAGCGCGAGCGGCCCGCTATCGCGCGCAGGCGGGTCTGCTTCGCGCCGGTGAGGCTACTCATACCCGCGAAGCTACTCACGCCCGCGAGACGGCTTCACGTCCGTGGCGCCGCTGTTCCCGTCCGCGTCCGCGATATCGAGCACGCGGCCTCGCAGTGCCGTCAACGCCTGGAACATCGGGTCCGAGCACTTCTGATGGAGCGCGCCAGTGAGGTACTGCGCGCGGCACCACGCGTCATCGATCTCGCCACCCTTCGCGCGGCGCGGGTACAGCGGGAACAACTCGGTGCGGTCCGGCAGGTGCTCGGCGCCCATCCTCAGTTCCAGGCGGCGTCGGATTTCCTGTCGGCGCGCTCCGGCCTCGCGCTCGAAGACCTCCGCCTCTTCCGCGCCGGTGAAGACGAGCAGCACATGGCGGTGGTGGCCCGGCGCGCCGCCCGTGGGGACGATGGCCACCGAGGCCCCGGTGCAGAAGGGCAGGTCCGCGAGCGCCTCGGCGACCTCGGCCGCGAGGTAGACGCGGCCCTCGCGTCGTGCGTCGCGCGTGCCGGCGAAGAGGAACGTGTCCCGCCCGCGCGTGAGGACGACGTAGCCGGGCGGCCGCTTCTTGTCGGGCAGCACGGTGAAGACCCCCACGTCGCCCGCGGCTTCCTGTCCGCTCAGGTTGAGGTCTTTCAGCGCCCAGCGCCGCCCCGGAGCGGGGGCAATTCCTACGTGGATGTCTCCCACCCTCCGCCCCGAGGTGAGCACCGCCCCGCCCGCGGCCGAATCCACGAGGACATTGGAGGACGGCACGTCCTCCATCCCGCACTGCTTCACCCACTCCCGCCACGCCTCCCAGTCGAGCGGCTCGTCGGCGGAGCGGAACCAGTGGCCCACGTTGCGCAGCGTCCCCACCCGCGCACGCAGCAGCGCATCCCTCAGCGCGGGAGACACGCCCAGCGCGCGCAACGGCTTCTCGGTAAGGAGGGCCGGAGTGCGCTCGACGTCCGCCGGCTCGACGTGGACGAAGGTGGCGCCGCGCACCAGCGTGGCCAGCAGCAGGGCCGGCTGGTGCTGGAGGAAGTGGAAGCCGGGCGCGGCGAGATGGTCCCCGGGCCCGAGGCCGAAGGTGAGCACTCCGTCGCACAGAGCGCCCCGCCAGGCCGCGTCGGCGGTGAGGGGCACGGGCGTGTCCTTGGGGTCCACCAGCGGAGAGAACAGGAGGGCCACGGGCTCGTCGGCCTGGTACGTGTGCGAGGTGAAGCCGGGCGTGGCGTCGTCCCCCGGGCCCAGCAGCAGGGCCTCGAAGTCCTTGAAGAGCGGCACCTGGTGGGGCTCGGCGGAGATGTGGTCCGGCGCGAGCATCGCCAGCCGGCGCGCGATGAAGTGCGTGCCCGTGGGCGGCAGCAGGCTGACGCACGCGCCCAGCTTCAAGGCGGCCATCAGGGACACGAGCCCCTCCGGCCCCAAGTGGTGGAGGAGGCACACCTTCGCGCCGGGCTTCACGCCCTGGGCGGCCCACGCGGCGGCGCGGCGCGAGGCGCGGTCCTGCAGCTCGCGGTAGCCCAGCACCTGCCACCCGTGCAGCGCATCCCACGCGCGCAGGGCCACCCCACCTTCGCTGGCATGCCGGACGA
This sequence comes from Pyxidicoccus sp. 3LFB2, assembly GCA_046520375.1. GTDB lineage: Bacteria > Myxococcota > Myxococcia > Myxococcales > Myxococcaceae > Myxococcus. The sequence goes on from JBKGHK010000331.1 coordinate 10,340, forward strand.
CCAGGTCATGGAAGAAGTCGCAGTACTGCCCGGGCCGGCTCTTGGGCGCGGGGGCACCCCGGCCCGCATGGTGCGCGGCCAGCGCCGTGGCGAAGCCGTCCGCGTCGCTCCAGCTCTCCTGGCGCCAGCCCGGCAGGTCCGCTTCGAGCTGGCGGAGGACTTCACGGAGGTCGAAGGGCATGGCGGGCGCTCCATCATCGGGTTCAGGGCACCACGTGGCGCCGGGGCGGACTACACGCCGTAGTGGAGCGTCAGGCTGCACATGTCGGGGCCGCACTGCCGCGGATGTCGGTGGCAGCCGGGCTGGGGCAGCCCCTTCGCGGCCCCCATCGCGGCGCGCGCGGCGGCCACCGCGA
>JBKGHK010000332.1:0-10679 GCA_046520375.1 Pyxidicoccus sp. 3LFB2
CCGCGTCGCCAGGTGCAGGCGGGCAAGCACGTGGCCGCGGGCCGCGCCCTTCAGCCCCTGCGTCCGCACCCGGCGGCCGGGCTCCAGCGCGTCCAGCAGTTGCGCGAAGGGGTCACCTGCCACCGGAGGCATGCCGTTCGCCGCCGCCTCGCCATCCAGCCTCTGAGTGAAGGGAGTGTCCATGAGTGGACCCTGAGGGCCCCGGGGTAATTAGGAGCCTGCGGGGGCCAAAGCAACGACAGAGCGCGCGGGCTGTCGTGTGGGCAGGGAGTACACCGCCCGCCAGGTTGGCTCCGGCACGCTTCGGCTACCCCGGGGGCCGGTTGTCCCCCTGCCGGGTCCGGTCCAGGATTCACGCTGGGCATCACTGGGGGGTGCCACGCCACATGCAATCCGGCCGTGGGAGCAACAAGCGCCTGGGCAGCGGGGGAGACCTGCCGCCGTCCGAGGCCGTCGTCGTGCTGCGCAGCGTCCGCTCCGCGGTGGGAGGCATCCTCGACTTCGAGTGTGTCTCCGCGAACGCGCATGCCGAGCGGTGGCTGGGGCGCGAGGAGCGTCCGCTGGTGCGCCAGCGGCTCCTGGAGGAAGCCCCGTGGGTAGGGGAGTGCGGCCTGTTCGCCGTGTGCGTCCGGGTGGCCGTGCGCCGCGAGCCGGAGGTGGCGCGGCTGTCCCGCGAGTCCCCGGTGGGCACCGTGTGGCTCCTGGCGCGCGTGTCCCCCTGGGAGGACGGCGCCGTCGTCTTCCTGGAGGACCTCACCGAGCGGATGGCCGCGGAGGAGACGCTCCGTAGAGATCATGACCTGCTGCACGCCGTCATCGAGAGCGCCACCGACGCCATCTACGTGAAGGATTTGGGCGGGCGCTACGTGCTCATCAACTCGGCCACCGCGCGCGCCTTCAACCGCGAGCCCCACAAAATCCTCGGGCGCTCGGACGCGGAGCTGCTGGGCCCGGAGAATGCCGCGCCCACCCTGGCGCATGACCGCGCGGTGGCGGAGTCCGGCGAGACGGCCACCTACGAGGACTCCGAGGGCGGCCCGGGCACCGATTGCATCTGGCAGACGACCAAGGGCGTGCTGCGCCGGGGCGACGGCACCATCTACGGCCTGTTCGCCATCAGCCGCGACATCACCGCGCGGCGCCGGCTGGAGCTGGAGCGCGAGGAGGAGGCGCGCTTCCAGGAGCGCTTCATCGGCGTGCTGGGGCATGACCTCGGCAACCCCCTGGCCGCGGTGCGCCTGTCCGCCGCGGCCCTGCTCGCCCGGGACACCCTGACGCCCGACGTGCGGCGCGGGGTGGAGCGCATCGACGGGAGCGCCGGACGCATGGCCCGGCTGGTGAAGCAGCTATTGGACTTCACCCGCGCGCGCATGGCCGGAGGCATCCCCCTGCGCCCGCGCCAGGTGTGCATGGAGGAGGTGTGCCGCCGCATCATCTCCGAGCTGGAGCCGGCCCACCCCGAGCGCGGCGTCAACCTGGAGGTGCAGGGCGACTCGACGGGCGTCTGGGACGAGGAGCGGCTGGGGCAGGTGCTCTCCAACCTGCTCGGAAACGCCCTGCAGCACAGCCCCCAGGGCTCACCGGTGCGGGTGCGGCTGGCGGCGACGGATGGCCCCTTCCAGCGGGTGGAGGTGCACAACGGCGGGCCGCCGATTCCGGACTCGCTGCGCCCCCGCCTCTTCGCGCCCTTCCACCGCGCGCCGCAGGAGCCGGGCCAGCCCCGGCCCCAGCACCACGGGCTGGGCCTGGGGCTCTACATCGTCTCGCAGATTGTCACCGCCCACGGGGGCTGGGTGGACGTGGCGTCCTCGGTGGACGCCGGCACCTGCTTCGCGGTGACGCTGCCCCGCGTCGCCCGGCCGATGGGCGTCCGCTAGCGCGAGCCGAAGCGCAGGCCCGCGCTCACCCGGAGCACGTCTTCCAGGGCGCCCGGGTCCACCAGCTCCAGGGCGGCGCGCTGGGACAGGCCGGAGGGACGGGCGCGGTACTCCTCCTCGTCCTCCTCGCCGCCCTTGCCGCCCTTCTTGTCGTCCTCCCCGCCGCCCTTGCCGTCGTCCTTGCGGAGCGCCGAGAGGGGCTCGGGCCGCGACAGGCCCTGCTCGATGCGCACGGACGATACGGCGTCCGCTCGCAGCGACGTGAAGAGGCTGGCCATGGATGCGCAGAACACGAGGGCGACGGTGAGGTTCTTCATGGGCGGCTCCAATTCTCACCCCCCATGACGCGCGGGCTCGCGAGGAAATTCAAGTCGGCTACTTCGCCTTCATTGTGCGGATATATCCCACCAGGGCGTCAATCTGCGCCGGGGTGAGCCGGTCCTTGTAGGACTTCATCTTGCTGTTGCTGGGGGAGCCCTCGGCGATGACCTTGCGGATGTCGGCGTCCGACTCGGCCTTCTGCCAGGCGGGCTGGCTGAGGTCGGCGATGGACTCCTTCTGGCCCATCTTCGTCCGGGCCTTGCCGTCGTCTCCGTGGCAGGACCCGCACTTCGCCTTCCACACCTCCGCGGCGTCCTCCGCGTGGGCGCTCGTGGCCAGGCTGAGGGCCATCACCAGGGCGAACCGCTTCATCATCTTCCGTGTCTCCTCGGCAGAAGGGGGCCGCGAGGCTCAGGGCGCGCAGCCCGTCGTGGTGGGGGCCTTGTCGCAGTCGACCGAGCGCACCGAGCCCGTCAGGGTGTCTACCTGGAACACCAGGTCCGTCTTCCAGGTGGGGGCCGCATAGGTGCCCGTGTTGCGCTTCACCACCAGCCGCCCGGCGGCGGGGGCCGTCCCGGCGGCGAGGCAGGTGTTCGCGCCCGCGCTCGTGGGCACGACGACCTGCGAGGCGGCGTTGGCGGAGCCCAGCCAGCACATGCCCACCAGGGAGGCCACGTCCATCGTCGCGGGCACCTCCATCTCCGGGCCCTGCTCCGGGCAGTTGCACCCGCTCGCGCCGCACGCGGCGGCATGGCACGCGGCGACGGGACACGTGGTGCCCCAGGTGTCGCTGCAGGGCAGCGCTTCCCAGCGCAGGAAACGGACCTGGGTGCCATCCGTGTGGGTGATGGTCCGGCTGGACAGCCGGACCGGCTGATAGGTGGAGCGCGCCTTCTGCCGGGCCTCCTGCATCATCAGCATCAGCTCGCGCTGCGCGGTGCTGATTCGCTGGTTGGTAATCATGCCCTGGAAGCCCACCACCGAGACGGTGGCGAAGAGCCCTATCAGGCCCACCACCAGCATCACCTCCAGCAGCGTTATGCCTCTGTTGTGCCGGCGCATATCAGTCGTCCGTTCCCACATACCCGAAGTTGCGAGGCGCCAGCCGGAGGATGGTATGCCGCCGCTTGAAGCCGTCCTGGATGTTGCCGTACTCGTCCACGCCGCCGTCCGTGGTCTCCTGGTCGTCCATCCGCTGCGAGCGCGCGGTGATGGACACCTCCACCACCCGCACGTGCCGCATCAGCTCGTCCGCGGCGCTGCCCACACCCTGGTTCGGAGGCGTCGTACCGGCGTCCCACGCCCAGCTGATGTGGCTGGCGCACGTCGCCTGCGTGCACTGGTCCAGGGCCGGACGGACGGGGCTCGTCTCCGGGAAGAACCGGATGCCGCCATCCAGGCTGTTGGGCGGCTGCACGCCCATGCGCACCCGGAGCTGCTCGATGTCGCGCGTCATCTCCCGGAAGGGGTTGGCGCCGGCGACCCCGTCGTCGTCCATCTCGAAGGCCGGGCCGCCATCCGGCCAGTTCACCCGGTAGGTGCGGGCGCGGACGGGAATCAGGTACATGCCGTCGGCGGTCCAGGCGGCTCCGGCAGCGCAGTTGCCCGTGGCGGGCGTGGGGTCTCCCGGCAGGCCCAGGGTCAGCGTGACGGACGGGGAGGGGGTGCCGGGGGGATTGGCGGGATTGATGGCCGTCACCACGCCCAGACAGCCCCAGGGACGAATCGTCGAGGAGCCGGGGAACACCACCGCCACCGTGCGGCTCGCCATTCCCGCCGGCAGCAGGTTGGCCGGAGCCTGGGTGCGGGTGCACAGCGCCGTCGAGCCCGACGTCCAGGGGGAGGCCACCGAGCCGCAGCCATCCAGGGGAATCATGAGCCCCGGGTCCGTCTCCCACACCTCCAGCGCGTCCGAGCGCACCCCGGCGTAGCGCGTCGGCGGCGCAACGAAGGTGGTGTCGGTGCTGAAGGTCGCCTGCGTGCGGGGCCACACGGCATAGCGCACGGCCGCCACGCCAGGGGCGCTGGTGCCCCCGGTGAGCGAGGTGCTTCCCACCGCCGCGCCCGCCGACTGCACGCCGAACGCCATCAGGTCGCGCGTGGCGCGGCCCGCGTTCTGCGTCTCCATGATGCGCTCTTCCAGCATGCCCCGGCGCTGGAGCTGGAGGCTCACGCCGACCGTCACCATGATGATGATGATCGACACGGTCGCGGCGACCATGATTTCGATGAGCGTGAAGCCCCGGGGGGTGCGACGCAGAGGGTTCATGGCGACATCCGGGTCTGCAGGGCCACCGCCCGGCGGGGCGAGTTGGGCTCCACCCAGCTCACCGTCACGCGGACGTTGACCACCACGTTGGCGGGGATGGCGGCCCCGTGGGTGACGATGGTGCGGTTGAGCGCGGGCGCGCCCGTCTCTCCCGCCTCGAAGGGCGGGTCCACGTCCACCGCGAGCGTGTACGCGACCTGCGGTGGGTCTCCGGCGCCAGGCGCGGTCTCCATCATCCGCCCGTTGGCGGACCACCACACCTGACGCGCGGTGTTGTCGAGCGCCTTGATGTTGAGGCACGGGTCGGCGATCTGCTGGTTGTCACAGTGCAGGGCGACGATGCGCTCCAGCTCCTGCTCGGCGATGAGCGTGGCCTGGTTCAGGTTGTTGTTGCGGCGGTTCTGCCGCGAGGACGCCTGCACCGTGAGCGTGATGCCCAGGATGCCCAGCATCAGCGCCACGGCGGTGGCCATGGCCTCGATGAGCGAGAGTCCCCGCGCGGAACGGTGAGGGCGACGGAACTTCAAGGAATCACCTGCTGGATTTGCGTGCCCGACTTCACGTCCCAGATGAGCACCTTGGAGCTGCTCCTCGGCGCGTCGCCCGTGGGGTTGTTGTAGGGGCCCGTGCCCTTGGACTGCACGACGCCGTTGTTCAGGATGATGAGGTGGTTGTCGTAGAGCACCGGCGCGTGGGTGCCGTGGCCGCCCAGCGAGGTGTCGTTGCCGGCCACCGCGGTGCCCGAGGTGTTGAAGGCGTAGATCCTCCCGCTCGTGTTGCCGTCCAAATCACACACGCCGGCCGCCCGGCCCACCGCCGTGGTGGTGAAGACGCCGTCGGTCGTGGCCGCCACGCCGCCCCACACCACCTGGCCGGGGCCCAGCGGGTTGTGCCACAGGCGGTTGCCCAGGCAGTTGGCACCGGGGCGGGTGGTGGGCATCGGGTTGGGGTCCTCGAACGCCATCACATGGTAGCGGGGCCGGGGGGTGGCCGTGTCGTCGGGCTCGTTGGCCACGTCCGGGTTGTTGCCGGTGCCGAAGTACAGCCGCACCTTCTTGCCCGTGGTGTCCGAGACCACCGAGGCGGAGATGGAGGAGAAGATGCGCTGGCTGTTGGGGTTGGCGATGCCGGAGACCGCCTTCGCATCGGCGACGACGCACGAGGCAATGACCTTGCCCATGTTGATGGAGCCGCCGGTCGACGACCAGGCGGTGTTGATGCGGTAGATCTTCCCCGAGGTGGACGGCACGTAGATGACGTCGATGTTGCTGTCCCCGTCCACGTCCAGCGGGATGGGCTCACCGCCAATGCCCTCGTTCTGGTCCGCGGCCGCGGTCGTGCCCAGCGTCACGACGCCGGCCAGCCTCGCCTTGGCGGAGGTGCCCGTCACCCGCGCGGGCAGGCCCGTCTTGATGTCCATGAGGTAGACGGTGCCCACCGTGTTGTTGGCGGGCGTGAAGTCCGTGGCGAACATGGCAATCCACTTCTTGCCCCCGTTGGTCCCGAAGTCCATGCGGGCAATGGAGGGCGAGTGGCGCGAGCCGGTGGTGTCGGGCTTCGCGACGGAGCCGCCCGTGAAGCGGTTGACCAGGGGGCCGCAGCCGCCGCCGTTGCCGGTGCAGGGCAGCCCGTTGTTGTCGAAGCGGTCGCGCTTCATGTCGAACTCCCACAGCGGCGTGGGGTAGTTGGCGGAGCCCGGGTTGGTGATGTCCAGGGCGAAGAAGACGCTCTGCTTGGGGCCGGTGGCGCTGGCCAGCACCGTCTTGGCGCCCTCGTCCTTGTCGGAGTCGATGCGCCACGGGTTGGTGGCGGTCGCCGGGTTGTAGCCCGTTGCCGCATCGTAGGTGGAGTCGCGCAGGTCCACGTCCGCCACCGCCGGGGTGGCGTCCATGGTGGCCCGCTCCGACGAGAACGTGTCGTTGGCGCGGCGGTAGTTCTCCACGTAGTAGGGCAGCAGCTTGTAGGGCAGGTAGGCGAACAGCTCGCTGCCGTTGCCGTAGTTGTTGCCGCAGCCCGACGTCCGGCCGAAGTAGCCCGTGTACTCCACCCGCGAGCTGGTGCAGGTGTCGTCACCCGTCTGGAAGAGCCCCGTGCGCAGGGCATGAAGGTAGCCCTGCGTGGTGCCCACGTAGGTCACCGTGCTCCGCGACTGGTTGGCGCTGATGAAGTTGTCCGCGTACTTCTGCCGCTCGGGGCCGCTGTTCTCGGAGTCCAGCATCCAGGCGGGCGTGCTGGGCGGGCCGATGACGGCCGCCGTCGAGAGGTTGACGCCGCCCAGCGGCCAGGTGCGCATCCGCTCCCGCGTCACGCTCGCGTTGCGGTTCTCCCAGCCGTAGAGCCAGTCGCGCAGGGCCAGACGGTCCTCCTCGTTGCAGCCGTCGCGCTTGTTCAGGTCGTAGTCCGCGAAGCGGGTGCCCACCCTGCGCGAGCAGAACGAGTCGGGGAAGGCCGGGCTGTTGGTGTCCGACTCGTCCATCAGGTCCTTCACCTCGACGGCAGCGCCGCTCACCGGGTCCAGCGTCAGCAGCTGGCGCTGGTTGAGCGGGTTGCCGTTGGAGCCCTCCAGGCTGCTCATGAGGTCCCGCATCCAGGTGCCCGTGTCCCAGACCTGCTGGGCCGGCGAGTGCTCGGCCAGGGTGCCCGGCTCATAGAGCTTCTTCAGGAAGATGTGGCCGCGGTCCGCGGTGTCCGGCCGGTTGTCATAGGTGCGGGTGGAGACCTGGTCCACACCGCCGTCCGCCACCCACGTGCGGCCCGGCGTCTCGTGCACGCCGTAGATGACCGCGTTGGCCATGGGGATGAGCGAGGCCCGGCCGTACTGACCGCTGCGCTGCGCCTTGTAGGAGACGTTGATGTTGTTGATGGTGGGCTGGCAGGCCTCACCCGGGCTGTCCAGCACGGCGCGCCAGCACAGCTGCGTTCCCACGCGGCCCTGCGCCAGGAAGTCGCTGAGGACGGCCGTCGCGGTGCGCGGGGCGCCGGTGCTCGCGGGGATGGGGACCGTCACCCAGTTCGGGGTCGGGTTGACCGTGTACGTGGGGTTCGACGAGTCGCACGGCTCCTGGCAGACCTTGCAGTCCAGCGCCACCTCGTAGCGGATTTCGGGATGCAGGTCCCCGGTGCCGCCGTCCGGCAGCACGCCCGTGCGCGTGCACGGGTCACCCGTACCGCCCGGCGCGACGTAGAACGGCTCGTCGTCGACGGTGAACGTCACCTCGGTGATGGTGTAGTCCTGCGCGATGTCCGGGGAGATGTCGTCCGACACGACCTCCGAGCGGAACGAGCCGTTGTTCTGCTTGTTGATGAGGATGACGATGTCGTTGTACGTGCGGTCACCGCCCGCGTTCTGGTCTTCCCAGCCGAGAATCCAGACCAGCGGGTTGTTGGCCGGCGCGCCCACCACGGTGTGCGCCGCGCGGCGGTTGATGGACGGCACGTCCTGCGTCTGGCCCGCGGAGAACAGGATGCCGCCGTAGGCGGGGTCGTTCGCCAGGCGGATGTAGGCGTCGCCACCGAGCCAGTCGGTGAGGTCCAGGTCGTGCAACACCATGGGGTCGTCGCCCTGGTGGAGGTCCAGGTTGAGGGGCGTCTTGGAGAAGAAGACGTTGATGTCGCCGTGCAGCCACAGGTCGCACTGGAGCTGCCGCGTGTCTCCGACCGGAGCGGGCTTGGTGATGAGGCACGAGTCGGTGGACGGGCCGTAGATCTGCTGCACGTAGGTGACGAGGAAGAAGACAATCTCGCGCTGGCCCTCGATGCGGCCCATGGGCATGCGCATGTCGTCGGCGCGGGTGATGGCGTCGGCGGGGTTCTTTCCAGTGATGAGGCGGCCGGTGTTGTCGAACGCGCTGGCCTTGTAGTCAGGCACGCCGTCCTCGGTGCTGGACTGGTCCCAGGCATAACCCGAGCGGCTCACGCCGCCGTCGGGAAGGGGCACCCAGCCGGTGCGCGGCTGGAGGCACTCGGCGGTGGGGCTGGACGAGGTGTTCGAGGGAATGGGGCAGCGGGCGCCCTGGCCGTTGCCGGTGGTGTCGTCGTCGGTGGCCAGGAAGATGAACTTGCCCATGCCCTTGCCGCCGTTGAGCGCGTGCCTGGGCTCCAGCAGGTTGGGGATGTGGGGGAACAGGCCGCGGTCGCTGAAGTACTCGTCCACGTAGTTGGGGATGACGGTGGGGAAGGTCGCCCGGAGCAGCGCCGTCTCACCGGGAGGGGTCCCCTGATACATGGAGGTCCCGACGTCGATGACGCGCTGGCCCACCTTGCCGCCCGTGGCCGGCCGGCCGGGGTAGCCGGCGCGGTTCTGCCAGCGCTCCGGGCCCCCGGTCCCGCGGAAGCTCGAAGCCGAGCCGCACGTCCCGGTCACCAGGTCCGGCTCGCGCAGGTTCACCACCTGGCCGTTCGCGCGCGTGAAGCTGAAGGTCTTGTTGCAGCGGGCGCCCTCGGAGCCCACGTAGGCGCGCCCGTTCGTCTGCCCCGCGGAGACGTTGTAGAGGTCCTCGTGGAAGTCCATGATGCCGTTGTTGTTGGCATCGACGAGCGTGTCGTCCCGAGAGTTCTTCGGGGTGCCGTTGTCGTTGACGTACCCGGCGGTGATGAGCTCGTCGTAATAGAACCAGCCCAGCGTGCTCGAGGCGCCCTGACCGGCGTGGTCATAGACGATGAGCGCCTCGAGGTCCTGCTCGAAGGGCAGGATGATTTCCTCGGGGTTGAGGACGTTGAGGTTGGTGTTGAGCCGCAGCTTGGGCGGGTTGTCGTTGGTGACCAGGATGGCGCTGGGGATGCCCGCGTCCGCGCTGAAGTTGGGCTGCTTGTCCTGGTTCGTCGTGTCGATGCAGAGGCCGAGGTTGGCGCTGCCGCCATCCGCGGCGCCAGCCACTCCGCCATCCGCGCCCTGGGCGAGGACGACCCCCGCCGAGGCGAGGGCGACTGCGGCAATCATGATTTGCGTCAAGCGCATGGTGTCTCCGGGGCAGGGCCTGCGACGGCGGGCGCGCCGGGTTCGGATGGAGGTGAATCAGAAGGACGGCAGGGAGCTGCCGGAGGTGCCATTGCCCCTGCACCCGAGCTTCGTTCCGTACGTGCAGTTGAGTCCGCCAGGCGTGGAGCCCCTCCTGACGAGCGAGCGGATGACGGTGCGGTAGGGCTGACCGCCGCCGGGAGAGTTCACCTCGCCCACCGACACGAGCCACACCTGGTTGTTGGTGTCATCCCGGCGGGCCGGGGCGGTGCCGCCGTCGTCGTCGTCGACGAGGAAGACCCGGAAGAAGACGTTGGTGGGTTCCGGGTAGTCGGCGATGGCGACGCCATCCGGCCCGTTGAGCTCCCGGTTGTTGCCCGTCACGGCGGGGTTGATGGCCGCATTCGCCGTGCCCCGTGCCAGCGTGTAGGCCGTGCGCGGGATGACCTCGAACCAGTCGATGCCGCCGGCCCCGCCGTTGGGCAGGCCCGGCTCGTTGACGGGGGCCCCCAGCGCGGTAATCACGCCGTCGTACTTGTCGATGATGGTGGGGCTGACGTTGTCCAGCATGGCCTGGACGACCATGCGGCCCTCGGCCATGCCCGCCTCGGCGGCGAAGAGGGCCTCGCGCGCTCGGCGCTCATGCCCCTGCAGGGCGCTCTCCGTGCTCACCGCGCGAAGCGACAGGGCGACGCTGATGGTGACCAGGGCGATGAGCCCCAGGGCCATCAACAGCGTGAAGCCACGCCGCGCGCGAAGGCGGACGACGGACGGCCTCATGGAGGAAGACGGAGGGTTCACCTGAAGCTCCTTGCCAGACAGCGGCAGCGGGGAAGAGCAGGGCGAGTCCCTCAGCAATCCCCGGGCCCGGCGAAAAGGAGCACGAACTCCAATTTTTTCAGCCCTTTGCGGCCACCCCTGGGTGAAAGGTGACGCATGTTGACCTGACAACCTTTGCAAGGTCCGCAAAAGTTGCGAGGCCGGACGGACAGTTCGGGGGCCGCGCAACTGCTTTCTCAGGAATTGTAAGGCACTGAATTCGCCGCCAGAGAGGGAAAGCGGGGCGGCTCAGGCGCCGGGGCGGGGCCAGAAGGGCACTTCGCTCCCAGGCGGGGTGAGCCACACCGACTGGAGGAAGCGCACGGCATTGCGGTCCGCGTCGTCGTGCTCGGTGGTGAGCGCGTGGAAGGTGGCGAGCAGCGCCAGCGTGGCGAGGCCCGCGCCCAGGGCGGCCACCGAGGGCCCGCGCCGTCCG
>JBKGHK010000333.1:0-10670 GCA_046520375.1 Pyxidicoccus sp. 3LFB2
CACCACCGGCACCCTGAGCGCCACCGGCACCCTGAGCGCCACCCGCGGGGGGCCGCACCCTGAGCGCCACCGGCCGGGGCCTTCTCGCCACCCTCACCGGCCTTCTCGCCGGCCAGGGACTTGAGCACGCTCACCAGCTGCTTGAGGGTGTCGAGGATCTTCTTGAGGGACTCCTCCGGGTTCGCCTTCCCGGACGCGCTCGCCTTCTCCGCCTTGCTCGTGCCGGACGCGCCATCGAACGCGCTCTCACCCAGCAGCGAGCGGAGCACGGGGTTCTGGCTCAGCGCCTTCAGCGCCGTCTCGGCCGTCTCCATCCCCGGGAACTTGCCCACCTCGGGGGACTTGATGTCCGAGCCGATGGGAGAACGGAAGGAAGCCAGCGAGGGACCCGCGGACAGCTTGGAGATGCCGCTCATGGTTTTGCTCCGGGCGAGAGGGGTAGGTGGGCAGGGGCTGAAATCCAACTCCTGCAACCATTCTCGTACATGCAGGTGAATGGTTGCTTCACACCTACATCTTCCTGCATCCCGCCCGTGAAAGCCGTTTGTTCATGAGGGTTTAACCGGGCCTTTTCCTCCGCTCTCCGGCGAAGGAAAAGGCCCGGGAAATTCCAGGCGCGGGGCGCTTAGTGACAGGTGAGGGCCTCGGGCAGGACGCAGCGGCCCTCGTCCGAGCAACTGCCGCGACTGCACACCGCCTCCGGGCCGCAGGGCTCGCCATCGCGGACAGATGGCACACACGTTCCGCTCGCATCGGAGCAGGCCAGCCCCCTGGCGCAGGAGACGCCGCCCTCGAACGCGTTGCAGGTCTCTCCATGGCCGGGCAGCTTCTGGCAGAGGCCCCGCTCACCGGTCCGCGGGTCGGCGCCCACGCAGTCCAGGTCCTCGCCGCACGCGAAGAAGCCACGGCAGGCGCCCCCTTCCCCGAGCCGCACCCGGCACGTGCCGGGCGCATGGGCGTCCCCGTCACAGAAGAACTCCGTCTGGCACTCGTTGGTGATGAGGATGCTGTCCGAGGGGGGCGCCGTGCAGGCGGCGCCCTCGCGGAGCCGCCGGGCGCAGCGACCTTCCTTGCAGACGAAGGACTCGCCACACGGCGGGTTCGCCTGTCCCCCGCAGGCCTTGCCTTCCGAGCCACGCGACAGGCACTTCCCGCTCCCATTGGCGTCGCACCACAGCCCGGGGAGGCAGGCCCGCGTGGTGCCACCGTCCTGCGCGAAGCAAATCTCGCCCTCCCTCGCGGGACGCTCGCACACATACCCGCGCACCCCCACGACGAGTCCCGGCGCGCACTGGTCCCGCGATGTCGCGGACTCTCCCTCCTTGAAACGGGGCTTGCAGGTCCCCTCGCAGTCGCTCGACGAGGAGTAGTCGCAGTAGGAATTCGCGCCGCATTCCAGGTGCAGCTGGCAGGACTCCTGGGAGCCTTCCGCCTGGAGCACCTGGCACGCGGGGTCGTATTCGATGCCCAGGCGATAGGCGGCCTCCGACAGCGCAGGGACGTGACAGGCCCCATCACGGAGGGCCTCCAGACAGTCCGCGGCCGCGTCCTCGTCGTAGCGCAGCCGGCCGGACTCCAGCGCCGCGTCGTAGCGGGTTCCCAGCCCCAGGTACGTGTCCATGCCGCTCAGGCGCATCGCCTGTTCACACGCGTCCGCGCTGGCGTATACCCCGCACCGGGCCCAGCGCTCGCAGAGGGCCTCCACCACCCGCGCGCCCAGCTCCTCTCGCGGCACGTCCGGCACGTCCTCTCCGCCCCCACATGCCGCCAGCCCCACCGCGAGCGCAATCACCGCCAGCCGCATTCCGTGCATGGTTCCCTCCCCCGGGGCGCCGCATGGGATGAAGGTTCCTCCCTGAAGCGGCGCCGCGGCATTATGACGCAACCGGATTGCGGGAAGGAAATCGCTCCCGCCACCGGCTTCGCGTCAGCTCGCGAGCTTCCGCTGCTCGTCGGCCACCCATGCGGCGAGCTCCGGGTAGGTGGTCTCCACCCACTTGCGGAAGCGCTGCGACTGGGTGGGGAAGCTGCCATCGGCGTCCATCGACGGCATCTGGCCGAAGAACAGCGCGTTGAGGCGGTCCCCCAGCGCGAACATGTCCTCGGAGCCGTTGTTGTTGGCGCGCGACAGCCGCTCGACGAACTCCTGGAAGTTCGGCCCCGTCATCCCGAACGTGGAGGCGGCCTGGGCGAGCGCATCGATGTAGCCCTTGTGGCCCCCGAGCTCCCGGTGCTCGCCGATGAACTTCTGGATGTCCTGGGGCGACATGCCCAGGCCCTTGCCCAGCTTCTCCGCGAGGAACTCGGGTCCGGAGTGCACGAGGCTCTCGGCGAGCTGGGGATCCATGCCGCTGTCGGTGAGCAGCTTCACCCGCTTGTCGCGCTCCTGCACCTCGTCCAGGTACTTCAGGCCGATGCCGCCCACGAAGAGCAGGGCGCCGATGGCCTGAGCGCCGGGAATCGCCCCCGCGATGGCCGCGTACGCGAGGACGGCGCCGCCAATCCCCTGGGCAAGGTGGGAGCCGGCCTTGGCGGTCCGGCCATCCTGGAAGGCCTGGTAGCTCTGGATGAAGTCGCCCGCCGCGCCCATGAGCGCGCCGACGGCGGACAGCCGCCCCAGGAACTTGCCGCCCGACGCGCCCTTGACCATCACGTCCATGAACAGGCTCATCCCGTCCGCGCCCGCGCTGAGGCCGTCGCCGACAATCTTCAGCCTCGCGGCCATGTCCGCTTCGGGGAAGTCCCCCGCGTCCCCGAGGAACGCCGCGCCCGCCACGGCCAGGCCCAGGCCCCGCAGCGCCTGTCCCGTCCCCGTCTCGGGGTCTCCCAGCAGCCCGCCGGAGTCCTCCTTGTGGATGAGCTCCTTCAGGGGCGCGAGGTTCTTCTCGTACTGCTCGAGCGGCATCCGGGGCTTCAGCGTCTTCAGCACCGAGATGTACTTGTCCATGTCCCCGGGGCTCATGCCGAACATCTCGGCGTGCTTCGACAGGCCCGCGAAGATCTTGTTGGCCTGCTCCAGGTTCCGGTTGCCGGCCGCGCGGATGGCGAACGAGCCCGCGGCCCGGGCCAGGCCGACGGCAATCTTCTCGTTCAGGTCCTTGAGGTCCTTGAACCCGGAGACCACGCTGAGGAAGGCGGGCTTGCCCTCACCGCTGGCCTCCAGCTGCGACGCGAGGTACTCGGTGCCCGACTGCGTCTCGGACAGCTTCGGCAGCGCGAGGGCCAGGGCCTTCACCCGCGCGTCCGTCTCGCCGGGCGGAATCGCGTCCGGCACGGCCGGAGCGAGCAGCTTGCTGAGCCGCTCGAACTCCGCCACGTCCGCCTTCCGCTCGGACGTCATGAAGGTGTTGATGGCGGCCTGCTGCTGCTCGGGCGTGAGCACCAGGGAGGGGCCGCCGAGCAGCTCCGTCAGCCGCTTCTGGTGCTTCTCCGCCTTCTCCGCCGCGGCGGTGAAGTCGGCGCGAAGCGTGTCGATGGCCTTCCACGTCGTCTCGTGCAGGGCCTGGGCGTCGTTCGCATACGGCCCGGGGATGCCGCGATGGGACGCGCCGGCAAACGTCTTGGCGCGCTCCATGCCAATGGCAAGCCGCGAGCCCACGCCGCCCTTGATGCACTGCTCCGCCGCGCCGAGCAACGTGGCGCCGTTGATGCCCTGGGTGAAGCCGGGCGGCATCTTCTCGGCGAAGAACTTGCCGACGTTGCTGGCGGCGGGGTCCTTCAGCGCCTCCGTCGCGCGCGCCAGGCTGTAGTACGTCTGGTACTTGAGCGCGTTCTCCTCCTTCGACAGCTTGTCGAGCTCCTTGGGGTTGTGGACGTCGACCGGCTTCTGGCCCTTCGGCGGATGGAGCTTGCGGTCCGACTCCGGCGACACGCCATGGAAGTACTCGCCCATCTTCTCCAGCGAGGGCCGCGCGGCGGTGACGAGCGCCTCCTGGTAGACCGGGTCCGGGTTGCTGGCGACGAGCTGCTCGAACTGCTTCGCGCCCTCCTGCAGGCTGTGCTGGAGCGTCTTCTCCAGCGCCTTGGCGTCCTGCGCGGCCCGCTCGGCGGGCGTCGCGCTCGCGGCCTGCGTGGTGGCGGGCGCCTTCGTCCCGGCGCTGGCGGTGGTGGCGCCCAACTCGGGCACCGGAAGCCCGGCGGCGGCCTGCTTCAGCAGGTCCACCACATTCGGGCTCTTTCCAGAGGGCAGTCCGGAACCGGCGGCCGCGCCCGCGCTCGCTCCCGCGGCGGCCGCGCGCCCTGTGCGTGAGGCGCCCTGCAGGGCATTGAAGGAGGGCTGGCCTCCGGTGGGCGAGAAGAAGGTGCTGAGCTGCTGGCGCGTCATCTCCACCGGGCCGCCGGTGTGCAGCGGGTCCGCCACCAGGTACTTCCCGTCCGCCGTCTTGCCGAGGATGGCGTTGAGGTGGCCGACGTCACCGCTGCCCATGCGCTCGGGGAACTGCGAGCGCCACGCGGCGTTGGTGTAGCCATTGGCGATGACGGGGTTGCCCGCGGCCAGCTGCTTGTCCAGCGCCTCCCAGCCCTGCCCGTAGCGCGACTCCAGGCCCGCGCCCTTGATGCCGTCGGCCACCATGGTGCCACCGGTCAGCTCACGGTCGCGGTTCAGCATCGGCACGCGCGAGCCATCCGACGCCTTCACATACGTGAACTCCGACTCGCGGCGCGGGCTCATCAGCGCGCGGGCATGGTCCACCTGCTGCTCCTTCGTCAGCCCCGGCGGCATGTGCCCGGTGTACGCCAGGGACATGGCGAGGCTGGCGGGGCCGCAGTTGGTGCTGCCGCGAGGCCCGTGCGGGTTGTACTCGGAGGTGAACTGGGTGATGAACGCGGCATCCGCCGACATGGCCGGGCCCGGCTTCCCGCCTGACTGCGGCGAGCGGGTGAGCGCCTGCGACAGCGCCTCGCGGGTGCGGGCCTCGTACCGGCCATCGGCGGAGACGCCGCTGTCCCGCTGGAACTTCTCCAGCGCGGCCTCGGTCTGCGGGCCGAACTGGCCCGGGCCCGTGGCCACCTGTGCCTCGGTGAGGTAGCCCAGTTCCACCAGCGACGCCTGGAGCGCCTCCACCTCCTGGCCGGTGTCGCCGCGCTTCAGGTCCTTCTTCGGAACGGCCTGGGGTTCCTCCGGGGGCGGCTCGGGCGGCGGAGGAGGCGGCGGCGGGCTCAGCCTGGGCGCCGAGGACGACGACTCCGCTTCGAAGGACGAGACGTCATCATGTCCCGTGCTCTGGGTTGCCTCCTCCTCTCGGATGACGTTGGGCTCGGGGGCCTCGTTCCGCTGGACGCTCCCCGACTCCTGGGAGGAATGGCTCTGGGTGGAAACAGAAGGGCCGTCGACGCGCATGGGGTGTGGGCTCCTGTGACAGCAGGACTAGGCACTCTGATTGTCGGGCGTGACACATTAAAAAGTGTCTCAACCGCGCCGATAGCTGCGAGTGCACCCCCCGTACGGGCTCGCGCGAAAACGAATTCAATATGCGTGATTTTGTCTGGCGTTCTCTTGGGGCCTGTTGCCCGCCGTCGTGAATTCTCAGAGGACAGACCAGGAACTCCCGGGAGAACACGCGAAGCGGGAGTGGGTGTCGTTGTTTGGGGCAATGCCTCACCGCCAGGGCCTGGCGGCTGCCCTCAAATCAGACGGGGTGTCTTTCGCCGGGCGTTGCGGCGCTGCTTCTTGGGCGGCGGCTCCGTCACCTCGGCGAAGCGCGCGCCGGTGACGCCCGCGTGCTCCAGGGCCTGCTTGATTCCCTCGGAGACGATGAGGCTGACGGGCCAGCCCCAGGAGCGGAACACCCGCGCGCCCTCGGTCTTCTCGGGGTCGATGCGCAGGCCGCGCACGGTGCGGTAGTGGCCCACGCGCTCGGGCAGCCCGTCCTCCGGGGTGTAGCGGCGGGCCTCGGCGCACTTGCGGTCATCGATGCAGCGCACCAGCCGCGTGGCGACGAGGATGAAGTACGGCTCGTCGCAGTCCTCCACCTCCACGGGCAGCAACTGCACGTCGTTGGGTGCCAGCTCCCGGAAGATGGTCGCGACCCGCGCGTGCACCACCGGGGTGAGCCCGGCACCGGCGAGGGAGAAGTCGAGCGGTCGGCCCGCCGGCTGGACGCTGGCGCGCAGCTTTCCCAGCCCCCGCACCGGGGCGCCGGAGGTGAACGCCCAGACGGAGTCCACCTTCTTCTTCCGCTCCAGGGACACGGGGTCCCCCAGCTCGCGCCGGCCGGGGGCACGGAAGTCATCGTGCAGGTCGTAGTAGCGCACCGGGCGGGCCGTCCGGGGAGGCGCCCGGCGGGCGGCCGACATCCTCCGGGATGGCGCCTCGGCGGGCACCTCGACGGGTGCGTCCCAGAGTGTCGCCCCATCCGTGTCGGCGTCCCTTCTCGGGGAGCGCCGCGCCAGCACGCGCAGGGCCTGGGTGAGCCGCCTGAACATCCGCCGATTTTATCCCCTCCGCGCCCCGGAGCGAGCGCATCGCCCGCGCGGGCCCGGCTCCCCTGCCTCCCCCCCGGACGGCCAGAAGCGCCCCGGGCGCCGGGCTACCAGGTGGTGTGCAGGGCGTAGTGGGCGGCGCGGGTGTCCAGGCTGAGAAAGGAGAATTGTCCTTCCGAACAGGTGCCACTGTTGAGGAACAGGCGGCTGCCATGCTCCACGCGCATGCCCAGGTGGGTGTGCCCGGTGACGACGATGTCGGCGCCGCTGTCATTGGCGCGCGCCAGGGCCCAGCGCTGGAAGGTGCAGCGCGCCGGGTCCGGCAGCGCGTTCGTCAGCCGCGCGTCCAGCGCCTGGAACATGCGGAACATGGCCCGCAGCCGCATCCGCCGCAGCCAGGCCCCCGCCCACACCGCCGCCTCCGACAGGATGCGCGCCTTGCGGATGACCCAGTCGTGGTGGTGCCCATGGGTGAACAGCAGCCTCACCCCGTCGGCCTCCAGGACGAGCTGCTCGGGCGCCCCCAGCACCGTGCCGGCCACCAGGTCATGGTTGCCGTGGATGTAGTGGTACTGGGGCCGCGCGAAGCGCTGGACGATGTCCGGGTGGGCGGCGCGCGCGGCGGCCAGCTCCGCCACCTGCCGCCCCGGCGTCCTCGGGGTAAGCGTCTCGAAGATGTCGCCGAGCAGGACGATGCGCTCGAAGTTGCTCTCCAGGAAGCGCAGGAAGCGCAGGAACCCGGAGTCGTCGTGGCCGAAGTGGTCCGCGGCGTCGCGACGCCCCAGGTGCAGGTCCGAAATCACCGCGATGCGCATGAGTCCTCCCGGAGGGCGAGCGAAAAGTAGGGGCGCCGCGTGGCGTCAGGATGGGCGGCGCGCGAACTTCCCGCCGCGTCCCGGTGTCCTCCGCGTGAATTGCAAATGCGGGGCCGGGCCGAGCGGTGCGTCACGTGCGTGGCTGGCAGGCGCTCGGGAATTTCTGTCTGCGTGACTCGGGCGGGCGGGTGTGTACCGTGCGTGCCTCGCATGGGTCTCCAAGTCGTCCCTGTCACGCTCTGCATGCTGCTCCTGGGTGGCGCCTTGGCCCATGCCCAGGTTCCAGGTCCTCGCCGGAGTGTGTCGGCGGTGCGTGTGGAGCAGCCGCCCACATTGGACGGCGTGCTGGACGACGCGGCCTGGGGACAGGCCACCTTCACCGCCGACTTCACCCAGAAGGAACCGGAACAGGGGCTCCCCGCCACGCTGCGCACGGAGGTGGCATTCGTCTACGACGGCGATGCGCTCTATGTCGGCGCGCGGATGTTCAGCGACTCCCAGGCCGACATCGAAACGGTGATGACGCGGCGGGACGAGAGTGGCGTGGCGGAGCGGCTCATCATCTCGCTCGACACGTGGAATGACCGGCGCACCGCCTACAGCTTCGCGGTGACGGCCGCGGGCCAGCGCGTGGACTGGTTCCACCCGACGGACGACGAGTTCGACAGGGACTTCTCCTTCAACCCTGTGTGGCAGGCGCGCACCACCCTGACGGGCGGTGGGTGGGTGGCGGAGCTGCGCATTCCCTTCTCCCAGCTGCGCTTCAACGACGTGGACGGGCAGGTGTGGGGCCTCAACCTCAACCGCTACGTGCCGCGCCGCAACGAGGACGACTTCTGGGTGGTGGTGCCCCGGCACGTCACCGGCTGGTCCTCGTGGTTCGGCGAGCTGACGGGCGTGCGCGGTGTGCGGCCCTCGCGCCGTCTGGAGCTGCTGCCGTACGTGGCGGGGGACTGGCAGGTGAACTCCGGGCGCAACCTGCGCGCGGGCACGCCCTTCGACTCGCGGCGGGACTGGGCGGGCCGCGTGGGCGGCGACGTCAAGGTGGGCCTGGGGCCCAACCTCACGCTGGACGCCACGGTGAACCCGGACTTCGGCCAGCTGGAGGCCGACCCGTCGGTGGTGAACCTGACGGCCTTCGAAGTCATCTTCGACGAGCGCCGCCCCTTCTTCACCGAGGGCAGCCAGATTTTCACGGGCAACAGCGGCCCCACGTACTTCTACTCGCGGCGCATCGGCGCCAGCCCGCGCCTGCTGGGGGACTTGCAGTCTCAGCGCGACTTCGTGGAGGGCCCCCGGGCCAGCACGCTGTGGGGCGCGGGGAAGCTCACCGGGCGGCTGGCCTCGGGCCTGTCCGTGGGGGCGCTGGCGGCCGTCACCGGCCATAGCTTCGCGGACGTCTACGACTTCGACACGGCGCAGGAGGGCCGGGTGCGGCTGGAGCCCTTCACCGGCTATGGCGTGATGCGCGCGCAGCAGGAGCTGGGTGACGGGGCCTCGGTGGTGGGCGCCATGCTGACGGGCGTGAATCGCTCCGTGTCGCCCATGGGCCCGGGCGAGAGCCTCACCTTCAACCTGCCCCGGCAGGCGTACACGGCCAGCGCGGACGCGGCCTTCCGGCTGGGCCCGGGGGGCCAGTACTCGCTGAGCGCGTACGCGGGTGGCAGCCACGTGAGCGGCACGCCCGAGGCCATGACGCGGCTGCAGCGCTCCAGCGCGCGGTTCTACCAGCGGCCGGACCAGACGTACGTGCGGTTGGACCCGGAGGCCACGTCCCTGTCCGGCTACACCGCGGGCGTCACGATGGCGCGGGTGAGCGGCCAGCACTGGCTGTGGAGCGTGGGGGGCTACGCGGAGTCGCCGGGCTTCGAGCTCAACGACGTGGGCAGCCTGCAGACGGCGGACGACCTCCAGGCGGACCTGAGCCTCACGTACCGGGACACGGAGCCGGGCCGGTGGCTGCGGGGCCTGGAGACGACGCTGGCGCTCAACAACAACTGGAACTACGGCGGCGTGCGCCAGTCCACCGGCCTGTCGTCGACGGTGAGCGCCACCTTCCCCAACTTCTGGACGGGCGCCGTCACCGCCTCGTACTTCCCCCGCGCGCTGTCGGACGTGCTGACGCGCGGCGGCCCGCTGATGCAGACGGGGCAGGGGGTGGACTTCATCGCCGAGCTGGACAACGCCTACAGCGCGACGACGCGGTGGAACCTCAACGCGAAGACGTGGCGCTACGAGACGGGCAGCCACGGCTACACGCTGGGCGGCAGCCTGTCGGTGCAGCCCACGTCGCGGCTGCGCCTGTCCGTGCAGCCGGGGCTGTCGCGCTACACGGAGGAGCCGCAGTACGTGGACTCGGTGGACGGCGGCGGGGCGGAGACCTTCGGCCGGCGCTACGTCTTTGGCGCGGTGGAGCTGCACGAGCTGTTCGCCCGGCTGCGCGCGGACTTCTTCGTCACCCCCAACCTGAGCGTGGAGCTGTACGCGGAGCCCTTCGCGGCCAGCGGGCGCTACAGCCGCTTCGGGGAGCTGGCCCGGGCGCGGAGCCGCGAGCTCGTGCGCTATGGCGACGAGAACACCACCCGCGAGGACGGCCGGCTGCGGCTGGTGGACGGCTCGGGCGCGGCCTTCGAGGTGGACGACCCGGACTTCAACCTCCGCTCGCTGCGCAGCAACCTGGTGGTGCGCTGGGAGTTCCGGCCAGGCAGCACGCTCTTCTTCGTGTGGCAGCAGGACCGCTCCAACGAGCAGGCCCTGGGCCGCGTGCTGGAGCCCTCCGCGCTGGGCAACAGCTTCTCCGCCCCGGGCAGCCACACCTTCGCGGTGAAGCTGGCCTGGTGGCTGCCGGTGGACTGACGCCCGCCTGGATAGCCCCGCCTGACGGGGCTGTCCGGACCGCTACCCCTTAAGTGGTACAGCCCGCGCACGGCAACTCCCGCACCCTGGCGGCTGTCCGTGCATGTCGCGTGGACGCCTCCGGTGTCTCTGGAGGCTCTCCCCAGCCACGAAGGCGGCCGGCGCTCGCGCCGCCTTTTGCTGGCCACCTCTGGGAGTCTTGAATGCAGACGTCTCACCGCTCCGCTCCGGGGCTGCTCGCCATGGCCGTCCTGGCCCTCTTCGCCCTGGCCTGTTCCACGTCAGAGCCCCCGGACTCCGAAGACTGTCCCGCGCAGCAGACCTCCTGCGACGGCACCTGCCTCGACCTGCGGACGGATGACCGGAACTGCGGCGCGTGCGGGAATGTCTGCGCGACGGGCGCCTCCTGTACGCAGGGCGTGTGCGCCGTCGCGGCGGCTGTGGCAACGGGCGGCTCGACACGGGCGAGACGTGTGACGACGGCAACCGCCGGGCGGATGATGGCTGCAACGCGCCGAGCAGGCGCCTGCCTCATCAGATGGTGGAGCGGCTGGCGACGCGGGCGGGCATGCCCAA
>JBKGHK010000334.1:0-10669 GCA_046520375.1 Pyxidicoccus sp. 3LFB2
GCCGACGTGGGCAGCAGCAACAGCGCGGTCGTCACCTCCGCCAGGCTCTGCGGGCGCGCGTCGGCGTCCTTGGCCAGGCAGCGCATGACCAGCGCGGCCAGCTCCGGCGGCATCGGCTCGCCCGAGGGCAGGTGCGTGGGCAGCGGCGGCGGCGGCTGGGTGATGATCTGCACCACGAGCTGCCCGAAGGCCGGCGCCTGGAAGGGCGGCTTCCCGGAGAGCAGCTCATAGAGGATGTTGCCCACCGCGTAGACGTCCGAGCGCGGGTCCACCTGCAAGCCCGCCGCCTGCTCCGGGGCCATGTACGCGGGCGTGCCGATGATGGTGCCGTCCATCGTCCCCGTGGTGTTGCCCTCGGACGTGAGCAGCTTGGCCACGCCGAAGTCGAGCACCTTCACGAAGTCCGGCTGGCCCGCGCGGTGGATGATGAAGAGGTTGTCCGGCTTGATGTCCCGGTGCACCACGCCCACCTGGTGGGCCGCGCCCAGCGCCGCGCACACCTGCACGACGATGCGCTGGATGCGCGCGAGCGACAGCTTCTCCTCCTGCAGGAGCGAGCTCAGGCTCTGCCCGCGCAGCAGCTCCATCACGCAGTAGACGTGCCCGCCCTCGCCCTCATCCACGAAGTCGAAGATTTCGACGATGTGCTCGTGGTTGATCTGGTTGACGGTGCGCGCCTCCTGGAAGAAGCGCTGCACGAAGCCGCTGTCGCGCGCGTGCTCGGGCTTGAGCACCTTGAGCGCCACCTGGCGGCCCAGCCGCGCGTGGCGCGCCTGGAACACCCGGCCCATGGACCCCTCACCGAGGAGTCGCTCGAGCTGGTACGCCCCAAGCGAGGAGCCCACCCGCAGCTCCACATCGGAGCGATGGACTACGCCGCCCACGGCGCCCCCGGCGGTGGACAGCACGGTCTGTGCGAAGAGGTCATCGGAGCCCATGATGGGAAGAACTTTCCATGATCGGGTCGAACGGCAACCCTCTCATGGCGCTCTGTCTTCCCAGGGACGGCGTACTTGTCGGGCTGTGAGAATTCGCGACGCCCGTGAGCGACGTTTCCCGAGGGGACACCCTCGGAGAAACACCTACCCGTCCCTTCAGGGCCGTTCACCAAGAACCATGCGGGGGCCGGGCCCCTCCACCGGAGACTGACGGCTATCGAACGGTGGGGGGGCAGCGAACTCACGATGCGGGACTCGATGTCGAAGCAGGTGGGAGACGGTAGGCGCGCGGCAAGGCCCTGGAGGAGGACCCCGCCGCACACGCCCCGCTCACACACACTCCCCGCTGGCGTTGCAGGTGCCCGTTCCCGAGCCGCGGTTGCAGGGCCTGTTCACACAGTCCGTGTCCCGGCAGTCGGCATTCCCGTCCCCGTCATTGTCGCGGGCATCCCGGCAGCTGGTCTCCACGCAGGAGCGCGTGCTGAAGTTGCAGGTCGACGTCGGCTCCCCGGCGAAGCAGTTCCGGCCGTTGCACTCCGAGTCCGCGCAGTCGACGGCCGCATCGCCGTCATTGCTGATGCCGTCGGAGCAGACGGCCTCCGTCCGGGCGCCACCCGCGCAGATGCAGCCCTCGCCGCAGACCTTGTTGTCGCAGTTGGCCCGGTCCGCGCAGTCGGTGAGGCTGTCACCGTCGTCGTCCGCGCCGTTGGCGCAGTCGCCTTCGCCACACGTGGAGCTCTGGCAGGTGCGCCCCTCGCCGCACGAGTCCCCGTCGCAGTCGGTGTCCGCGCAGTTGGCGTTGCCGTCGCCGTCGTCGTCCCCGGCGTTGTCACACGCCGTCTCGACCTTGCGGCCGCTGGTGCACGCGCAGCCGGCGCCGCAGGACTTGTTGTCGCAGTCGTCGCGGTCCGCGCAGTCGGTGAAGCCGTCGCCGTCATCGTCGCCACCGGCGCCGCAGTCCGCCTCGGCCCTGCGGCCGCTGCGGCACACGCAGCCGGCGCCGCACGACTGGTTGTTGCAGTCGTCCAGGTCCAAGCAGTCCGCGGGGCCGTCGCCGTTGTCATCCAGGCCGTTGCCGCAGTCCAGCTCGCCGCGCCGCACGCACTCGCCATTCACGCAGTTCTGCAGGAAGGTGCAGGCCACGTCGCACTTGCCGCAGTACCCGGGGTCGCTCTGCAGGTCGAAGTCCTCGTCGACGCGGCCGTCGCAGTCGTCGTCGAAGCCGTTGCACTCCTCGTTGAGCGGGAGCACCTGGTTGCGGCAGAGGACGGCGCCATTGGCGCCGCACACGGCCTGGCCCGGACGGCAGGTGCCGACGCCGCTGGTGCCCTCGGCGCCCGTGTAGCAGGGCGCGTCCAGCTCATCGACGGCGCCGTCGCAGTCGTCGTCCACGTTGTTGCAGCGCTCGT
Source organism: Pyxidicoccus sp. 3LFB2 (assembly GCA_046520375.1). Taxonomy (GTDB): domain Bacteria; phylum Myxococcota; class Myxococcia; order Myxococcales; family Myxococcaceae; genus Myxococcus. The sequence continues at coordinate 2,348 of JBKGHK010000334.1, forward strand.
CCGCCTCCGGAAGGCAGCAGTACTTCGGCCCGTTGTTGGGCAGCGCGGTACACAGGTAGCTGTCGCCACCGCAGTCCGCGTCCGCCTCGCAGGTGTAGGGCACGTCGTTGGGAAATTCCACCTTGCAGCCCGCCGCGCCGGAGAGGAGCAGCAGGGAACACAGGGCGCGCAGCCAGGGATTGAAGGTCTTCATAAAAGGTCTCAGAAGCTCCCGCCGACGACGAAGTGCAGCGCCGAGGAGGCGCCGCCGCCACCGCCCGGCTCCAGGGAAGAGGCCGACGGAGCGCGGCGCGTGGGCACCACCACCAGCCACACCACGCTGCCGGCCGTCACCACGCCGCCTCCGGCGATGAGCGCCGTGGCGAGGTTCGCCTGCGACTGCGCATCCAGCCGCTCCTTGCGGCTCACGTCGAAGATGCCGTCGCCGTCCGCGTCGCCCGCCCGCGACTCCACGTCCTGGCGCCCATGCCCAGCACCGCGCCCACGCCCACCGCGGCCAGGCCCAGCACCGCGGTGTAGAGCGCCGGCCGCTTGAAGATGGACGGGCTGCCGCCCCCGCGGCCGGACACGCCCGCCACCGCGTCGTCGCCAGGGCCTTCCGGCGCGGGGCCGGAGATCTCCAGCCGCACGTCCACGGCCTCACGGCCCCCGGGCTTGAGGTTCAGCGTCTTCGTGAAGGTGCTGTACTCGTCCGCGGACACCTCGAGCTGCGCGGTGCCCGGCGGCAGCCGCGCCTCCACCTCGCCCACGCCGAGGATGCGCTCGCCCACCTTCACCACCGCCTGCGGCACGTTGACGGTGACCTTGAGCACCGCGCGCGGCCGGGCCAGCGCCATCATCCGGTTGGACAGCTTGGTGGCGGCCTCCTTCTGGAAGGCGGCGTCCTTGGGGTTGCGCCCCGACACCACGTCCTCGTGCACCACGCGCTTGTCGCGGTCATACGTCCACGTGCGCAGCGTCCAGCCCGCGTCCTCCAGCGACAGGCGCGCGGTGGTGAGCAGGTCCGCGTCCAGCGCCTCGGCCGGCTCGGCCAGGCACGACACCTCGGTGCAGCGCACCGCCGCGTTGTAGCCCTCGGCCAGCCGCTCGCGCGTCTCCTGCAGGTTCGCCCCCAGCGCCACCATGCCCGAGGACATCGCGCCGCGCGCCAGCGTCTTCAGCCACACGGGCGCCTGCTGCGCGCCAGCGCGCTCGGGCGTGTCCAGCCCCAGCAGCACGAAGCGCGGCGTCAGCTCCGTCTTCGGGTCGTCGGAGCGAAGGTCCAGCCCCATGTCCGGAGCGTCCTGCGCGGGAGTATCAGAGCTGAGGTCCAGCCCCAGCCCACCCGTGTCCTGGCCCCACGCGGGGTGGACCCACAGCGCGAGCGCCAGCAGGGCGACGGAGGAAGCAGCGGGAATACGCATATGCCCTGGTTCTACCTCGGCGCACCGCACAACGGAATGACAGTTGGTTGCCCGCTCCCCGGGTCGGCGGACGTCCCTGTCAACCGGGTAGGACATGCCCGCCTGCCCTGCGCACGGCGGAGGCGCGGCTCGGTGGCGGAAGCTTGCCGGGGGCTACACCGGTCCTCATCTCCCTCTCTAAAGGAGATGAACCACATGGCGGATGGAACGCTCTGGATCCTGGTGGGGAACGCAAGCCGCGCGCGCCTCTTCGCGACGGACGCGAAGGCGGAAGGGGACTGGCAGCTGGTGGAGGAGTTCCAGCACGACGAGAGCCGGACCAAGTCCCTCGAGCTGCGCAACCAGCCGGACAACCCCAACGCGGGCACGCTCCATGGCCCCCAGCCCGAGAACGAGCCCGACGGCCGCAAGGAGTTGGAGCACGACCGCTTCGCCCGCGAGTTGTCGGACTACCTGGACAAGGGGCATGATCGCCACGCGTTCGACAAGCTCGTCATCGCCGCTCCTCCGGGATTCCTCGGACGCATGCGGAGATTGCTGAGCTCGCGGGTGAAGCAGCGGGTCCTTTTGGACGTCGACTCGGACTACTCCAACGTGCCGGCCAGGGAGCTGCCTGCTCGCGTGCCCGTACTCTGAGCAAGGAGGCGTGGGAGGCTCCCGGCGCAGCGGGGCTCTGATATAGGCTGGGGGCCAACCTCCTCGGAGGGCCCCCAGCCTCCGAGCCCCGAGTGACATGCCCCTTCCTCTCCTTGGCACCCTCTCGTTGCGTGGGCGCCTGACCCTCTACGTCACGCTGCTGTCCGCCGTTCCCCTGCTGACGCTCAACGTCCTCCAGACGCACAGCGCCCGGGGAATGTTGGAGGAGCAGATTCGCGCCTCGCTGCTGAGAGAAGCAGAGGGCGTGAAGGACCTCATGGAGGCGACGCTCGCCGAGCGCGAGGCCAGCCTCCACAACTGGTCCGAGGACCCGGCGGTGCGCTCCGCGCTGCGCACCGGCAACACCCAGCCGGCGGACAGCCTGCTGGCGTTGCTGCAGCGCCGCTACCTCACCCTCAACGGCATCGTCCTCTTCAACGACGAGGGCCACGCCGTCTCCGCCAGCATGCCGGCGCTGCGTGACGCGTACGCGGGCAGCCAGGACACGGTGCGCAGCAGCGCCTGGTTCCGCGAGGCCCAGCAGGGCCGCACCACCGGCGAGGGCGTCACGGTGGAGGACCCCATCATCGGCGTGCGCGTGCTGTCGCTGGCGCTGCCCGTGGTGGACCCGACCACCAACGAGCGGCTGGGCGTGCTGCTCGCCGCCTTCGACTGGGCCCAGGTGGACGAGGTGGTGCGGCCGTCCCTGGCCCGCGCCAGCCAGCGCGGCCTGACGAGCTTCGCCCTCGCGCTGCGGCAGGCGGATGGCACGGTGCTCTACGACTCGCGCGGTGCCCAGCCTGGCACGAACCACGAGCTGCTGGCGGTGACGGCCCTCAACGGCACCACCGTGAAGGACGTGGGGGACGGCTGGCACTTCGTCGCGCTGGTGGACCCGGACGAGGCCTATGCCCCGGTGGACCGCGCGCGCCTGCTGGCGCTGCTGATGGCGGCCGGCTTCCTGGTGCTGGCGGTGGTGGGCGCGTGGCTCCTGGCGCGCGGCATCACCCGGCCGGTGCTGGCCCTGCGAGAGGCGGTGACACGCATCGTCCGCGAGGGCGACCTCACCCAGTCCCTCGACGTGAAGGCCGGCAACGACGAGGTGGGCGAGCTGGCCGGCGCCTTCGGCCAGCTGGTGAAGCAGCTGCGCGACACGGCGCACAGCCTGCACCGCGGCACCCGCGTGCTCAGCGACACCGTGGCGGAGCTGCAGCGGGCCTCCGAGCAGCAGGAGCGCAACGTGGCGCGCCAGGCCGCCGCCCTGCAGGAGACGCAGGTGACGGCGCAGGAAATCCGGCAGACGTCGCTGCTCGCCTCGGAGAAGGCGGAGGACGTGCTCGGCCGCGCCTCGCGCGCCGAGGAGGTGGGCCACGCGGGCGAGGAGGACATCCGCGACAGCCTCGGCGGCTTCCAGTCCCTGCTGGACCAGTCCCGTCAGATGACCGAGCGCATCGCCCAGCTCAACGAGCGCACGCGCCAGATTGGCGGCATCACCCAGACGGTGAAGGATTTGGCGGACCAGTCCAACATGCTGGCGCTCAACGCGGCGATTGAAGCCGCGCGCTCGGGCGAGCACGGCAAGGGCTTTGGCGTGGTGGCGCGCGAGATTCGCAGCCTCGCGGACCAGTCCATCGACTCCACCGAGCGGGTGCGCGACATCCTCAACGAGCTGGGCAACGCCATCCTCTCCACCGCGAAGATGACGGAGGCGGGCCACGCGCGCGTGGAGGCGGGCCTGGAGCAGGTGCGCAGCAGCGGAGACAGGCTGAAGGAGCTGGCCTCCATCATCCAGGACAACGCCTCGGCGGTGCGGCAGATTGCCGGCGCGGTGGCCCAGCAGAACGCGGGCATCGCCCAGATTTTCAGCGCGGTGACGGACATGTCGTCGATGATGAACGACACCCAGCAGGGCCTGGCGGCGACCACCCGGGCGGCGAAGCTGCTCCAGGAGGTCTCCGGGCAGATGCAGGACGTCGCGCGCGCCTACCGAATCTAAGGAGCACGCATGGCGGCGGTGAAGGCAGTCCTGCTGGACCTGGGAAACGTCCTCGTCTTCCATGACAACGCGCTGCTGTTCACCCGCCTGGGTGCGCGCGCGGGCCTCACTGGCACGGAGGTGGGCCAGCGGCTGGCGGGCGCGGGCTGGACGGCCGCCAACCGGGGCCTGCTGGACGCCGAGGCCATCCGCCAGGACGTGTGCCGCGCGCTGGAGGTAGAGCTGCCCATGGCGGAGTTCGCCCCCCTGTGGAGCAGCCACTTCACCCTGCACACCGAGGTGCTGCCGCGCGTGGAGTCCCTGCCAGGCCGGGTGAAGGTGGGCCTGGTGTCCAACACCAATGCCCTCCATGCCGCGTACCTCCGGCCCCTGCTGCCCGTGCTCCAGCGCTTCGACAGCGTGGTGATGAGCTGCGAGGTGGGGCACGTGAAGCCGGAGCCGGACATCTTCCGGCTCGCGCTGCAGGGCGTGGGCTGCGCCCCCGGCGAGGCCGCCTTCTTCGACGACCTCCAGGAGTTCGTGGACGCGGCCGACGGGCTGGGCCTGCACGGCCGCCTCTTCACCACCGCGGACGCCTTCGACGCGCAGCTGAAGGCGCTGGGGCTGTGAGCCCGGGCGCCTACTCGTACTTCGCCAGGGCCTTCTCGTGCCTCGCGGCCTCGGCCCACTTCAGGAAGGCCGGCAGGGCCAGCACCGCGTCGCGGTAGGCCGCGCCCACCGCGTCCAGCGTCACGTCATAGGTGACGAAGCGGCTGACGACGGGGGCGTAGAAGGCGTCGGCCACGCTGAAGCGGCCGAAGAGGAACGGGCCGCCCTGGCCGAAGCGGGCGCGGCAGTCGTTCCAGAGTGCGTGGATGCGGGCGATGTCCTCGGCCACGCCGGGCGCGCGCCCCTGGCCGGGCTTCCGGGCGCGGATGTTCATGCTCATGTGCTGCCGCAGCGCCGTGAAGCCCGAGTGCATCTCCGCCGTGACGGCGCGCGCCACCGCGCGGGCCGCCCTGTCCTCGGGCCACAGCCGGGCCTCGGGGAACGTCTCCGCGAGGTACTCGCAGATGGCCAGCGAGTCCCAGATGGCCAGCTCGCCGTGCTTGAGCAGCGGCACGCGCCCGGTGGGCGAGTGCTGGAGGATTTTCTGGGTGGTGTCCGGCTCTCCCAGCGGCACCACCACCTCCTGGAACGGCTGCCCGGTGTGGGCCAGCGCCAGGTAGGGACGCAGGGACCAGGAGGAGTAGTTCTTCGTACCGACGACGAGCGTGAGCGGGGACGAGGACGGGGCCATGGACGGCACCCTAGTTCGCCGCGCCCCGGCGGCCCAGGAACGAGCGCATGCGAGACAAGAGCCGCACGCGGTTGCGGCCCTCGGGCGGGTCGATGCGGTAGACGGCCACCGGCAGGCGGATGTTCTTCATCTCCCCCCGCCCCAGGCGCACCGGCGGCGAGGCCAGGCGGCCCTCCACCTGCCGCGCCACCGTCTCGCTGACGTAGAGCGTGCCGGGACGGGCGAGCGCTTCGATTCGGGCCGCGAGGTTGACGCCCTCGCCGAACACGTCGCCGTCGCGGTGCACCACCATGCCCAGGTGCACGCCCACGCGCAGCACCACCCGGCGCTCGGCGCCCACGCTGCCGTTGCGCGCCGTCAGCGTGCGCTGCAGCTCCAGCCCGAAGCCCACGGCGGCCATGCCGCCCTCGAACTCCAGCAGGAAGCCGTCCTCCAGCCGCTTCACCTCGCGTCCGCCATGGCGCGGGAGCAGCTCCCGCACCAGCGCCGCGTGCTCGTCACGCAATAGTTGTTGAAGCGCGTCATCGCGCCACGAGTCCCGCCCCGGGCCTTCAATGCCCGTGAACAGGATGGCCGATAGCTTCCTGGGTTCCGGTGCCTCCACCACCATCATTCAGCTCCCCTCCCCCCCGGCACAGACAACTGTTGGCGAGTCTACTGCACGACGGGGTCCCCGGTTCCAGCCAGGCCCCCCGTCCCGGCTGGAACCGGGCCCCGGACGACCCTTCGCCACGAGGCGCGGCCGTACGACAGGCGCATCCACCGGCCCGGGCAGGCCCCGAGGGCCACGGGCCCCGCCGCTGACTCCGCCCTGGACTGCCCGGTGGTGGACATTGCGTAAACCATCCTATTCGGTCCCATCAGGATAGGTCATCTCTAACGCAATGCACCAACCCTCAAGCAATCCACCCGTGGGGGTGTCCATGGGTGGACGCAGGAGGTGGGGTGGGGTCCGCGCACGGACACTCCGGAGGTCGGCTACAGGTCGTCGCAGGGCGTGCCGAGGCGCGCGCCGGTGTAGACGCCCAGCTCGTTGTAGATGAGCAGGCGGTTCTGCTCGACGGGCACCGAGCGGAGCTTCTGCTGCTTCTTCTTCACAATCCACAGCGAGGGCTGCTCGCGGTCCAGCACCAGCTGCAGGTCGCCCCTCTTCGTGGAGAAGATTTCGCCCTGGGAGTCGGCGACGACATTGAGCATCTGCTGCGGCTTCAACCGGCCGCGGGGGCCGATGAAGATGCGGTAGCCCTTCTGCTCGGAGGACGCGGTGCTCCGCTCCACGAGGTAGTAGGTGCCCTTCGCGTCACGCAGCAGGGCATGCGGCTCGTACTTCTGCGGGCTCGCCTCGTACGTGGCCTTGAGCAGCAGCTCCCGGGCCTGGGCGGGCTCCACCAGCGTGAAGGGCGTGGTGCGCCGGCCGCAGGTGACGGCGCAGGTGTTGGCCTTCTTGTCGACGGTGACGCGCGAGTACGGCCGCAGGTCGAGCCCACTGTTGTTGACGTTGCTGTTGGCCTCGGAGTTCTCGAAGCGCGGGTCGAGGAACGCGCCCGGCGGCATCCAGATGATGTTGGGCACCAGGGGCAGCTGCATGAAGCGGCGGCCGTCCCCGTAGAAGAGCTGGAACTGGGACGTCGTCCTCAGGGACGTGGCCACGACGTAGTGGCCCTGCCCATCGGTGCACACGGCGGTGCTCTCCAGGACCATCCGCTGGCCCAGGTTCGGGTTCTGCCCCGTGCCCCAGGGCGGCTCGACGGCCCCGGAGGCGCCGGAGGTGAGGAGCACCGCGAAGGCGAGGAATCGTGAGGGTGACATGCGGGCTCCGCCTTAGAGGTTGTCCATGAAGAACTGCATGTTCTGCTCGCGGCCCGGGCTGCTGGTGCCGGGGGCGATGCTCCAGACGACGGTGTCCGTCTCGAGGTGGCTGGAGAAGCGCTCCCCGGCGCGGCAGTCCACGCGCTTGACCTTCGCCTGCACGGTCCGCCGGGCCTCCTCGGACTCTTCGCACAGGGACTTGAGCGCCTCCATCGGGCCGGCGCAGTACGAGCCGATGGCCTCCCCGTCGTCGAGGAGCTTGTCGGGGACGCTGTCCCAGCTGATGGCCGCCGCCACCGACGAGCCGCAGGCCGCGTTCATCTCCTTCAGCGCCTCGGCGAGCTGGCGGTCATGGTCCCTGGACCAGAACCGCTTGTCGTACGCCTCACCTCGGGCGAGCGTGCCGTCCGCGAGCTGGCGCAGGTAGAGCGCCTGCACGTCCTCGGACTTCAGCGCGGCGGTGCGCTCCGCGTCGGGCTTCACGTGGATGGCGGCGTCCTCCAGCACCTTCGAAATCATGAAGTCGCCCGTCTTCTTCGGCCTCAGGCCCTTGCGCTCCTGGAAGAGGCGCATGTCCCGGCCGCGCCAGCGCGCCCAGAACTCCATCCCGTCCTCGGTGGCGGTGTGGAGGAGGACCTTCCCATCGTGGTCGTCTCCGGGGACCTGGAAGTGGAGGAGGTACTTGCGCTCCTCCAGGGGCAGCAGCGGGACGACCGTCACCGACCCGCCTTCCCGCGAGGAGTACACGGTGCCCGGGCCCACGGGTCCGGTACCGGGGCCGGTGGGGCGCGTGCCCCGGGCGCAGCCCAGCGCGATGACGACGACACTCATGGCCAGCAGGGTTCTCAAGCGTCTCACCTCGAGGTGTGGGGCTCTGGCAGGAGGCCGCGTGGGCGGCCCGGTGCTCAGAGGTCGATTTCGTACTGCTTGCAGTAGCTGCGCACCTTGTTGCGCTCCCAGGCCGGAACGCGCTCCCAGGCGGTGCGGGCGTTGGAGAAGTCCTTCTGGCGGCAGTGCGCCCGGGTGAGCAGCGAGAAGGAGGTGCCGGTGACCTGGACGCGCTGGCTGCGGCGGGCCAGGTGGAGCGCCTCGTCCACGTCCCCGCGCGACAGCGCCTTCTCCGCCGCCATGAGGTCGGCCAGCGCCGCCTCGGGGATGGCCGGCGAGGGGCCCTTGGGCGCCGTCCGCGGCCTGGGCGC
>JBKGHK010000335.1:0-10630 GCA_046520375.1 Pyxidicoccus sp. 3LFB2
GCGCGAGCCGCGGGGCGGTGCAGGCCGAACCACAGCCTCCCGCACCAAGGGCTCACGGCGGCCCATCGCGGCGCGGGCCGTGGGACACCAGAAACCCTTCCCTCCCGCACAGGCAGGCTCCGCTCGGCCCATGGCCCAAAATGAAACCGCCCCCGGAGCGCAGGGCTCCGGAGGCGGTCATCCAGCGGAAGGGACCGGGCTTCAAGCCGCCCGGCCCCGCCCTGCTTCGCGTCAGGCTAGAAGGAAGCGCGGAGCGTGGTGCCGCTGTAGGTCGTGTAGGCGTTCAGCATGATGTAGATGCGCTGGTTGCTCGACTGCGCCGCGATGTTGCACGTCTCGTTGTTGCCGTTGAGGTACGGGCGGCAGTTGTAGGACGTGGTCGTCGGAGCAGAGCCAACGCGCACGTACATGTCCGCGTCACCCGTGCCGCCACTGAGGACGAAGGACGAGGCGCGAGCAGCCGGCACGTCGATGCAGTAGTTCTTCTGCGAACCCGCGGCGCCGGAGATGCCCGTCACCGTCACGCCGTTGGTCAGCACGGTGCACGTCGGAGGCTGCACCGTCCCGCCCACGCCCACGGCCTCCCAGGCCTTGTTCACCGCATCCTGCTCCGCCGCGGTGTAGCCGAGCAGCGACGCGGCCTGCGCCGTGTACGTCTTCGCCTGGGCGAAGGTGGTGCCCGCGCCCATGAGGTCCGTGTTGGCCTTGTAGAAGATGCGCGCGGCCTTCTCCACGCCCAGCGCCGGCACCGTCACCGTCGTCTTGGCGCGGGGGTGCGTGCCACCCGTGGACAGCAGCTTGAACGCCAGGTTGGCGATACCCGAGTTCCAGTGCACGCCGCCGTTGTCGGAGGCGCCCACGTAGCGCTCGGGGTAGTAGTCCTTCGACGAGCCGTCCTGCGTGGGGTTGGCCATGTAGCGGAGGGCGTCACCCGCGGTGGCCGGCGTCCAGATGTCCTCGCCAATCTTCCACACGTCCGCGTCCGTGGACCAGCTGCGCGTCCAGCTCTCGCACACGGCGGCGAAGATGTCGGACATGCCCTCGTTGAGGGCGCCGGACTCGTTGGAGTACGTCAGGTTGGACTCGGACGACGTCACGGCGTGCGTCAGCTCGTGCACCGTCACGTCCAGGTCGCGCCCCAGCGGGCCGGACTGCGTGCCGTTGCCGTCGCCGTACACCATCTGGCTGCCGTTCCAGAAGGCGTTGACGTAGTTGCTGCTGTAGTGGACGGTGCTGCGCAGCTGCGCGCCCGCGTTGTTGTACGAGTCGCGGTTGAACAGCGTCTTGTAGCAGTCGTAGGTGGTGCCCAGGTGGGTGTAGTTGTCGTCCACGTGGGTGTCGCCCGTGGCCGCGCCACCCTCGGAGCGGCGCAGCGTGCCCGGCAGCGAGGTGCCGTTGTTGGCGCTGTACACCGCGCGGTTGAGCGCCGTGTGGATGTCGGAGACGCGGTCGGCCACGACGCCGTTGGTGGCGTCCACATAGACGTGGTCGCGGATGGGCAGCCCGGCGCCGTCACCCGTCACCAGCACCTCGAAGGCCAGGGTCAGCTTCTGCGCGTGGCCCGCGCGCAGGTAGACGAGCCGGGGCTCACCTTCCACGTCGAGGCGGGTGCCCACGGTGTTGCGCAGGGCGGCCGTCACCGCGGACTGGGGCGCGATGCGCGCCACGGAGGGGACGCCGAAGCCGGCGCCACGGGCCGAGCCGTTGGCCATGACGATGTTGCCGGCCGGGTCCACGTGGATGGCCAGCTCCTGGCCCACCACCGGCAGGTTGTTCAGCATCTGGTTGTAGCGGATGTGGGTGAAGCCCTGCTCATCCACGCTGACCCGGCTCACCACCAGGTCCTCGGCGCGCAGGCGGAAGCTGCCGGCGATGCTCGGCAGCGCCGCGCTGACGGCGCGCACCGTGTCCACGCCCGCGAAGCCGCGCAGCGCGCTGTCCACGGAACCCAGGTTGCCGCGAATCAGGAAGGGAACGCCATCATCATGCCGACCCACCACCTCGGCGCCGGGCATGGCGGCGAGGGAGCTCGTCACTTCCGCGAGCTCGTCCGGCTTCTGCACATCTTGAGTCGTCGCGTCACCGCCCACTTCGCAGGCGGCCAGGGGGAGGACGAGCAGCGCAGTCAGGATACGGGTTCGAACCAAGGGGCATGGCTCCTTTGAACCCGGCGGCAACGCGCCGACGGGCGACCTCCCCCTGAGCACGGTTCGGGCCAACGCCTTGAGACTCCGCGATACCCTCTATTAGCCCGCTAAACAGGACTGCCCGGCTGGCACACGGATGTCCTGAGTCACGCGAGACGAACGTATAACGCTTTTACAGAAAGGCCGGGAAAACGGGCGCCCTCCGTCGGGCGCAGCATTCTCAACCGATGTCTCGCGAGACGACACACTGCCAGTATCAGTGTCTGTTTTGGAGACAGGAGGTAATTCTAGCTCACGGGTGTTTGGCGTTGCAACTTTACATGGGTAGCAAATGCCCTCAATTCGACGTCCTGGGGGCGGGCTCACCCACCAGCACGCGCGCGCGTCCGTCCATGGCGAGCTTCACCTCTTCGACGGTGGCGAAGCCGGCCTCGCGGGCGAGCTCGGCCAGGTGTCGCATCCACGGGTTGTAGGGCATGCCGTTGTCCGAGCAGCACGGCACCACGGCGAAGGGCAGCCGGTGGCGCGCGGCGTACTCGATGATGACGCGGGTGGCGCCGTCCGGGTGCATGCCCACCACCAGCTCCGCCTCGCACGGCTCCTCGAGCGTGAAGATGCGCTGCGCGTAGGTGACGGGCAGGTGCTTGTGGCGCAAGTCGAAGGTGGTGACGGCCCGGCCCCGCTGCGTCAGCGCCTCGTTGAGACGCCCCTGGCCCCCGGCCACGTCGAAGACGCGAGGGGCCGCGAAGCGCGACACGATGAAGTCCGCGAAGAGGTCGAAGCGACGCTTGTCCGCCATACCCGTCCTCCTCTACCTGAGCCCGGGCGCCCGTGCACCCGGAAGCGCCACCCAGGGGGCCGGGCCGGCGGGCCCTCCCCGGCCTTCCGGGTTCAGGGGCGGATGCACACCGTGGCCAGCAGCCGCTCAATCACCAGCCGCCCGTTGGCCGAGGACTTCAGGGCCAGGTCCCCCTCCGCGCACGCCACCAGCGCGCCCAGCAGCTCCCGGCGCTCGTAGCCGGCCGCGGCCTTCATGCTGAAGGTGAGCGCCCAGGCATTGGGCATCTTCCGCTTGGTGCCCTTCAGCTCCGTCTCCAGCCGGGGCAACACGCGCGCCTCCACGTCCTTGGCGGAGCGCGGCGGGTTGCCGCCGGCGTAGCGCCACAGCCACTCGTGGCTCTCCAGCAGGGTGCGGACGATGGAGGCCACCGCGCCCAGCAGCTGCAGCGCGTGGGTGCCCTGCCCCATGGCGTCGTCGGCGTAGGCGAGCGCCGCGCCGAAGTCGCGCTTCTGCAGCGCCTCGGACAGCTCGAAGAACTCCTCCTCGCGGGCGTGGTGGACCAGCATGGCCACGTCCGTGCGCTCAATCGCCGGCCCCTCCGAGTAGGTGGCCAGCTTCTCCAGCTCCGACTGGAGCAGGCGGATGTTGCCGCCGATGCGCTCCTTCAGCTCCTCCAGCGCCCCGGGCCCCAGCTTCTTCTTGAAGGGCGCCAGGAACTCCTTGGCGATGTCGGAGAGGTCCAAATCCTTGTGGCGCGCGGCCACCTTGCGCTCGACGACGTGGCCCTTGTCCTGGGCCAGCTTCACCAGCGGATTCTTGGGGTCCACCTCGGAGGCGGCCATGACGAGCGCGTGCCCGGACGGCACGCCCTTCTGGATGAGCTCCAGCAGCGCGGAGGCGTCTCCCTCCGGGGCGGAGATGCGCTCCTCGCGGCAGAAGGCGGCGGCCTCCGCGAGGAAGGCGAGGTCCGCCTCCGCGAGGTCCACGTTGAGCTCGTCCTTCCACTGCTCCACGGACGGCGCGCCGGACCTGCCCGGATCCAACTGCTCCACGCCCCAGCCCGCGCGCGCCGCCAGCGCCAGCAGCCGCCGCGCGCCCTCCTTGCGCTTGCCCGCCTTCCACGCCTCGCGCGCCTTGCCCAGCGCGTCCCCCCGCCCCTTCTTGGGCGCGAGGAACTCCGGGTCTCTCACCAGGACGACCTTGCGCCCGGGGAACAGCGGCATCGTGGCCAGCTCCTGCGCCACCTCGCGGGGGCTGCCCGCGTCCAGCACGGCCAGGTTGAGCCCCATGGACGCGTCCGGCACCAGCGTCTTCACCAGCTCGTCGGCGCCCTTGCGGACCAGGAACTCCTCGCCCCACAGGAGGTACAGCGGCGCCACCTTGCCCGCCTTCACCTCCTTCAGCACGTCATCCAGGTCGGCGCTCACCGTGCGACCTCCGTGAACAGCTCAATCAACATGCGCTCCAGCTGCAGCCGGGGCGCGCCGTTGCGGGCAATGGCCGCGCGCGTGCCCTCCAGCAGCGAGTGACGCCGGTGCAGCTGGGCCTCGGAGGTGCGGGCGGCCGCCTCGAGGGCCAGCGCCTTCATGTCCCGGTTGGCCAGCGACGCCTCCAGCCCCGCCCGGGCCAGCGCCACGTCGCGCGTCCACAGCACCAGCAACTCCAGCGCCCCTTCCGCGTCCTCGCGCGAGCCGCCGTGCGCCTCGGCGAAGCGCAACAGGCCCACCGCGTCCTCACCGCGCAGCGTCTCGAAGGCTGTGACGACGTCCTTGCGCTGGGCGAGCGCCTCCACGTCCAGCGCCAGCGCGCGGCCCAGGCTGCCTCCGGCCATGATGGCCGCGAGCGCGGCGGTGTCCGCGTCCAGCTTGCGCTCCTTCTGCACGCGCTGGGCGACGAGCTCCACCGGCAGCGGGTTGAAGTGCACCTTGCTGCACCGGCTGCGGATGGTGGGCAGCAGCCGGTCCATGGCGTTGGTCACCATGATGAGGGTGGTCTCCGAGGGCGGCTCCTCCAGCGTCTTCAGGAAGGCGTTCTGCGCCTGCACGTTCATCGTCTGCGCGGAGACGATGATGGCCACCTTGCGCTTCGACTCCAGACCGCGCAGCGCCAGCCGCTCTTGGAGGCCGCGAATCTGCTCCACGCGCAGCTCGCGGCTGGGCGTGCCCGAGAAGTCCGAGCGCCCCGCCAGCCCGCGCGACACCCGCTCCTCGTCCGGCATCACCCACGTGACGTCCGGGTGCAGGCCCTTGTCTATCCGGACGCAGCTCGCACAGGTGCCGCAGCCCACGTCCGGCTGCTCGGGGCACGTCAGCGCCTGGGCCAGCCCCACCGCCGCCAGCTCCTTGCCCACACCCTCCGGCCCGGCGAAGAGATACGCATGGTGCACCGCGCCGCCACGCAGTGCCGCCTGGAGTGAATCAATCGCGCGCGGCTGTCCCAGCACCGATGCCAGCGTCATGAGGCGTGTATCCCCGGAGGTAGGCCACCCGTCAACAAGCCTGCCTTGACCCCCCTGTGACGCGCTGGTGACATGCGGGGCCTTGCTTCCCTTCCTCCAGAGCAATCTGTCCCTGGCCGTCGGTGCCGTGCTGGCGGTGGTGCTGCTGGCGGTGCGCACCGCCACCTCGGACAAGGACTTGCGGCGCGACGTGAATGGCGCCATCCGGCTGCTGTTCGCCTTCCTGGTGCTGCGGCTGGTGGCCTGGGCGCTGCCGGACACCACCCCCAAGGCGGTGCTCAAGGCGGTCCGCGTCGCGTGGATGCTGACGTTCGCCTTCGGCGTCATCCGCGCCAGCGTGGCCTTCGGGCTGAAGCTGATGCGCCTGCGGGCCCACTCCGTGGCGCCGCCAAAAATCCTCCGGGACGTCATCGACTTCACGCTGTACGCGCTGGCCGCGCTGCCCATCCTCAAGACGCAGCTGTCGCTGGACCTCACCGGCCTGGTGGCCACGTCCGCGGTGCTGTCGGTGGTGATGGGCCTCGCGCTCCAGGAGACGCTGGGCAACCTCTTCGCCGGCCTGTCGCTGCAGTTGGACCGGCCCTTCGAGGTGGGGCACTTCATCCGCATCGGCACCCACTCCGGGCGCGTGGTGTACATCGGCTGGCGCTCCATCCGCCTGGCGACCTTCCGCCGCGAGGTCATCACCCTGCCCAACAGCATGGTGGCCAAGGAGCTGGTGCAGAACTTCTCCGAGGACCAGGAGCCGGTGGGCGTGGACGTGGAGCTGCGCATCTCCCACGACGCCCCGCCCAACCAGGTGAAGGCCGCGCTGCTGGACGTCATGCGGGAGATTCCGCAGATTCTCGTCGAGCCTCCGCCGATGGCGCGCACGCTGGCCTTCGACGAGTCGTGCATCCGCTACATGGTGCGCTTCTTCCTCGCGGACTACGGGCTGGCGGACGCGGTGAAGGAGGACCTGCACACGCGGCTGTGGTACCGGCTGCGCCGGGAGAACATCGAGATTCCCTACCCGCAGCGCACGGTGCACGTGCGCCAGCAGGTGTCGCGCACCGAGCTGTCCGAGGACACGGTGCGAGGGCTGCTGCGCGCGGTGGACCTCTTCCAGCCGCTGGGCCCCGAGGACCTGGACGGGCTGCGCCAGGAGGTGCTGGTGCGCCGCTTCGGCAAGGGCGAGCGCATCATCCAGGAGGGCGACGAGGGCCGGACATTCTACGTGCTGGCCTCCGGCGAGGTGAGCGTGCGCGCCGGCAAGGCCCAGTCCGAGGTGACGCGGCTGGGGCGCGGGGGCTACTTCGGAGAGATGTCGCTGCTGACGGGAGAGAAGCGCGCGGCCACGGTGGTGGCGGTGGAGGACTCGCTGCTGCTGGAGGTGGACCGGCCCACCTTCGCGCGCATGTTCGAGCAGTACCCCGGCCTGGCGCGGCAGCTGTCCGCCCTGCTCGCGCAGCGGCGCACCCAGCTTCGCGCCATGGCCCAGGCCAGCGGAGGCAACGCCTCGGACGCCATCCCCGCCGAGGTGGGCCGGATTCTCGGCCGCCTGCGCCAGATTTTCGGGCTCAGCGCCACGCAGGACTGAGTCGCGGCCCCGCGCGGCCCTTGGAACTCCAACGACTGCGTCAGGAAGCAGGGAGGCAGCCGTCAACCGGTGACACGGGATGTCACTCGACGCGGCGTGGCGGGCATGCGAGATGCGTGGGGTGCCGGGAGTGCCGGACGCCGGCCTGATGGAGTCGAGCCACAGATGGAAGTCGCAGTCCCTTCGTCCGCGGAGCCGAACGCCGCTCCCCGCCTTGGCCTGTTCCAGCTGACGTGGCCCATCTTCCTGGAGCTGCTGCTCTTCATGCTGATGGGCACGGCGGACACGCTGATGCTCAGCGGCGTCTCCGATAACGCCGTCTCCGCGGTGGGCGTCGTCAACCAGTTCGTCTTCATCTGCATCCTCATCATGGAGGTCGTGAGCAACGGCGCGGCCATCGTGGTGTCCCAGTACCTGGGGGCCCGCAGGCAGCGCGAGGCGTCGCGCATCTCCGCCATCGCCATCACCCTGAACCTGGGGCTCGGCCTCACGGTCAGCGCGGGGCTGCTGCTGTTCGGAGACCGCATCCTCGGCGGGATGAACCTGCACGGAGAGATGCTGGCTCAGGCACTGACGTACCTGCACCTGGTGGGCGGGTTCCTCTTCCTCCAGGCGCTCATCAACGTCTTCTCCAGCCTCATCCGCACGTACGGCTTCACCCGGCAGTCGATGTTCGTCTCGCTGGGGATGAACGTGCTGCACGTGGGCCTCAACTTCGCGCTCATCTTCGGCCACTTCGGACTGCCAGCGCTGGGCGTGTCGGGCGCGGCCATCTCCACCGTGGCGAGCCGGGCCCTCGCGCTCGGCGTCTTCGTCTGGCTGCTCAACCGGGTCATCCCGGTGCCCATGGTGGCCCGGGACTACGTGACGCTCTCGGGGGAGTACATCCGCAAGATACTGAAGGTGGGGCTCCCCTCGGCCGTCGAGCAGGTCACGTACCATGCCTGCCAGACGGTGTTCCTCTACTACGTCACCTTCCTCGGCCCGGCGGCGCTGGCGTCGCGTCAGTATGCCAACGCCATCTCCCACTACGTCTTCCTGTGCAGCCTGGCCATCGGCCTGGGGACGTCCATCCTCGTCGGGCGGCTGGTGGGCGCACGCCGCCCGGAAGAGGCGTACCGCAAGGCCCTGGGTGGCCTGAAGTGGGCGCTCGGCATCACCGTCGTGGTGGACCTGGTCATCATCGCGGTGCGTGAGCCCCTGGTGGGCCTGTTCACGGCCAATGCCGAAATCGTCAGCATCGCCACCCAGGTCATCGCTGTCGGGTTCCTGGTGGAGACCGGGCGCGCCTTCAACCTCGTGCTCATCAACGCGCTCCGGGCCGCGGGCGACGCCACCTTCACCGTCTACATGGGCTTCGCGTCCATGGCCTGCATGAGCCTGTCGCTGGGCTATGTGTTCGTCTTCAAGCTGGGGCTGGGGCTGGCCGGGGTCTGGCTCGCCGTGGCGGCGGACGAGTGGGTGCGCGGCATCACCATGTGGTTCCGCTGGCGCAGCCGGGCCTGGGAGAAGAAGTCCCTCGTGGAGCCCGTGGAGCCCGTCGAGCCCCTGGAGCCGGCGGCCCAGCCCGCCGCGGTGGGCGCTGGCGGCTGAGCCCTGGCAAGGGGCTCAGCCCTCGGCTCAGCCCTCCTCGGGGCCGGGCTCCAGCTCGCCGAAGCGCTCCTTCCACGCGGCCACGACGTCGTCGGGGTAGCCCCGGTGGAAGTGGCGCATCCAGGGGTACGCGGCGCGGCCGCTGCCGTCCTTGAGCTTCACGTCGGACGTGCTGCAGAGCACCTTGGCCGGCACGCCGCCCACCACCATGTCGGGCGCCACGTCCTTCGTCACCAGGCTGTGCGCGCCCACCAGCGAGCGCGCGCCAATGCGCACGCCCGGCATGACACACACCATGGTGGCGACCACGGCGTGGTCCTCCACCACCGCGCCGCGCAGGTAGCCGTCGCTGGGCGGGTGCGGGTCGTTGGTGAGGACCGTGTACGGGAAGATCCACACGTAGTTGCCGATGCGGGTCTTCTGGCCGATGTGGACGTTGCTGTGCGTGCGCACGTAGTCGCCAATCTCCACGTGCCCCTGGAAGTCGGACAGGGTGCCAATCTGCAGGCCCGGCCCGGCCACCGTGCGCTCGCGCACCGTCACGCGGTGCCCCGTCTTCAGGCCGTCACCGAAGGTGGAGCCCTCGTAGAAGATGGAGTGCGAGCGGATGTGCGAGCCGCTCCCGATGATCAGCGGCGTGCCCTCCGCGAGCGCCGAGGGGTGGCCGAGGATGCAGTGGCTCTCCACGACGGTGTCGTCCCCGATGACGACGTTGTCATGGACGATGGTGAAGTCACCGATGGTGACCCGGGCGCCGAGCCGCGCCTTGGGGGAGACTCTTGCGAATGAGCTGATGGTCATGAGGTTCCTCGGGACGCCGAGGCGCGCGAAGCTAGCACGCACCCCCAGGTGTCCAGGCGCGAATGCGCCGCACCGTTGGCCCCGCTACGTCAGGTGGTGACGACGAAGCCGTTCTCCACCTTCACCGGCCAGGACGTCAGCCGCGCGCCCGCGCACGGCCCGCCGACACAGCGCCCGTCCTCCGGCTGGAACAGCGCGCCGTGCCAGGAGCAGACGATGAGCTGCTTGTCGGGGGTGAGGTAGTCGTCCAGCTTCTGCGCCAAAGGCAGCCCGGCATGGGGGCACCGGTCCACGTAGCCGTGGACCGCGTCGCCCCGGCGCACCAGGAAGCCGTGGAAGTACGCGTCGCCAATCTGCAGCACGAGGTTGCGAGCGCCCGGGTCCTGGAGCGCCGCCAGCGGGAGGAGCTTCACGTTCGGCGGCGTCTCGGTGAGACGGACGCGCGTTGGCGGTGCGCCCTCACTCACGCCGCGCGCCTCAGGGCAACTTCGCCTTCTGGAAGCCGGACCAGCAGTGGTCGTAGTCCGACTGCAGCGCCGGCGTCTCCATCGCGAAGCGCGTGGGCCGGATGACCCAACGCGACTCGAACATGAAGGCCAGCGTGTCCTTGATTTTGTGCGGCTTCAGGTCCGCCTTGATGGCCTGGTCGTAGCTCGCCTGGTCCGGACCGTGGCCGCTCATGCAGTTGTGCAGCGACGCCCCGCCCGGCGCGAAGCCCCCGGCCTTGGCGTCGTAGACACCGTGCACCAGCCCCATGAACTCGCTCATCACGTTGCGGTGGAACCAGGGCGGCCGGAAGGTGTGCTCGGCCACCATCCACCGGGGCGGGAAGATGACGAAGTCGCAGTTGGCCGTGCCCGGGATTTCGCTGGGCGACGTGAGGACCGTGAAAATGGACGGGTCCGGGTGGTCGAAGCTCACCGTGTTGATGGTGTTGAACCGGGCCAGGTCGTACTTGTACGGCGCGAGGTTGCCGTGCCAGGCGACCACGTCCAGCGGCGAGTGGTCGAAGCGCGAGGCCCACAGCCGGCCCTGGAACTTCTGCACCACCTGCGTCGGCCGGTCCACGTCCTCGTAGGCCGCCACCGGCGTCAGGAAGTCGCGCGGGTTGGCCAGCCCGTTGGCGCCAATGGGCCCCAGGTCCGGCAGGCGGAAGAAGGCGCCGTGGTTCTCACAGATGTAGCCGGAGGCCTGGCCGTCCGGCAGCTCCGCGCGGAAGCGCACGCCGCGCGGCACCACGCCCACCTCGCCGGGCGCCAGCTCCAGCACGC
>JBKGHK010000336.1:0-10625 GCA_046520375.1 Pyxidicoccus sp. 3LFB2
CACGGCCGCCAGCGAGCCCGTCAGTGCAACAGCCGCCACCAGGTTTCGCCGACGGCTCCATGCGGGACGAAAGGCCCGCGAGGGCGCCGCTGCGTGCGGCGCCTCCCGGATGGGCTGCGGGACTTCGGCCTCCTTCGCCTCCAGGGCCGCCAGCCGCCCCCCGAGCGCCTGGAGCTGGAGGATGTCGTCCAGGTCGGCCTGGCACTGCGTGCAGGTGCCCAGGTGGCCGCGGAAGGTGTCCGCCTCCTCCGGGGACAGCTCGCCGTCGGCGAAGGCCTGGACCTGGTCGTGGATGTCCATGGGCTCCGACGTGCTCATGTGCCCTCCGCCTCGCCCGGGGGCTGGGGCATCAACAGCTCCTTCAGCTTGCGGCGCGCGCGGATGAGGCGCGTGCCCACCGTGGCCTTGGGGATGCCCAGGCGCTCGGAGATTTCCACGTACGAGCGGTTCTCCAGCGCGTGCATCCGGTACACGGTGCGGAACTCCTCCGGAATCTTGTCCAGCGCCTCGCGCAGCTGCTCCGGGGTGATGGAGGCCCAGGCGGGGGCGGCCTCCACCTCGGGCGCGGCGATACGCTCCTCCAGGTCCTCGGCGGACACGTCCGCGCGGTTCTCCCGCTTGCGGGAGCGGCACCGGTCGAAGAACAGGTTGGTGAGGATGGCGGTGAGCCACGCGCGCCCGTCGGTACCGACCTTGTACCGGGACAGGTTGCGCAGCCCGCGCTCGAAGGTGTCCTGAACGAGGTCCCGCGCGTCGGTGGCATTCCCACACAGGCGCATGGCGGTGGCGTGCAGCGCCGCCTCATGCTCCCGGGCGAATGCCGCGAACCACCGGCTGTCCAGGGTCGGCGATGAAGGGGGCCTGCTTTCCACTCGGGGTGCAGGCTGACCCGTCCTGTCCTTGCCCGTCAAGCTCCGCGTCAGCAAGGAGCCGGAGAACAGCGAGGAGGGTTGCAGGGCGAAAGCGTCCATGGCGGTCGCTCTCTCAACGGCGCCCCCCTCCCATCTTCCCGAAGGGGGGATTTTCCCGGGCATTTTTTCCGCCCCGGAGGCAGGCGGCCGGGCAGTCCTACCCGTTGCGGCGGACGATTTCGGCGTTCAGCACGTTGGCGAAGCCCACCCAGGCCAGGTAGGGCGCCACCAGCCAGGCGGCCGGGCGGTCCACGTTGCGGGTGGTGGCGACGTAGGCGCCGATGCTCCCCAGGAGCGCGGCGTTGTCCGCCAGCGCCCGGCGCGGCTGGTGCTTGCCGAAGAAGAGCCAGGACCAGGCGGCGTTGAGCCCCAGCTGCACGCCCCACCACGCCAGCGCCTTGGAGCGCGACGGCCCCGCGGGCGCCGTCCACACGCGCCAGCCGGAGACGGCGATGAGGCCGTACAGCACCGTCCACACCGGGCCGAAGACTTTGGGCGGGGGCTGGAAGGACGGCTTGCGCAGGCGCTTGTACCAGAGCTGGTCGGCGGAGCTCTGCCGCCCACCGAACACCGCCGCGCCCAGGGTGAGCGCCCCGAAGGTGCCCAGCGCCACCACCGACTCGGTGCGCAGCGTGGGGTTGAGCGCCGTGCGCTTCACGGGGCCCGGTACCGAGCGCGTCGTCGGCTCCAGCGTCGTCGTCGTTTCCATGTGCAGCCTCCCGTGGACCGGGCATCCCCCCGCCACTGTCGGCTGGAAGGTGGTATCGGCGCCCTCATGCCGCCAGTGCGGTGGCGGCCGGTGTACAAAGGAGGCCCCCTTCCCGGCCTGGAGGCGTCGCATGGTGAGCGCGGAGGAAGTCCTCGGCTTCTGGTTCGGTCACCCGCCGGACCCCGTCCTCAACCCCGCCAGTGCCCGCTACCAGGAGCGCTGGTTCGAGAAGGACGCGGCCTTCGACGCGGAGTGCCGCCGCCGCTTCCTCGACGCCCACGAGGCCGCCGCCTCCGGCGCGCTGAAGGCCTGGCGCGACGAGCCGCGCGGCGCCCTGGCGCTGCTGCTGCTCTTGGACCAGTTCCCGCGAAACCTCTTCCGCGGCACGCCCCGGGCCTTCGCCACGGATGCGCTGGCGCGAGACACGGCACGCCATGCGCTGGCGCGAGGGCTGGACCTGGCGCTGCCGCCGGTGTGGCGGTGGTTCCTGTACCTGCCCTTCGAGCACAGCGAAGAGGTCCATGACCAGCGGCTGGCCGTGGCCCTCTTCGAGATGCTCGCGCTGTACCACCCGGCCAGCCAGGAGTCGCTCGACTACGCCCGGCGGCACCGGGACGTCATCGAGCGCTTCGGCCGCTTCCCCCACCGCAACGTGACGCTGGGGCGCCCGTCGACTCCGGAGGAAGAGCAATTCCTCCAGGAGCCGGGCTCGGCGTTCTAAAGCCGGACGGGCCTGCTACACCGTCGGCGTGAGGGTGTTGGCCTCGGCCTGGGGCACGGTGGTGGCCCGGGCCTCCTCGGTGATGCCCGCCGACAGCCAGCCGCGCACCATGGTGAGGTGCACCGCCTCCGCGTCCAGGGCGAGCTGGAAGCGGTCCGCCAGGGTGTCATGGCCCAGGCCGCGCGCCAGCTCGATGAGCATCTCCCAGCCCGCGTTGTCCGTCAGCTCCGCCACCAGCAGCGCGTGCAGCGTGTCGCGCAGGTTCATGCACGGGTCGGCCACCACGGCGGGGATGCCCTTGGAGGCCACCGCCACCACGTCCGCGCTGGGCGTCATGGCCGTGGGGTCCGCCCCCAGCTTCACCATGGCCTCGGTGACGAGCCCGAAGTGCGACAGCTCGTCGTTGAGGATGCGTGTCAGCCCCTCGGTGGTGGGGCCACCATCCCAGCTGCCCAGCACCTCGAGCTTGGCGAGGGCGCCCTGGTAGAGCCGGACGCCGGTGCGCTCGAAGGCGAGCCGCTCACCCAGCTTGTCGATGAAGACGGTGGGCTTGGAGCCCTTGAGCATGTCCATCGCCGTCTTGGCCACGCCCTTCATGCTGGCCGGGGGTGGCACGGTGCCCACGCCCTTCGACTCCATCGTGTACTGCTGGCGGACCTTGAGGAGGAGCGACTCGTCTCCCAGGTGGCTCGGCTGCCGCGCCTTGGCCGCCTGGGTGATGTCCGCGCTGTCCACGGGCGAAGTGGCGATGCCCGTCTTGTTCATGCCCATGTCGCTGGTCGTCTTCTTCATGTCAGTGAACCTTCTTTCCCTCGAGCACCGAGCCCATGCGCTGCGCGCGCGCGGCAAGCTCCGTCCCGGGAGTCCATTGGTAACCGGCCGCCACCGTCTCGGAAGGCGAGCCCTCGGAGTTGAGCTGGTCGCGGTACACGAACGAGCGGTGGTCGCGAGGCAGGTCCGCCATGCGCACGTAGTCCGGACCGTTGGAGGCGAGGTCCTCCTCCTGGTTCAGCGTCTTGCGGACGAACTCGCGGTGCTCCTTGAACCCGACGGGGTCCGGGAGCGTCTTGGGGAGGATTTCCGCCGCGTCGCGGCCCTCCACCGTCTGGAAGAGCTGAATCATGTGGTGCAGCTGGCCCAGCTCGTAGTCGGTGAAGCGCTGCCAGATCTGCTTGATGCGCGGGTTCTTCTCGTACGCGAGGCACGAGTAGAAGTTGTAGACCTGCATGCACTCGTGCATGACGAGCTTCTCGAGCAGCGACTCGCTCGGGTCCAGCAGCGACTCGTACATGGAGGTGTGCTGCTCCTCGATGGAGGCAATCTCCGCGTAGAGCTGACGCGCCACCGGGTCGCTGAAGAACGGACCCACCGTCATGTAGTAGTCGTGCGTCTGGTTCTCCGCGGCGGTGAGGCTCATCGCCTGAATCTTGGTGAGCGGCGCCGCGGTGAGCTTGTCGTACGGCCGGCGCAGGTCATCCAGCGGGTGGCGGTGCTCCACCGACGTGGGACGCCCGGCGACGATGTCCGTATAGGACTGGGTGATGTTGTTGGGGTCCTTGCCTTCGATGCGGTCATAGAGGGCGCCGTACCGGTACAGGTGGTCGAAGTCCTCCAGCAGGCCGAAGCGGTACGTCTGGGCGAGGTACGGGTCCGGCTCGCGCAGCGCCATGCTGGCCGTCACCTCAATCGCCACCTGCTCGAAGCCGAGCGTGGTCTCCAGCGGGCTCTGGTCCGCGGGGTTCAGCCAGTTGATGAGCGTCTGCTCGTGCTGCTCGACGCGGCGAACCAGGGCGAGCTGCTCGCGGAGGTCGCGGTTCATGCGGGCGATGGCGTGCTTGGTGCGCAGCGCGTCCGACATGATGCCGTTCATGTAGATGACACAGACGCGGGTGAAGGCGTCGTCATCCAGCTTGCTGTACGGGCGTTGGACGAGGTCCTTCCACGTGAAGACCTGGCGGTCGAGTGGGACGCCTTTTTCATTGAGAATATCCAAGGCCACGTCGGCCTCCTTTTCGCGGGGCTTTGGAAGGCCTCGTTGCCTTCCGCATCGGCGCTTAAGGTCCGGTCGATGTAGGAGACCGGCAAACCTTGAACGCGACGCCGCCCGGGCGTCGGTAGAGGTGGCGACGGCCTGCCTGCCCGGCCGCCTTGTACGAGGGACCAGTGGGCGCGGCGAACCGCTGTGCCGTCTCCGAAGAATAGGGCGCCCCGGGCGCCGTCACTGAGTCCACCCGGGCGCCCGGCTGCCCGCCAGGACGGCGTTACCCGGCTTTGAATGGTTTTTCCGGGAGCCCCGGCGAAAGCCGCGCCCCGCGGCCAGGTGACGGCTGCCGGGCCGGCAGAGGACTGGGGTAGTGTGAAACACAGCATGTATCGCAAGAGGGGGGCCGTGGCAGGCGAGCGCTGGAAATTGATGCGATTGCGGTGGCGCAACCACTGGCGGCTGATGCTGGGCGTGGCGGTGCTGGCCACCACGCTCGCGGCCGCCTGCGAGTGGCTGGGCGGCACGCTGGGCGGCTGGCTGCAAGAAGCCGAGCGCGGCGCCTACGACAAGACTGTCACGACCTTCACCGGGGGCCGCGAGAAGTCGCCGCGCGTGGTGGTGCTGGCCATCGACCAGCCCAGCCTGGACGGCATCCGCGCCAACCCACAGTACGCGCGCAACTTCGGCAACTGGCCCTACAGCCGCAACCTGTGGGCGCGAATCGTCGAGCAGCTGGAGGCCGAGGGCGCGAGCGCCATCGTCTTCGACGCGGTGATGGACGAGCGCTCCACGGACCCCGCCATGGACCTGGCCTTCGCGCAGGTGCTGCGCGACACGCGGGTGCCCTTCTTCCTGGGCGTGTCCACCCATGCCGAGGCCAGGCCCCTGCCCCGCGCGGACTTCAGCACCCCGTCGCCAACGTCGGGTCCACCGGCCGCGCCCGTGGCCTCGGCCGACGAGGGGCTGCCCACCGAGGCCCTGCCCTCCACGCAGGAGTTCCCCGAGGAGGGCGCGGCGGAGGGCGCGGAGGAGGAGTTCCAGGACGTGGAGGACGCGGACGCCATCCCGCCCGTCTCGCCCGGGACGATGGCGCGCGCCCTGGCCTTCCCGGTGCGCGCGGAGGGCCATGCGGTGGCACGGCTGGCCTACGAGTCCGTGGACGGGGTGAAGGAACCGCTACCGCTGTACCCGGTGCCGCCCATCCCCGTGCTGGTGGGGGCCATGGACGGCTTCGGGCTGGTGGACCATGAGACGGACCCGGACGGGTTCATGCGGCGCACGCGCTTCGTGTACACGGACGGCGTCAACACGTACCCGACGCTGCCGGTGCGGGTGGCGGCGGGCGTGCTGGGCGCGAGCGAGGTGGAGCTGTCCGGGCGCACGCTGCGGCTGGGCACGCGCACGTACGCGGTGGACGCGGAGGGCGGCACGGGCATCGACTACGGCGGCGAGTTCCACGAGCGCTTCAACCTGGTGTCGCTCATCCAGGTGCTGGACGCGTGGGCGGAGCGCAACCAGGGCCAGCCCACGGGCCTTGCGCCGGGCCTCTTCCGGGACAAGGTGGTGGTCATCGGCGGCAACGCGGTGGGGCTCAACGACGTGAAGGCCACGCCCTTCTCCCCCGCCGAGCCCGGCGTGGTGAAGCAGGCGGCGGTGCTGGACTCGCTGCTGGGCGACGGCCGCTTCGTCGCCCAGGCGCCCCTGTGGCTGAGCCTGGTGCTGGTCTTCCTCGTGGCGCTCACGTCCGTGGTGCTGCTGATGACGACGCAGTGGACGCCGCTGGAGATTGCCTGGCCGCTGGCGCTCTACCTCGGCATGCACTTCGTGACGGGCCCCATCCTCGCGAAGACGGGCACGTACCTGCTCACCGCCCTGCCCTCGCTGGCGGGCATGCTGGCCAGCGTGGCCGCGGTGGCCTTCAACCACCTGATGGCCAACAAGGAGGCGGAGTTCATCCGCCAGGCCTTCAGCCGCTTCATGGAGCCCAAGCTCGTGGAGCAGATGATTTCCGAGCACGAGCTGCCCCGGCTGGATGGGGAGAATCTCGAAATCACCGCCTTCTTCAGTGACATCCGCGGCTTCTCCACCTTCAGCGAGCGCTTCAAGGAGGACCCGCGCAACCTGGTCCGCATCCTCAACACGTATCTGACGCGGGTGAGCGGAGCGCTGCTGAAGGAGGGGGCGTGCCTGGACAAGTACATCGGCGACGCGGTGGTGTGCCTCTTCGGCGCGCCCATGCGGCAGGCGGACCACGCGCTGCGCGGCTGCCGGGGCGCGCTGGCGGCGAAGGCGGAGGTGGACCGGCTGCGCGAGGAGTTCCGCGCGAAGGGGATGCCGGACGTCTACACGCGCATCGGCGTCAACACCGCGGTGAACTTCGTGGGCAACTTCGGCAGCGAGCAGCTCTTCAGCTACACGGCCATTGGCGACGGGATGAACCTGGCCGCGCGGCTGGAGGGCGCGAACAAGGCGTATGGCTCGGTCATCATGATTGGCCCGCGCACGTACGAGCTGGCGAAGGAGCACATCGAGGCGCGCGAGCTGGACCGGGTGCGCGTGGCGGGCAAGACGGAGGCCGTCACGGTGTACGAGCTGCTGGCGCTCAAGGGCGGGCTGGACGCGCGCAAGCGGGTGACGGTGGAGCGCTACCACGCGGCGCTGGCGCTCTACCGCGAGGCGCGCTTCGCGGAGGCCGCGGCGGTGCTGGAGGCACGACGGTTGGAGGACCCGGAGGACGGGCCCACGCAGGCGCTGCTGGAGCGCTGCCACAAGTACGCCAAGGCGCCCCCGCCGGAGTTCGACGGGGTGGCGAGCCTGGACAAGTGAGCTTCAAGGAAGGATGGGACGCATGGGACTGAGGACGAGAGGGGCCCTCATCGCGGCGGTGCTGGCGCTGGGCCTTCCCGGCGTGGCGGCGGCCGTGAAGCCGGGCGAGCCGCTGTACGTGAAGGCGAAGAACACGCGGGTGATGGAGAGCCCGTCGCCCACCGTGAATGTGGTGGTCATCCTCCAGCCGGGGGAGCAGGTGACGTGGGAGGGCGGGGACGCGAAGAACAAGCAGTGGCACCGGGTGACGGCGCCCGGCGGGAAGAAGGGCTTCGTGTTCCAGACCAACCTGTCCACCACCCGGCCCAACATGGAGCTGGTGACGAACAAGGACGGCAAGCAGCAGCTGGACCCGAAGAAGTTCGTCGCCAGCGGCGCCGCGGTGAAGGCGCTCAGCCCGGGCGCGAAGGCGTACGGCAAGGGCAAGGAGGGCGACTACCAGCAGGCCGTCGACGACATCCAGGCGCTGGAGGGGCTGGCGAAGAAGCTGACGCCCAAGGACATTTCCCGCCACGTGGCCGAGGCGGGGCTGTTCCCGGTGGTCGGCCCCAGCGACACGGTGGCGAATGCCACGTCCGGGAAGAAGGGGAACAAGTAATGGGCCTGCGACTGACGGTGCTCGCTGCGCTGGGCGTGGGCGTGCTGGCGGCCCCCTGCGGCGGCTTCAAACCGAGCGACCTCACCACCGGCGCCAACGTGCTCGGGAAGGTGAGTGACGCGGCGGAGAAGACGGGCGAGTGCAAGAAGCTGGATGTCGACCCCAGCGTGAGCGAGGAGTACGCGCTGGGCGGCGCCCTGGCCATCCACTTCGTGCAGCGCGGCGGTGGGCTGGTGCAGGAGAAGGCGGGCGGCACGGAGCGGCGGCCCGACAAGGCGCTGCACGACTACGTCAACATCGTGGGGAAGAACCTGGCGGCCCAGTCGCTGCGTCCCACGCTGGAGTGGACGTTCGGGGTGATGGAGGACCGGAAGCAGTTCAACGCCGTGTCCACTCCCGGCGGCTACGTCTTCATCTCCCGGAAGGTGCTGGAGACGGTGGACAACGAGGGACAGCTCGCTGGCGTACTGGCGCACGAGATTTCCCACGTCGTCCTCAAGCACGCCATCCGCCAGTACAACGAGGCGAAGGTGAGCACGTGCAAGGGCGTCATCCTGGGAGAGGCGCTCCTGTCACCGAGTGCGGCGGAGGTCCTGTCCGCGGGCAGGAAGGGCGACGGCACGCTGGACCTGGACAAGGAGCCCGGCCTGCTGGGCAACCTCGCGGAGAAGACCGTCGACACCTTCGTCAATGACGGCAACGACGAGTCCCTGGAGTTCGAGGCGGATCGGATGGCCGCGCAGCTCCTGCTGTCCGCGGGGTATGACCCGGATGACTACCGCCGGCTCATCGCCAAGACGACGGAGCTCACCGCTTTCGTCAACCACCCGAAGAAGGCGGAGCGGGTGAAGAAGCTCGTCGCGTACATCCAGACGCTGAAGGGCAAGGAGGGGGAGTTCCAGGACCTCGTTACCGAGGGACTCCACTCACCGCCGCTGAAGGCCTCGGCGCTGGCCGCCATCCGAAGCGGTGCCGGCACGGACGTGGCGAAGGACAGCGCGAAGTAGCGGTGCGGCGCTGGCTGTCCTCCTGCGCTGTGCTGCCACGGTCGTGGCGAAGGACAGCGCGGCGTAGCTTCGCGGCTGACAGGGCTGGCCAGGCCTCACAGCGCATGGCCGGGTGGCGAAGGACAGCGAAGTAGCGGTGCGGCTGACCGGGCAGTTCAGGCATCACAGCGCATGGGCGGGTGCCGCAAGACTGGTTGAAGCAGCACCGTGGCCAGGGCGCGCGACTTCGGTTCAGTCGCCGCCCACGCCGGACACGGGCTGGAGCCAGCGCACCTTGAGCACCGGGTCCAGCTTGTAGACGCAGGTGTCGCCGTCGAGCTTCGTCGAGTCCTTTATCTTCAGGTTGATGAGCGCGCGGCGCGTGCCTCCGGCTTCAAGGCGCAGCGGCGTGAGGACGCCGGAGAGCTTCAGGCCCGGCTCGAAGACGCTCGCGGGCAGGCTCAGGTTACACGCCGTGCCGTCCTGCTCCACCACGGCTCCCGCGAGGCGCCCGCGCTCACCCGTCAGGGCCATTTCGGGCTTCAGCTTGAGACGGACCTGCGTCAAGTGGCCCTCGGGAACCGGGAAGCCTCCAAGCAGCCGCGTGGCGCCGCCCCGCACCGTCATCAGGTCGAAGGACTGGTCCACGGTGGTCAGCAGGTGCCAGCCGTCTCCCGTGTCGGGGATGTCCTCGCCTCGCAGCTCGTGCGGCGTGTCCGTGCCCGAGACATGGACCCAGACCTCATCCACGGTGAGCCGCAGCGACTTCACGGTGGTGAGGTCCGCGGAGGTGGCGAGGCGCTGGGAGTTGTCTCCCAGGTCGTCACTCGTGATGGAGAGGGCGAGCTCTCCGCCGCCACAGGCGGCGAGCAGCAGCGGGGCGACGAGGAGCGGGTGCTTCATGGGGGGACTCCCGAAGGCATCGCGAGGCCGCGACACCGGGGAGACCCCGCCCCTGAGATGCCGGCCACCCACCCGGGTCCACCCGCACCGGGCGCCCCGTGTCAGCGAGGGCCCGGCTGGCGACCTCCACGAGCCCGCCGATGCGGCGTGCTCCGGAGCCCTGCGCGCTCAGCGCACCGTGGCCTGAGCAGGCGTGGTGCACGAACTCCAGCAACCGCCGCACGCGGTGCGCTCAGCGCCCCTGCGCCTGACCGGAGGCGCGGAGCAGACTCTCCAGCGCCTCACGGTCCTCCACCCACCGTTGCGCTTCAGCGCACCGTGGCCTGGCTGAGGGCGCGGTGCACGGACTCCAGCGCCTTGCGGGCCTCCAGCAGCTCGGCGCGCTCGGCGGTGAGCGAGGCCACCTGCTGGGCCAGCACATCACGCTCGCCCTGGAGCGCCTCCACCGTGCGGCGCAGCGAGGTGGACTCGTCCTTGGCGGACTCCAGCTCGGTGGCGAGCCGCTCCTCCTCGGCGAGGCTGTCCACGAGGGCCTGCTTGCCGCGCGCCACCTCGTCCTCCAGCGTCTGCCGCTCCCGGGCCGCGGCCTGCAGCGCCTGCCGCGTCTCCTGGAGGGACAGGAGCGCCTCGTCCCGCTCACCCTCCAGCGCGGACAGCTCGCGCTCCAGGTCGGCCAGCAGCTTCACGCGGCCTTCCATCTCCGCGGACAGCCGGCGCGCCTCGTCCATGCGCAGCCGCGCTTCCTCGGTGGCCTTCTCCGCCTGACGGCGCGACACCTCGAGGTCCTGCGTGAGGGAGAGGTTGAGCGCCTTCACCTTCACCAGCTCGGCCTGCAGGTGGGTGATGCGCTCCACCGCGCGCTGGCCCGCCTCGGCGACGGTGGCCGGCAGGGGCTCGGGACGGGGATTCTCGCGCACCGCCTTGAGGCGCGCCTTCAGGCGCTCGCGCCGCTCGGCGGAGTCCTGGGTGTCGTCGCGCGGCGGGACG
>JBKGHK010000337.1:0-10619 GCA_046520375.1 Pyxidicoccus sp. 3LFB2
GGACGAGCTTCGGGAAGTAGCGCAGGCCGGCGCGCTCGGCGGCGGTGGCCCAGGGCCCGTCGAAGACGAACTCGCCGTTGCTGTCGTCCTTGAGGTACGCGGGCGCCGCGGCCACCAGCCGGGAGCCGCGCCACAGCGTCAGGTGGCGGGGGTGCCAGCCGCGCTCGGGCACCGCGCTGCCGGACTCCTCCAGGCACGCGAGGAAGGTCCACTCCAGGAAGGGCATGGCCGCCTCGTCCACCAGGGCATCCCACGTGGCACGGGGGACCTCGGTGATGGAGGGCAGGATGCGCAGGGTGGTGGGGAGCGGGGTGGACATCGCGTCGGTAGCGCGAGCCTATAACGGTGCGGCCCGGGTGCCGCCAGCACCGCGCCGGGCTACTTCCCCCGTGTCAGCTCCGCGGCGAGGAAGCGCCCGGCCTCCGCCAGTCCCGCATCGCCCCGGCGCCGGCCCTCATCCGTCTCCATGACCCGGCGCGCGGCGTCGCTGGCGGTGCCCACCTCCAGGTCCATCAGGATGAGGAAGGCGCTCCACGCGGGGCTCTCGGGGGCGGGGCGTCCGGGGCGCAGGGGGCGGTCACCCAGCGTGGTGGCCACCTTCTCCAGCAGCCCATCGTCGGTGAGCCGCTTCGCGCTGCCGCGCATGGCCGTCCAGGTGGACTCCAGCAGCGCCGTCAACAGGCGCCCGGCGAGCGCGGTGGACAGTCGCTGCGACGCCTCTTCCTCGTCGATGTTGTGGGCCCGGGCATAGGTGGGCATCAGCTTCGCCACCACCACGGCACGGGTGGCGAGGTGGGCAAGGCGGGGTGGGTAGGACACGGGCACTCCTTGAGGTGTGCTACCAACGCACGAGCAGACGGTAACCCTCGGCGCTGCGCTCCTCCACGGTGATTCGCGGCTGGACGGACGTCAGCTCCAGCATCCGCTCCATGCCGCCCGCCATCAGGTCGGGGCGGTTGTAGCGGTCCGTCAGGTGGATGCGGCGGCCCCGGTCTCCCACGGGGGAGAGGGTGACTTCGATGTCGCTGCGGCCCATCAGCGCCAGGTAGCGGGGCACGCGCTCCAGGGCGCGCAAGGGGCCAATCATCGGCAGGGCCACCGCCGCCACGCGGCCGATGAGCGTCTCGGCGAAGCCCACGACGAGCTGGCGGCCGAGCTGCCGGTACGCTTCCTCGTCGCCCAGCGGCCCGTAGACCTCCTGCCGCGCCAGGGTCACCGCCCGTTGCCAGAGGACGATGGGGTAGTCCATCTCCGGCTTCTTCATGTGGTAGCCGAGCGCTTCCAGCTCCCGGGCCAGCCGGCCCTCCGCCTTCAGCCCCCGCACGAACAGCCCCTCGAACACGCTCGCCGGCACCCGCGGCGCCGGCGGAGGGGTATCAAAGGGGTTGCGGTGGCTGGTCATCAGCATCGGCGGGCTCCCAAGGGAGCAGTTACCGTCAGACTATACCGGATTCCGGGAGGGCCCCTGGAAGTTCCCGTATTTCTTGTTGAACAGTGGAGAAGACGGGGTAGGGGGTGTGACGCCGTTTGCATCTCCGAGAGTCGGGTTGCTAAGGGGCGACCGGCGCCTTACAGGAAGGGCCTGAGGAGAATTGAATGTCGGTGAACATCCAGCTCGAGTGGACCCCGAACCCCAGCACGCTGAAGTACGTGGTGGACCGGAAGCTGTTGGCGGGCGGCGCCCTGAACTTCACGAGCCGGGACGACGCCCAGGCGAAGTCGCCGCTGGCGCACAAGCTGATGGACGTGCGCGGCGTGACGGCGGTGATGATTGGCAGCAACTTCGTGACGGTGACGAAGGGCGAGGAGGGCGAGTGGGACGAGATGAATGACGCGGTGATGTCCACGCTGGACTCGCACCTGACGGCCAACGAGCCGGTGGTGGACGAGGCGGCGGTGGCGGCGGCGCGTCAGGCGACGGGCGGAGCGGAGGGTGGCTCCATCCAGGCGCGCATCCAGGACATCCTGGACAGCGAAATCCGTCCGGCGGTGGCGATGGACGGCGGCGACATCACCCTGGACCGCTTCGAGGACGGCATCGTCTACCTGCACATGAAGGGCTCGTGCGCGGGCTGCCCGTCCTCCACGGCCACGCTGAAGATGGGCATCGAGGGGCGCCTGCGTGAGGCCATCCCCGAGGTGCTCGAAGTGGTGTCCGTCTGAGGCGCAACGTCAAGGCCTCGCAGGTCCGGCGGGAGCTGTTGCCGGACCAGTCCCCGGCGCTCCTGCGTGAGCTGCACCTGCTCACGCGCGAGGGGAACCTCAACGCGGACGCGCTTCGCAAGCTCAAGCAGGTCAACCACCTGATGGGCCTGCTGCGCCCCGCGATTGAGGACGTGCAGGCGCGCCACCCGGAAGACGCCGTCCTGGTGGACGCGGGCAGCGGCAACGCCTACCTGGGCTTCGTCCTCTACGAGCTGTTCCTGAAGGACGCGGCCGCGGGCACGCTGCTGTCGGTTGAGGGCCGGCCGGACCTGACCGAGCGCGCGAAGGGGCGCGCCGAGCGGCTGGGCTTCACGCGGATGCAGTTCGAGACGGCGCACATCGACACGGCGAAGTACCCGGAGCGCATCCACCTGCTGATGGCGCTGCACGCGTGCGACACCGCGACGGACGACGCGCTGGTGGCGGCCATCCGCCATGGGGCGGACCACGTGGCGGTGGTGCCGTGCTGCCAGGCCGAGGTGGCCGCGCAGCTCAAGGAGAAGCGGCCGGTGGCGGCGGGGGGCAGTGGCTCCATCTCGCAGCTGTACGCGCACCCCTGGCACCGCCGGGAGTTCGGCTCGCACCTGACGAACGTCATCCGCGCGCTGACGCTGGAGGCCTTCGGCTACCAGGTGACGGTGACGGAGCTGACGGGCTGGGAGCACTCGCTGAAGAACGAGCTGATTCTGGGCCGCCGGGTGCACAAAGAGAACCGCCGCGCCCGCGTGCAGCTGGAGCGGCTGCTGGCGGAGACGGGCGTGACGCCGAAGCTGACGCGCGAGCTGGGCGTGAAGCCCGCCGTGCTGTCCGGCGCGCAGGGTGGGGCGGAGCTGGATGCGCCCGAGCCCTCCGCCGAGACTCCCGCCGCGGAGTGAGCCGGGCCGGTCATGGGGGGCCAGGACACTCCGCGCGGGAGTGGCATGGCCCCCATGACGGACGCGGTGAATCACCCCGACAGGGTGCTCAGTAATGGGGGATGGGGTGCAGCTTCGCGTCCCGGCCGTTCAGCGGCTGGAGCGGCCGGTTGCTGGGGTTGAGGTGCGGCAGCCGCTGGTACTCGGCAATCTGCGCGTCCGACAGCTCGATGGGGTTCTTCAGCACGTACCACTGGATGCCCTCGCTGCACGGCGGCGTGGTGAGCGAGCCCATGTACTGGAAGAAGTCCTTGTCGTGCGGCAGCAGGTGGCCCGCGTTGAGGACGGCTCCCAGCGGCGAGCTCACCTGGCCCGCGTGCTTCGGCAGGTGCGAGAAGGCGTTGAGCAGCACGTTGTTCACCGCGCCCGCCTTGATGAAGACGGCCACCACGAGCGCCGGGTTGCCGTTGGCGTCCGCGTGCACCAGGTGCATCTCCATGGGGTAGCGCGTGTGGTCCACCGCGTGCTCGCTGGGCGTGTGGAAGTGGAACTGCTTGAGCGGGTAGACATTGCCGCCCAGGTGGACCGAGCTGCCCACGTCGTAGGTGAACTCCACGGTGTGGCCCGTGTTGAGCATGTGCACCCCGCTCGTCTGGTAGTGGAAGCTGGGGACACCCACGTGCTGGAGCGAGGTGTTGCTCGACCGCAGACCGATGGGCGACTGCTGCTGGCCCGTGGAGCACATCCCGCTCCCCATGAGCTCTCCCCAGTGCGCGGGGCTCAGGGTCTGCGCGTAGCCCCAGTGGGCCGCCTCCGTGCGCGTGGAGAGGGCGTTCGGAGCCATCACCTGGGGCTCGTCGGCGAGCGCGGCGGGGGCGAAGAACAGGGAAGACAGCAGCGCGGCGCGGAGCGCGCGCATGGAGACAATGCGGTTCTGGAACATGGAAGTGGCCTCTGGCTCGGGGGCGAGCACACGCTGGCGGCCGTTGACGGCGGGCCAGATGTCTCGCGCTGGATGGCGCCCTCCGCGAGTCGAGCCAGGTCGGCGGGCGCACCCCAATTACGACGGGCCCCGGAAATCTTCCCGCAGGCTTCGCGAGCAATGATGGCCGCGGACGGCGCGGCCCGCGGGACTTGGGGCTACCAGGCCTGAGGTCGGCCATGGCTCATCGAGGTCCCGTGTACAGCTGCGTGGGGCTTAGAACGGTGCGGGCCGCTCGAAGGTGACGCGCTGGCCGGTGCCCGGATGCTCGAAGCTCAGGGCCTCCGCGTGCAGGAGCAGGCGCTCACCGGGGTGTCCGTAGAGGCGGTCCCCGACGATGGGCGCGCCGAGGCCGAGCGGATGCGCCGCGTGGACGCGCAGCTGGTGCGTTCTTCCCGTGCGCGGGAAGAAGGCCACGCGGGTGCGGTCTTCCTTTCGCTCCAGGACCTGCCACTCCGTCACCGCGGGCTTTCCATGCACCGGGTCATGAATCTGCCGGGGCCGGTCATCGAGGTCCACGCGCATGGGGAAGTCGATGGTGCCCCGCTCGCCCTTCACCTGTCCCTGGACCCAGGCCACGTAGCGCTTGTGGACCGAGCGGTGGAGGAACTGTCGCTGCAACGTCGCATGTGTCTCCGCGTCCAACGCCGCGACGAGCAGCCCCGACGTGTCCAGGTCGAGCCGGTGCACGAGCAGTGGGCCTGTCGCCTGGGGATACCGCGCGTGCAGCCGGGTGAGCACCGAGTCCGTCAGCGCGGCCTCCCTGCCCGGCACGGAGAGCAGTCCCTCTGGCTTGTCGACCACGACGAGCCACGCGTCCTCGAAGAGGATGGACAGCCCGTCGCTCGCGGAGGCGGGTGGGGTGAAGGTCCGGGGTGGGGCGACGGCCAGGCCCTCCAGCATGTACGGCAGCAGGGGGCCGCACTTGTCCCGGCACGCGGCATAGAACGCGCCGGACGCACGACCGCCCGACGGGGGCGGATCTCCCCACCAGAACTCCGCGAGCGCCACCGGCTGCAGGCCGTGCGCGAAGGCATGGGCGAGGAGCTTCGGCCCCGCGCAGTCCGCGGCACCCGAGGGCGGCTCTCCCGAGGTGAACAGGGCGCGCAGGGGGCGGTGCTCGCCCTTCGCATTGGGCACGGCGTACGTGTCGTGGAGGCGCTTCATCATCGCCCGGCTGACGATGCGCCGCAGTCGCTCCGACGCGCGGAGCCTTCGCTCCAGCCGCGCGAGCCCGGGCGCGAGTGCCCGACGTTCCTCCTCCTGCGCTGCCTCCAGTCGGCGTGCTTCCGCCTTGTCGCCCCGGCTCTCCTGGTCCAGCGCGTGGAGGGCCGCGCGTTTCTCTGCGTCTCCGAGCGGCTTCGCCTGGGCCACCTGCTTGCCACCGACATCGATGGGCTCTGGCTTGTCGCCCTGGCGCTCCGGGGCTGGCCCGTGGAGCGATATCGGCTCCTCGCCGGTCCTCTGAACCACAGAAGCGGTGAGCTCCGCCCGCCGCGCGTGGCGTTGCTTCCGCCGCTCCTCATGCCGCGCACGCATCGCCGCACGCTCCGCGAGGTGCCGCGCCTCCATCGCCGCATGCGCCTCCCGGAGCGAGGCGAGCTCCGGCGAGGCGCGAAGCGCCTCGGTGCGCACGTGCAGTGCCTTCACCACCGCTTCGCCCTCGGGCTCCAGCCGTGCCCGTGTCTCCCGGTCGAACAGCGGCGGGACGAAGCCCGGCACATCCCAGCGTCCCGAGAGCATCCCCGAAAAGGCGCGCAGGAACCCCACGCGTCCACCGGGCTCGCGCACCACGAGCACGCCGAACATCTTCCCACCCTCGGGCCCGTCGAGAATCCCGGACGGGAGCCCGGGGGCGATGTGCCCCGCGCGAAGCTCCGCCTGCAACTGCTCCGCGGCCCGGCGTGCGAGCGCCTGCGGCCCCTGCTCGTCGAAGGGGCTCGGGAGGCTCCCGGTCACCTCATGCGGTGCCGGCTGCGGCTCGAAGGGTGTCACCCGCGTGTCCACGGCCCTCCGGTAACACGAAACCGGGGGCCGTGGTTTCGCATGTCACCGCCACAGGGGACTGGCGCGTGACGTGCGAGGATGTCCGCGCATGGCGACAGAGCGGAAGGACATGACGCGGGCGCGGCGCGAAGCGGCGCCGGAGGCTTTGACGGACGCGGGCCTCGTCGAGGGCGCGGACGGCGTGCGGCGGTGCCGGTGGGCGGGGAGCGCCGCCGACTACATCGCCTACCACGACTCGGAGTGGGGACGGCCGGTGGCGGAGGACCGGCGCCTCTTCGAGAAGCTCTGCCTCGAAGGCTTCCAGGCGGGCCTCAGCTGGCTCACCATCCTCCGTAAGCGCGAGGCCTTCCGCGAAGCCTTCCTCGGCTTCGACTTCCCCCGCGTGGCCCGCTTCACCGCGCGCGATGTGGAGCGGCTCCTGGGCAACGCGGGCATCGTTCGCCACCGCGGGAAGATTGAGTCCGTGGTGAACAACGCGCGCCGCGCCTGTGAGCTGGTGGAGGAGCAGGGCTCACTCGCCGCCTTCCTGTGGCGCTTCGAGCCCACCGCCGCCAGCCGGCCCCGGCACCTCACATGGGAGGTGGTGCGGAGCATGCCCACGACGCCCGAGTCGACGGCGCTGTCGAAGGAGCTGCGCCGGCGCGGGTGGAGCTTCGTGGGCCCCACCACGTCCTATGCCTTCATGCAGGCCATGGGCCTGGTGAATGACCATGTCGACGGCTGCGCGCTCCGGCGCGAGGCGGAGCGGCAGCGCAAGGCCTTCACCCGGCCCGGGTGAGCACGGAGGCCCGCTCGCGTCGCCAGAGGGTGGCTTCCGGGGGGACCTCGTACACGGGCACCACGAAGGTGGTGTCCAGGTCCGCCCCGGGGACTTCGGCGGTGATTTGCACCTCCCAGTGCCGCCAGGCGGTGTCTCCCATCACGGTGGAGGCCTGGGGCTCGGGGGATGGAAGTTCGAGCTCGAAGCGGAGACCGCGTCCGGGCCCCAGCGCGTCGAAGCGGACGTCCTGGCCTTCCTGGTACTCGATGTCGCGGAGGGTGACGGTGCGACGCTTCTTTCCGGAGCCACGGCGTTCGAGCCGGCCCCGCACGCGCCGGAGGGTGACGCGCACACGTGACAGGTGCGGCAGCTCTTTGGCCACCACCAGCTCCACCTGGGGCCGGGTGCCGAGCGCGAGGGGCAGGGTGGGCAGCCGCAGCCGCATCCGTCCATAGCGAAGCCGGATGAGCCACCGGTGCAGGGC
This sequence comes from Pyxidicoccus sp. 3LFB2, assembly GCA_046520375.1. Lineage (GTDB taxonomy): Bacteria > Myxococcota > Myxococcia > Myxococcales > Myxococcaceae > Myxococcus. The sequence goes on from JBKGHK010000337.1 coordinate 7,293, forward strand.
TTCGCTCTCGGCGTTCCAGATGGCGTAGAGAGCCCATGCGCAGAAGAGGCTCATCGCTCCGAAGATGACCTTCATGGCGACCCGCTCGTCCATGACGACGACCGCGCCACTGCCTACGATGAAGGGCAGCAGGCACACGGTGCCGATGACCACCGCTGGCAGCGTACCCAGGAGGCTGAGCAGGGACAGCCGGGTGTCGGTCACCTCGTCGTGCCAGGGGTGGTCCCAGCGCCAGGGCTCCGTGAGGTGCTGCCGGGCAAAGTCGCGCCTGCGACGCGAGCGGCGAAACCGGACCCCGCCCCAGAGGATGAAGGCCAGCGCCATGGCCACCCACGTGGCGTGGCTCGAAAACGGCGCGGGCAGCTCCTCCACCGGCTCATCCCCGAACACCAGTACGAACAGGATGTATGCGGCGGGCAGCATGGGAAGCAGCCCCTGGACGGAGGGGAGCGTCGGCGCGAGCGGGGGCGCGGCGCCGGGGCCGCGCGTATCTCCGGCTGGGGCGGGGGTGGCGTGCATGCGGAGGCGAGTGTATCGCCTCCGCCGCACCGGCCGTCAGGGCCCCTACCGGGCCGGGACCGGGCTCGCGTCCAGCATCCCGGAGCGGAGCGCCTGGTCGGAGACGCCGGACATGCGCTCGGCCAGCGACTGCACGGAGCGCGTCACCGTCTTCGTCTCGTCGACGACCCTCAGCGTGCGCTGCATCTGCCCGGACAGCTCCTGGATGGCCTGGGCAATCTGGTGGGTGCCCGCGTCCTGCTGGGCCACGGCGGCGGTAATCTGCCGCACGCTGGTGCTCGTCTCCCCGATGATGGAGGCCAGCTTCTGCAGCTGCGAGCCGGAGGTGCGCACCGCGTCCAGGCTTCCCCGCACGCGCTGCTCGCCCTGCTCGCTGAGCTTCGCGGTGTCGCGCATGCTGGTGCTCAGGCCGTCGAGCACGTCGCGGATGCGCGTGGTGGCCTGGATGGACTGGTCCGCGAGGCTGCGCATCTCCCGCGCCACCACGGCGAAACCCTTGCCGCTGTCGCCGTTGCGCACCGCTTCGATGGCCGCGTTGATGGCCAGCATGTTGGACTGGTCCGCCAGCGTCTTCACCGCGTCGACGATGCCGGACACCTCGCGGGTGCGGGCGTCGAGCGCGAGGATGCGGCTGGCCATCTCCGACACCTCGGCGCGGATGGTCTCCAGGTTGGACAGCGTGCGCTCGATGGCCGCCACGCCGTCGCGTCCCACCTGCTCGGCGCCCTGGGCCGCGGAGGCCAGGAGGTGGGCCTTGTCCGCCGTCACGTGGGAGCCCTGGCGGATTTCCTCCACGGTCTGCTCCAGCTGCTGGAGCGCCGTCGCCTGGCGGCTGATGCCGGCGGTCTGCTCCTCGCTGGCGGCGCTCAGCTGCTGTGCCACCGTGGCCAGCTCCCCGGCGCCGCTGCCCATGTTCTCGGCCAGCGTGTGCACCTCCTGGCGCCGCTCCTCCAGCTTGCGGGTGTGCAGCGTGAGCGAGCGGACCACGATGGCGGAGCGTCGCCCCACGATGCCCACGAGCGACAGCGTGAGCGCGAGGAAGCCCCAGTGCATCAGGCTGTCGGCCGTCTCCATCAGCCCCAGCAGCGGAAGCGTGCTGTGGATGAGGGCGAGCATGAGCACGCCCAGGCCGGAGACGAAGATGCGGGCGTCGGGGTTGCCGCGCCACGCCTCGATGGCCGCGATGCCGAGGCAGACCATCAGCCCGGGCATCGAATAGGAAGAGAGGAACAACAGGAGCCGCTGGGCCAGGCCCAGGTCCACGAACACGAGCACGCCCTGGACCACGGCCGGCACGGAGACCACCGCCGCGCCGATGCGGAACCAGCGCAGCTTCCCCTCGCCAATCGTGTCGGAGATGAACCACGCGAGGCCGGGGAGCAGGCAGTACCCGCCCAGCAGCGAGAGCCTGCTGCCAATGCTCGTATGGGCCCAGAGCGACAGGAACAGGCCGCTCATACCGAGCAGGAGCACGCCGGAGCCGGCGGCGAAGACGGTCAGCCCCACCAGCATCCGCCGCTGGCGCCGGAGGATGGCGGTCCCCGCGGCCACCACGGCGATGGTGAGCAGCAGCGTCCCCATGACGAAGGGCGCCAGGCCCGTGCGCGTCACCTCGGAGATCAGCTCATGGCGCGAGCCCACCCGCGCGTCCCGCGTCACGCCGATGGCGGCCCCCGTCCCCTGGATGCGCAGCAGCACGCGCTGGCCTGTCGTCGTGGGCGACAGCGGCAGGACCTGCCACGACATGTTGTCCATCACCTCGCGGCCGGACGGGTTCAGCGTCCCGCTGGAGAAGATGCGCTGACCCCCGGCATAGGCCTCGAAGGCGTTGGAGACGTTGCCGAGGTAGAGGGCGGGGTCCTGCCACGTCCCGGCGGGCACGGGGATGCTCAGCCAGAGCATCGTGTTCGTGCCACGGCCCGGCGGCACCTGGAGCGCGGCCACCGGCTGCCAGCCCTCCTCCGTGCCTGTCTGCTGCGCCCAGACGGGGCGGCCATCCGTCCCGAGCGGTGAGTCGCCCCAGCGATAGCGCCAGCCTCCGAGCGCGGACTCCGCCGCCTGGGGCGAAGCCGCGTGCGCCAGGGGCGTCAGCGCGAGGACCAGCAACAACACGGTGCCGAAGGCCGCGAGGCGCGAGCTGCCTCCCGGCCTGTATCGCGCGGGCGGAGCGTGGGTGGAGGAAGTGTCAGAAACAGCGGGCGGCGTCGGCACGCGGGAGAAACCCATGTGTCGCGAATGTTCCAGTGCTTGAAACATGAATGCAAAAGGGTCCCCCGACACCCCGGCCGCCTGCCTCCTGGTGTTTGCGGAGGCTTCCGGCTCTTCAGAGCTACAGCCCGCCTGGGACGGCCCGCTCGCTCCCCCTCCGTGCAGTCGCGGGGCTTTGTTCCAGGGGCATGTATCAAGCCGCGAGACAGGGGCTCACGTTAGCGGCGGGGCGTTTCAGGTCCGGTCAGCAGCAGCCGGCAGCGCAGCCCGCCATTGCGGATGGGGAGGCTGCGCGCCCCGGGCAAATCCAGCGCCTTCACCAGTCCCGCATCGTCCGGGAGGATGACCGCCGCGCGCCAGCCCGCGAAGCCGTGCCGCAGCGTGTGCCCCAGGGCGCGGTAGAGCCCGGGCAAATCCTCGGCCTCGCCCACGCGCTTGCCGTAGGGGGGATTCGCCACCACCAGCCCCGGGCCTTCGGTTGGCGGCGTCAGCGTGCGCACGTCCTTGCGCTCCAGCGCGAGCGTCACCCCCGCGCGCGGGCGTTGCGCCGCGCCGTGCCCAGCGAGCCCGCATTGATGTCATAGCCATGGATGGCCGCGC
>JBKGHK010000338.1:0-10545 GCA_046520375.1 Pyxidicoccus sp. 3LFB2
GGCCCCGCCGCCGCGTCTTCACGAAGCCCACCGCCAGCACCAGGCCGGCCCCAGGAAGACGGTGGCGTAGAACCAGGCCACGTCCTGCTCACGCGTGTGCTGAATGGGCACGTCCTCCTCGGTGGACACCGTGCCGGACAGCGCCTCCTCGCCGGTGAGCCACCGCAGCGTGTCCACCGCGAGGTACGCGTTGCCCAGGTTGCCCAGCACCAAATCACTCAGCGCGTCCGCGTCCGCCATGACCACGGCGCGCGTCGTCTCCTTGCCCGCCGAGGGCTTCTCCACCGCCACCACCAGCGGCCACGTGCGCCGCGTCTCCCCCGCGTCGTGGGTGAAGTTGGCATTCGCGTCCGAGAAGGTGGCGCCGTGCGCGCGCACGGAGATGTCGTGCATGACGCCGTTGGGCAGCGGCTGAAGCTGGTCCATGGCGCCCGCGCCGGGGAAGGCCACCGGAGCCTGCCCCGCCAGCGCCGACAGCGCGGTGACGGACGGGTGCGAGGAGAAGCTCGCCGTGCCCAGGTTGCCCCTGTCGCTCTGCTGACGCGAGGTGCGGAAGAACACCTGGTCATTGGCCAGCGGCGTCTTGAGGTACGTCAGGCCCAGGGGCTCCAGCACCTGCCGGAAGTCCGGCCCGTCCGGCTCCAGCGCCAGCCACAGCCGCCCGCCCCGGTTGGCGTACTCGTTGAGGGCGGTCAGCTCCTCGGGGAGGAACTCGCGCGTGGGGCCCATCACCACCACCGCGGCGGCGTCCTTCGGCACCTCGGAGCCCAGGCCCTCGGACACGCCCAGCGGACGGACGTCCGCGTTCTGCGCGCGCAGCAGCTCCTTGAGCTGTGCCACGGACGGACGCGGCGTCTCGCCCGGCACCGGCCGAGACTCGGCGCGCTCGCCATGGCCCGCGGTGAAGTAGACGACCCGACGCGGGCGGGCCACCGCCAGCAGCCGGCGCTGCACCTCCTGGTCCAGCCGCTGCAGCTGGCCCCGGGCCCGGTCGATTTCGAGCCCCACCGTGAGCGGCTCCTTCCGGTCGCCACGTGCGAGGACGATGGTGCCGTTGTTGTGGACGCCCAGCGCCCGCGCCCGCGCAGGCTCCACCGCCTGGTCCAGCCGCTCCACGTTGAGCAGCTGCGGGCTCTCCACCGCGAGGTCGCGGAAGTACTGGCCCACCGCCTCGCCCACCTCATTCGCGGGCGGGAAGAAGAGCGTGACTTGCAGGGGCTCGTTGAGGCCGCGAATCACCTTGCGCGTGGAGTCGCCCGGCTTCGCGGTGCGGAAGTAGGACAAGTCCCACGTCACGTCCGCCTGCGTGGCCACGAACATGGACGCGAAGGCGAAGATGACGACGAAGGCCACTCCCAACCCGGAGTAGAGCGCGCTGCGCACCCGCGCCGTCTCCAGCACCGGCGCACGGGCCATCGCCGCGGAGGCCACCTCCACCAGCGCCAGCGGCAGGAGCGTGCACAGGAGCAGCGCCGGGAAGAGCGCCGCCAGCACCACCGCCAGCCGGGGCGCCTTCTGTGACAGCGCCCCGCCGAAGAGGGCCGAGCCCGCGTCCGACTGGACGAAGTAGAGCCCCAGCGCCACCAGCCCCAGGCCATACAGCCCCAGCACCCAGCCTTCCACCGCGCGCCGGTCCGCCGAGGCCGAGCGCATGCGGGTGAAGCGCCAGGCCGCCGCGCCCAGCGCCAGCACCACGCCGAGCGCGGAGAAGACGGTGCGGCCGGTACCGACGCCGAGAATCCGCTCGCCGATGAAGATTGCGAGCAGGCCCGCGACGTACGCCAGCGTCACGGGCAGCCCGCTGCCAACAGGACGCGTGCTCATCGCCACCTCCGGGCCTCGAGCACCCGGGTGGCCGCGAACAGCGCCACATAGGTGACCACGAGGTAGTAGACGACGTCGCGAATGTGGACGAGCCCCGACTGGAACGGCGGGAAGTGCTGGTTCCACAGCGACATCGCGCTGAAGACGCTCGACAGGGGCTGCTCGGTGATGCGCGCCAGCAGCCAGCAGAGGATGAGAGCCACCAGCAGCACCGCGGACGTAATCGCCGCGAGCAGCTGGTTGCGCGCCAGCGCCGAGCCGAACGTGCCCACCGCCAGCGACGCGCTGCCCAGCAGCAGCAGGCCCAGGTACCCGGCCGCCACGTGGCCGAAGGACACCTTGCCGTTCACCATCACCAGCAGCGGCATGTACAGCGTGCACAGCACGTACAGCGCGAGGAAGGCCAGGCCCGCCAGGTACTTGCCCAGGACGATGTCCCTGTCCCGCAGCGGTGACGAGTACAGCAGGGGCAGCGTGCCCGTCTGCCGCTCCTCGGCCAGCAGGCGCATGGAGATGAACACCGAGGCGACGATGGTGAAGCCGCTCGAATAGTAGAAGAACTGTGACAGCACCTCGGCGGAGCGCTTGCTGGCGCCGCCCAGGGCGTACGCGTTGAAGAACAGCCCGTTCAACGCGAGGATGATGGCGATGACGACGTAGCCGCTGAGCGTGCGCAGGTAGGCAGCGAGCTCGCGGCGGGCAATCAGGAGCGCCTTCACGCGCGCACCTCCTGGCCGTGCGTCAGCCGCAGGAAGATGGGCAGCGTGCCCAGCGCCAGTCCGATGACGGTGTAGGCCGCAATCAGCCGCCCCACCTGGCCCAGCACCACCCCGCGCCACTCGTTCCAGACGAACTCGGAGACCACCCGGCTCTCGTTCCCCTGGTAGCCCAGCTTCATGTTGAAGACCGCGCACAGGGTATAGAGCACCAGGAACACGAGCAGGCCCGCCCGGCAGCCGAGCAGGAGGGCGCGGGCGAGGGTGGGGCGGTCCGCGGAGGCCATGGAGTTCCACCCTGGGCACGGTCGGGGCCTCGCAACACCCCGGAATCGCACTGGAGTGCCCATGAGTGGACGCCTGGAAGGTGCCACGGAGGCAGGCGCAGGCCCTGCCCCGCCGTTACTTTCTTCATCCCCGCTTCCGCTCATGGCAGAAGAGGTTCCAGGGCCGATTTATCGGCTCCGCCGTCGCCTACCTCCAGAGTCTCGACACTGGACTGGCGAGCAGGGGAGCGCAGCCCTACTGTTCAGCATCCCGCTTCCTGGAGTGGCACGCGCCTATGTCTTTCACCCACCTCCACCTGCACACCCTCTATTCGCTCCTCGATGGGGCGATTCGGATGAAGGACCTCATCAAGACGGTGAAGGAGAAGGGGATGACGAGCGTTGCCGTGACGGACCACGGCAACATGTTCGGCGCCATCGACTTCTACAAGAAGGCGAAGGACGCCGGCATCAAGCCCATCCTCGGCATGGAGGCCTACGTCGCGGGCCCCAAGGGTCGCGAGGACCGCTCGGAGAAGGTGTCGCACCACCTCATCCTCGTGGCGAAGAACGCCGAGGGCTACGCCAACCTCCGCTACCTCTCGTCCACCGCGTACATGCAGGGGTTCTACTACCACCCCCGCATCGACAAGAAGGTCCTGGCCGAGCACAGCAAGGGGCTCTTCGCCCTCACCGCGTGCCTCGGTGGTGAAGTCACGAGCGCGTGCTTCCGCGGCGACATGGACCACGCCCGCCGCGCCGCCCAGGAGTACAAGGACATCTTCGAGCCCGGGCACTTCTTCCTGGAGGTGCAGTCCAACGGGATGCCCGAGCAGGAGAAGGCGAACGAGAACCTCAAGCAGCTGTCGCGGGACATGGACATCCCGCTGTGCGCCACTGCGGACGCGCACTACATCAAGCGCGAGGACGCCCGCGCGCACGAGCTCCTGATGTGCATCGCCAGCGGCAAGACGCTGGCGGACGGCAAGCGCATGAAGCACTCCACGGACAAGCTCTACGTCACGAGCCCCGCGGAGATGCTGGAGGCCTTCCGGGACATCCCCGAGGCCGTCCACAACACCCAGCGCATCGCCGAGCAGTGCAACCTGGAGCTGAAGCTGGGCAAGCCCATGCTGCCCACCTTCAAGGTGCCCGACAGCCACACGCCGGACAGCTACATGGCGGAGCTGGCCTACGAAGGCCTGCGCGAGCGCTTCCAGGAGCTGGCCACCACCGTCACGTACCCCATCGACCGTGAGGTGTACCTGGACCGCCTGAAGCTGGAGATTGGCGTCATCCAGAAGATGGGGTTCAGCGGCTACTTCCTCATCGTCCAGGACTTCATCAACTGGGCGAAGAAGCAGAACATCCCCGTGGGCCCGGGCCGTGGCTCGGGCGCCGGCAGCCTGGTGGCCTACGCGCTGCGAATCACGGACGTGGACCCCATCCCGTACAACCTCCTGTTCGAGCGCTTCCTGAACCCGGAGCGCGTGTCGATGCCGGACTTCGATATCGACTTCTGCCAGGACCGCCGCGACGAGGTCATCAAGTACGTCGGCCGCAAGTACGGCGAGATGAACGTGGGGCAGATCATCACCTTCGGCTCGCTCAAGGCCAAGAGCGTGCTGCGCGACGTGTGCCGCGTGTTCGCGCTGCCGTTCAGCGAGGGTGACCGCATCGCCAAGCTGGTGCCGGAGGTGCTCAACATCACCTTGAAGGAGGCCATTGAAATGGAGCCTCGCCTCAAGGAGATGATGGAGACGCCCACCAACCTGGGCGAGGTGGAGGGCCGGCCCGTCACCACCAAGGACGTGCTGGAAATCGCGCTCGCGCTGGAGGGTCTGCACCGCCAGCCCGGCATGCACGCGGCCGGCGTGGTGATTGCCGACAAGCCGCTGTGGGAGTTCGTGCCCGTCTACCAGCCGCCCGGTGAGAAGACGCTCATCACCCAGTTCGCCAAGGACGAGGTGGAGGCGGCGGGCCTGGTGAAGTTCGACTTCCTCGGTCTGAAGACGCTCACCGTCATCCAGCACGCGCTGGATTTGGTGAAGCGCAACCACGAAAAGGACATCCCCCGGCACGAGATTCCGCTCAACGACGACAAGGTCTGGGAGCTGATGGCCAAGGGCGACACGGCCGGCGTCTTCCAGATGGAGTCGAGCGGCTTCACGGAAATGGTCGTGAAGCTCAAGCCGAACTGCTTCGAAGACGTCATCGCCGCCGGCGCGCTCTACCGCCCGGGTCCGCTGGACTCCGGCATGGTGGACGTCTTCATCAACCGCAAGCACGGCCGCGAGAAGGTGTCGTACCCGCACCCGGCGCTGGAGCCGGTGCTCAAGGACACGTACGGCGTCATCGTGTACCAGGAGCAGGTGATGCAGATTTCGCAGGTCCTGGGTGGCTACACCCTGGGCCGCGCCGACCTGCTCCGCCGCGCCATGGGCAAGAAGAAGGCCGAGGTCATGCAGGCCGAGCGGGCCGGCTTCCTCGAGGGGTGCGCGAAGAACAACGTCGACCTGAAGGTGGCCGGCGAAATCTTCGACCTGATGGAGAAGTTCGCCGAGTACGGCTTCAACAAGAGCCACTCGGCGGCCTATGGCCTCGTCACCATCCACACGGCGTGGCTGAAGGCGCATTACCCGTGCGAGTTCATGGCGGCCCTTCTCTCCAGCGAGAAGGACAACACCGACAAGGTGGTGAAGCACATCAGTGAGGCGCGCGAGTCGGGCCTCGCGGTGCTCCCGCCGGACGTGAATCAGTCGGACCTGCACTTCGGCGCGGTGGAGGGGAAGATCCGCTTCGGCCTCGGCGCCATCAAGGGCGTGGGCGAGGGCGCGATTGAGTCGATTCTGGAGGCGCGCAAGGACGGCCCCTTCAAGAGCCTGTTCGACTTCTGCGAGCGCGTGGACGGCCGCAAGGTCAACCGCAAGGTGCTGGAGGCGCTGGTGAAGGCCGGCTCCTTCGACTTCGAGAAGCGCCCGCGCCGGCAGATCTTCGACACGATTGAGAAGGCGATGAACCGCGGCTCGGCGAGCCAGAAGGACAAGGCTGCGGGGCAGAGCTCGCTGTTCGGCATGCTGGGCGGCGCGTCCTCGGGGAGCGGCGGCGGACTGAAGGACGAGTACGTCGCGGTGGAGGAGTGGTCGGAGAAGGAGCGGCTGGCGCTGGAGAAGGAGGCCATCGGCTTCTACGTGTCCGGGCATCCGCTGCACCAGTACGACAAGGAGCTGAAGCGCTACGCGAAGCCGATTACGGCGGTGCAGCGCGCCCGGAAGGACGACAAGCTCACGGTGGCCGGAGTCGTCACGGTGCTGCGCGAGCGGCCGACGAAGACGGGCAAGCGCATGGCGTGGGTGACGATTGAGGATTTGTCCGGGTCCATCGAGCTGGTGTGCTTCCCGGGCAAGGACGGCACGCGCAACGTCATGGGGCGGGACGGCAAGTGGGCGAAGCAGGGGCCCAAGCCGGGCTTCGAGCACTGGGAGCACCTGCTGAAGTCGGACGACCCCATCCTGGTGACGGGGACGGTGCAGATCAGCCAGCGTGACGAGGACTCGCCCACGCCGGAGCTCATCGTCGACGACATCCAGAGCCTCAAGGAGGTGCGCGAGAAGCGCACGAAGCGGCTGGAGCTGCGCGTGCCGGCGGACCTGCTCACCGAGGACCGGGTGGCGAAGCTGCACGAGCTGGCGAAGAAGTACGCGGGCGCCACGCCGGTGGCGGTGAGCGTGCTCTTCCACGGTGAAGGGGAAGCGCTCATCGGGAACACGTCCATCAAGGTGCAGGTGAACGACGACCTGCTGCTGGCCGTGGACCGGTTGTTCGGGATGCGCGTGGTGGAGTTCGGCTGACGTCCGGCGGGGGTGTTCGCGCGAGGAGCGTGGACGCCGCCGCGCCGCATCTGGTCAAGTGCCGTCCATTCGTACCGCTTCGACGGAGGAATGGATGGACGGCACGTACAAGTCGCTGCGCATCGAGAAGGGTGAGGGCGTCGCCGAGCTGGTGCTCACCGGCCCGGGGAAGGGCAACGCCATGGGCCCCGACTTCTGGCGGGAGATGCCCGAGGCCCTCCGCACGCTGGACGCAGATGACGCCGTGCGCGTCGTGCTGATTCGCGGCGAGGGCAACCACTTCACCTACGGCCTGGACCTGATGGGGATGATGGAGTCCCTCGGGCCGCTGCTCACCGCCGAGGGCAACCTGGCCCTGGAGCGCACGAAGCTGCTCAAGCTCATCGGTGAGATGCAACAGGCCACCGAAGGCGTGGCCCGCTGTCGCAAGCCCGTCATCGCCGCCGTGCACGGCTGGTGCATCGGCGGAGGCATGGACCTCATCGCCGCGTGTGACTTCCGGTACTGCTCGCAGGAGGCGAAGTTCTCCCTGCGCGAGGTGAAGGTCGGAATCGTCGCGGACCTCGGCGCGCTCCAGCGGCTGCCGCGCATCATCGGCGACGGCAACACGCGCGAGCTGGCCTACACCGGCGGCGACGTGGACTCCGCGCGGGCGCTGCGCATGGGGCTCGTCAACGAGGTGTTCCCCACGCCCGAGGCACTGCTCACGGAGGCCCGCGCCACGGCTCGCAGGATTGCCGACAACCCACCGCTCGTCGTCCAGGGTGCCAAGCAGGTGATGGAGTACTGCGCGGACAAGTCCATCGCGGACGGTCTGCGCTACGTGGCGGTGTGGAACTCCGCCTTCCTCCAGTCACATGACCTGACGGAGGCCTTCTCCGCGTTCGCCGAGCGCCGGACCCCCCACTTCGAGGGGCGTTGAGCGTCCGAGGACGCAAGGAGTCTCCATGGCACAGCGCCGGTTCGAGTACCGCATCGCCCAATCGCAAGAGGGGCGCGTGACGTTCGTGAATGGCCAGTGGGCGGGAAGGGTTCCCATCCAGGACGCCTCCAGGTCCGCCAAACCCTTTGAGTCCTGCGAGACCCAGTGGGATTGGCTCCAGGCCGAGGGCCTGCATGGCTGGGAGCTGGTGTCATCCACGGTCGAGGTGACGAGCGGTGGGGAGAACCTGACCCGGCTGTATCTGAAGCGCGAGCCAGGCTGACGGGTGGGGGGCTTCCGCCTGCATGACGGCGGTGCGAGGATTTCTTCATCTTCTTCGTGCACGTGCAACGGGAGCCTGTCGGATGGTGGAGCGCATCGCGTTGCTGGGGTACGGGCGCTTCGGTCGCGCCCTCTCGGGGTTGCTCGTCGAAGCAGGTGTCCCGCAGCGCGTGCACGACCCGCGGAATGAGGCGGTGCCTCCCGAACTCCGCGCGAGCTCGCTCGCGGAGGCGGTGGGCGGCGCGAGCCTCGTGGTGCTGGCCATGCCCGTGGGCGGCATGCGCGCGGTGCTCCAGGAGCTGCGCCCTCACCTGAAGCCTGGCCAGACGGTGCTCGACGTGGGCAGCGTCAAGGTGCGGCCGGTGCAGGTGCTCGCCTCGGTGCTGGGCCGCGACATCCCCTGGGCCGGCACGCATCCGCTCTGGGGGCCTGCCAGCCTTGCGCGCGGCGACCGTCCCCGGCGCACCGTGGTCTGCCCCAACGAACTGCACCCGGACGCCGCACGCCGCGCCCGGGAGCTGTTCGAGCGGCTGGACTGCGAGGTGACGGAGATGACGCCGGACGAGCACGACGCGCTGATGTCGCGCACGCACGTGCTCACGTTCTTCCTGGCGCACGGCCTGGTGCGTGCCGAGGCAGGGAAGGACCTTCCCTTTGCACCCCCGAGCTTCCAGCCCCTTGCCCGCCTGGTGGAGTACGCGCGCCAGGAGGTACCCCACCTGCTCGGCGTGGTGCAGTCGGAGAACCCCTACGGGCACGACGCCCGCGTGGGGCTGATGGACGCGCTCACGAGGCTGCACCTGGAGCTGGAGGCCTCGCGGATCTCCGGCGGCCACGGCGCTCCCGAGGCCATTCCCACACCTTCCGGACTGACGGAGCTTCGTGAGCGCATCGACGTGCTCGACCGGGAAGTGGTTGAGTTGCTGGGCCGGCGCGCACGGCTCGTCCAGCAGGCGGCGAAGGTAAAGGCCGAGCACGGCCTGCCGCTCCCCGACCTCGGGCGCGAGGCGAGCCTGCTCGAAAAGCGGCGCCAGTGGGCCCGGGACGAGAAGGTGGATGCCGACGCGGTGGAGGACGTGTTCCGCGCCGTGTTGCGCTTCTCACGCCGCACGCCCCAGGACTGACGGGGCCCTGCTCGCCGAGCGTCCGGGGCGGATGTCAGATGCGCCGGAGGAGTTCCGCGTACCGGTTGAACTCATTCTTCCAGTCGCCGTAGCACGCGGTCAGTCCACACGACGTGCAGCGGCAGCCGACGTACAGCCACTTCACATCCTCGGTGGCTTCATAGAGGGCCACGCCGACTGTCAGCTCGAACGTGCCGGCGCCGCAGGGGCACTCGCATTCCTCCGGTGAAGCATCCTCCAGGTACTCGTCGCTGTCCCCCATGGGGTGCTCGTGCTTGCACGCGGGACACACGCGGATGGCCACGCCTGCTTCGTCGTCGAGGAGCAGCTGGAAGTGCCGGGAGCCGCACTTGCACACCGCATCGGCGAAGTGGGCCGGCGGATATCCATTGAGCTTCCCATAGCGAAGCAGCTCCTCGCGGATGTCCGCCTGGGACTCACCGTAGCTGTGTTTCCCACGCTTCTTGAGCGCCATGGATGGAGGGTATCAGCGCTGCACGGTGAAGGTGGGGTTGAGCACCTTCATGGTGCCCTTCGTCACGCCGAACTGCTCGTGCACCGCAGCTCGGCGCACCGTCTCCGCCGGGCCAATCCGGCCCGCAAGCAGGTCCTGGTACGCGGACAGCACGCGCGTGGCCTCCTCGCGGGACTCGCGGACGAACTCCACGCGGTAGCGCCTCACGCCGCGCTCCAGCAGCCGGGGCACCAGCGACGCCGCGCTCTGCGCCTGCGCGTTGAACACCGTGTTGCGGCACCCCACGTCCACCACCACCGGGTGCTCCAGCCCCTTGTGGTCCCTCAGCGACACGCGCTGCTTCTCACACGGCCGCCCGCAGCTGCGGTAGTCCCGCCCGTGCGACAGCGTGTGCGAGTACACGCAGTGCTCCGTGTGGAACGTCGCGATGTGGTGGTGCACCGTCACCGCGAAGCGCTCCGCCGGCAGGTGCTCCAGCATGGCCTCCAGCTGCACCGCGTCCAAATCGTGCGCGAAGGTCAGCGTGTCCAGCCCCAGCCCCAACAGATGCAGCGCCGTCACCGAGTTGGTGACGTTGAGCGAGAAGTCTCCGTGCAGCCCGGGACGTGCCTCTCCGGGCGCGGGAGGGCGCTCCAGGAAGTGCATCATCGCGCCCCAGTGCCGCACCAGCACCGCGTCCGGCTTCAGCTTCGCGATGCGCGCGTCGTAGCCCTCCTCGCCGGGCTTCTGCACGCGCACCGTCGCAATCGTGACCTTCAGCCCCGCCGCCCGCGCCCGCTCCACCGCGCGCTGCAGGCCCACCAGCTCCATCCAGTCCAGCTCCACCTCGGGCAGGCCCGCGGCAATCACCGCTTCCAACTGCTCGTCCGTCCGGCACAGCGGGAGCAGCCGCGCGCCCTCGGACATGGGCTTCTCCACAACGCGCTCCCGCAGCGAGGCGCGCAGCCCCTCCAACACGGAGCCCTCCTGCACCGTGCGCACCGGGCCCCGCGCCACCGCCTCGGCCAGCTCCGACACCAGCTTGCGCCGCAGCGCCTTCAGCTCCGACACCGGCAGGTGCAGGCCCGCCGCCAGCCCCGCCGCAT
>JBKGHK010000339.1:0-10523 GCA_046520375.1 Pyxidicoccus sp. 3LFB2
GCGCCCGAGCAGGCTCGTGCGGCCCAGCGACAGCAGGTTGGGGACGAACGCCGGGCAGCATTCCGCCAACTCGCGGTAGGCGTCGAGCCGCCGGGAGCCGTCCACCGGCTCCGCGTTCGCCGCCTTCCACTTCCGTCTCAACTCCTGGGCCGTCAGGTGCGTGCTCATGCCCGCACTCTAGGCCCAGGCCGAGCCCCTTGGCTCAGGGCAGGTTCGGATCTCCAATGCCCTTGAACGGATTGAAGGTGTACGTCGTCGAGAACCGGGAGGACGGGCTGAAGTAGTACGCCGCGAGCTTCGCCGGGTCGTTGCCCAATTCGCCGCGAAGAATCGGTCCGTCGTTCTGGTCATCCCAGCCCCAGGACGTGTTCGCCGAGTTCGTCCCGCACTGCCCCGCCACATGGCCGCAGCCGCCGCTCGTGTCACCCCGGAAGGTGCCCTCGGACGCGAACAGCGTGCTCAGGCCCCGGCGCGTCCACAGGCCCTCGGAGCCGTAGATGTCGATGAGCTTGTAGCGCACATCCGAGTCCGAGGCCGACGACGGCTCCTCCGCCGTGGTCAGCGAGGGGTAGTACTTCACCCCGTCCCCGACGATGTCATACGCCGGCCAGGCCTTGAGCCCGTGGCCCTTGGCCTCCTGCGCGGTGATGGGGTGCAGCACGCCCTCGAAGGACGCGAGCGACAGCTTGCCGTCGAGCGACTCCACCCCCGAGCCGAGCGGGCTGCCATCCGGCACGAAGGAGAAGAAGTCCTTGTGCGCCACCGTCACCGCGCCGACGAGCGCGCCGTACTCGGTGCCGTTGCGCTCCACGACGAGCAACACGCCCTCGGCGTCGTTCTCATGCTCCGAGTCGAAGATGTTGTCGGACCAGTCGCGCGGGTGGAAGAACGTGTAGACGAGGTACCAGTGCGTGCTCGTCTCCACCAGCGAGTGGTAGGCGTGCGCGGTGAGCGGCCGCGACGCGGTGTTCTCCCAGTTGTTCGTCCCGCTCCAGTCCCCGTCGAAGTCCACCCGCGTGAGGTAGTCGCCCCGGCCGCTGAGTCCGTGCGAGCCCGTCACGTCCACGTCCTGGTAGTGGATGGGCGCCCACCGCTTCGCGAGCGCGGCCCGGAACGCCGTCGAGCCAGGCCCCGCCAGCGCCGACTCTGACGTGCCCAGGGCGTCGTCTTCGAACGATTCCGGCCCGCACGCGGACAGCATCAACGCGACGGGAACCACTGCGAGGCCCAGCGCACCACGAGCACGGCGGAACAGTGAAACCATGGGGACCCCTCCCTTTCAGGGCAGAGTCCTACACGATTTCCTGATTGACAGGATAACCTGAATTAACTGCTTGCCCGTTTTTCAAGTCCGCGCGACAGGCTCAGTACGCGGCGGTGAGGCCCCACTGGAGGCTGGAGTACGTCTCCGCCGCCACGCCGCCATTCTCCCAGCCCGTCCGGGTGCCCCGGCCGGAGAAGGTGTCCTGGTAGCGCGACAGGCGGAAGCGCACGGAGTAGCCGAACGGTCCCCACAGCTCGCCCGCCACGCCCAGCTCCGCCTCCCAGCCGAAGCTGGACACCGACGTGCCGAACTCGCTGACCTCCACGTCGTCGGAGCCCTGCCCCGGCTTCGAGCCGATGAAGACCTGGCCCGCGCCCTCCAGGCGCACCGCGCGCAGCAGCGGCACGGAGACCTCCAGGCCCACCGCCGGGAACAGCCGGTGCGTCCCCCGGAGCGGGCTCTGGGCGGACTCGTCCACGTCGAAGGCGCGGGTCAGCAGGCCGGCCCTCAGCCCCGCGTAGCCCAGCAGCTGCTTTGCCTCGCCCAGGGGGAAGAAGTAGCGGTACAGCGCCTGAGCGGTGATGACCGAGTCCGTCGCCGTCACCTCGCGCGTCACCGACTGCCCCGCTCGCCCAGCAGCGTCACGTCCGTGGACGCGTACCCGCGCCGGTAGCCCAGCAGCACCCCGAGCCCCCGCGCCGCGGACGGACTGCGCGCCAGCGGCAGCAGCTCCAGCTCCGCGGAGAAGCCCAGGTACGGCACCGTCGACGAGTAGTCCACCCGGTCTCCGAGCTGATCCTCCTCGGGCCGCTGATCGAACTCGCCGCAGGACTTCACCCCGGGCCGTGCGCAGTACTGGCGCCACGTCGTCGTGCCGCCCACGAAGAGCCGCGCCAGCGGCGGGCGCAGCTCGTCGCCCACCGTGCCGCCGGAGCCCGTGTCCAGCACCACCTCCAGCGCGGACGGGGGCGGGGCCTGCTTCTGCTCCACCCCGTCGGCGGCGTGCGCCGAGGGGGAGGCCAGCACCACCGCCAGGGCGAGCGACATGCCCCAGCGGACCGTCGCGTGTCCGATGTTCGTCATTCCCGGGGGAGGTTCACCCACCCCGCAGGCGAAGTCCAGGCTCGCGGCCCGGGGCCGCGAGCCCGAGGCTCGGAGCTCGGAGCTCAGGCGTTCATCGTCGCCGGAGTGACCAGGGACGCGCCGCCCACGGACATCGGCGAGGACTCGGCCGCCATGGCCGCCTCGGCCTGGGCCTGCGCCTGGGCCTGCGCCGCCGCCAGGTGCTCCGCGCGGCCGATGCCGAGGAAGTCACGCCGGTAGATGCGCACCATGGCCATGAAGATGGAGGCGATGAGCGGCCCCACCAGCAGGCCCATCATCCCGAACACCGCCAGCCCGCCGAACATGGACAGGAAGACGAGCAGCGGGTGCAGCGCCATGCGCGAGCCGCACAGCTTCGGGCGGATGACGTTGTCGATGCTGCTCACCAGGAAGGTGCCCCAGGACAGGAGGAACACGCCCTCCGTCACCCGGTTCGCGGCGATGAGCACCACACCGATGGGGCCCCACACCAGCGCCGTGCCGCCCACCGGCACCAGCGCCACCAGCACCATGGCCGCGCCCCACACTCCCGCGTGCGGCACCCCGGCGATGAGCAGCCCCGCGAAGCCCACCGCGCCCTGGATGAGGGCCGTCACCGTGTTGCCGTAGACAATCGCGTAGGCGACGTCCGTGAACTCACGCGAGAAGGCCTCGAAGTAGCGGCGATCCAACGGGATGAGCCGCATCACCTCGGCCACCAGGCGGCGGCCATCGAGGAAGAAGTAGTACATGGCCACGGTCATCAGGAAGATGTTGATGACCAGCTCGGCGCCCGCGCTGACCACGTCCTTGAGCAGCGCCGCGCCGCCCGTGACGGCCGTCATCAGCACCCGCTCCGTCTCCGCGCTCTCGGGGTCGAACCGGATGTAGCGGCTCAGCCCCCGGGGCAGGCTGGAGGCGAACTGGTGACGCAGGTCCACCTGCTCCAGCAGGTCCTGCGCCTGGCCCACGAACTGGAGCAGCTCCCGCGCCACCATCCACCCCACCAGCGCCAGCGGCACCAGGATGAGGAGGAACACCGTGAGGGTGGACAGCCCGGCCGCGAGGGACTTGCGGCCCCGCAGCTTCTGGCCCAGGTAGTCCTGGACCGGCATGAACAGCACCACCAGGAAGCCGCCCAACAGCACCGGCATGAGGAACGGCAGCAGAATCCTGGAGAAAAGAATCAACGCGACGGCAAAAAGCCCCGCGAAAACGAAGTTCGACCACCGCCGAGAGTCACCCACCGCCCCACCCCACCCGCCCCGCGAGCCCACCGACCACTCCGCCCACCCCAAACTAGGAACCCTGCTTCCCACCGGGAAGTCCGGGTTCACCCCCAGCCGAGGATCAATCATGACTTCTAAACGTTTCGCGCCCCTGGGCGCCGCGGTACTCACGGTAGGCCTCAGTCTCGCCACCTCCGGGTGCGGGGATGAGCTCCCCCGGTGCACGGACTGTCCGGCCCTGGAGGGCCGCTACCCGCTGGACTTCGCGGACGCGGGCGTCCCCAGCGACTGTGGCCCGCTGGCGGTGGACCTGCCCCGGGGCCAGCCCCTGGACATCAGCCGATCGGGCGACGCGCTCACCGGCACGCTCCAGGGGGTGTCCCTGCGGGGCACCGTCTCCGGCCAGGGCTCGTTCAACCTGTCGGGCAATGCCGCGGCCTCCCCGGATGGGGGTGTCACGCGGACGCTGAGCCTGGCCGGCCTCTACACGGCGCCCGCCCAGGATGGCGGGACGGCACGGCTGGCGGGGAACTACAGCGGCAACTTCACGCGCGCGGGGCCTAACGGGCCCCAGCGCTGCAACATCGTCAGCCCGTTCTCGGCGACCCGGCAGTGACGCAGCGGGCCGCTCGAGGACGGGACGGAACTACTTCTTCTTCGCCTCGGCCGCCTTGGCCTCGGCCTTGTTCTTCTTCGCCCGCTTCTTCCAGGCCTGCTTGATCTTCATCTGCACGCGGCGGTGCTTGCTCTTGCTGCGGGCCATCGTTGACTCCTGCGCTCCGGGATGGAGACGTGAAAAAAGAGGGGCTTACGTATCAGAACCGGATGGACTTCCGGAAGAGGAACCCTCAGGGGGGGCCTCCTGGGGGTCATCCGGGGCGGGCCGGGTGGGGTACGGGATGCCTTCCGCCCCCCGGACCTGGGTAGGTCTGGCAGTGGACACCGTCACCTCCCCCTCCCGGTCCTCGTCGCTCGGCCGCTCGCGGGACGCGGGGGCGCTGCTCTGCTGGGGCCGCTTCTTCACCGAGGCGAAGACGGGCTTGAAGGCGTCCAGGGCGCGCCGGACCTCGTCCAGGGGCAGCGCCGGGCTGTGGTTGCCGTTCACCCCTGTCATGGAGGTGGCCATGCACATGGCGTTGAGGATGGCCTCCTCGGTGGCCTCCATGACGGCCTCGTAGAGGGGGTCCAGCCGCTGATCCAGGAGGATCTTCAGCTTGTAGACCATCTTCTGCGTGCGCCTGGGGATGATGTTGGCGGTGGAGAAGCCGACGACAATCTCCCCCGAGCCATGGGCCGCGTAGCTGCCCACCCGGCCAATGCCCAGCGCCACGCGCTTGCAGAGGCGGTTGATCTGATGGCTGAGCAGCGGCGCGTCCGTGGCCACCACGGCGATGATGGAGCCGTAGGTGTGGCCGCGCTTGGGGGTGCCCTTGAACTTCTCGGCCAGCACCTCGCCCACCGGCAGGCCGCCCACCCGCAGGTTGTGCATCTTCCCGAAGTTGGACATCACCAGCACGCCCAGGGTGTAGCCGCCCAGCACCTCGGGCAGCTTCCGGGACGAGGTGCCGATGCCGCCCTTGAAGTCGCACGTCACCATGCCGGTGCCGCCGCCCACGTTGCCCTCGGCCACTGGCCCGGTGGCCGCATTGGCGATGGCCTCGCGCACATGCTCCTCGCGCACATGGCGGCCGGAGATGTCGTTGAGCCATGAGTCGTCGCACTCGCCCACCACGGGGATGATGACGTCGTGCTCGTCGCCGATGCCGGGGTAGCGCTCCACCAGGTGGCGCGCCACGCCGTCGGACACCGCGCCCACCGCCATGGTGTTGGTGAGGAGGATGGGCGTCTCGATGAGCCCCCACTCCATCAGCTGCGTCATGCCGGAGACCTCGCCCGCGCCGTTGAGCACGAAGCCGCCGCCATTCATGCGCTCCATGAAGATGTTGCCCTGGTTGGGCATGATGGCCGTGACGCCGGTGCGCACCGGGCCATGGCCGGGCCGCAGCGGGCCTTCGCCCTTGATGATGGTGCTGTGGCCGACCAGCACGCCCTCGACGTCGGTGATGGCGTTGAACTTCCCGGGCTTGAAGCGCCCCAGCGGCAGGCCCAGCTCTCGCGCTCGGACGCGGGGCCCGGTTTCCTCGGGGATGTGCACCATAGGTGGCGGACCCTATCCGACCCACTCCCACCGTCAATCACTCCGCGCAGGCCCCGTCAGGGCGGTGCTGGCCGACGGCCCGGCGGATGAAAAGACGAAGCCCCGTCCCGGTGGCCGGGGAGGCAGGCACGGGACGAAGCACCGTCCCGGCCGCCAGGAAGGCAGGCACGGGACGGGGCAGCAGCCCGGCCTCCCGAGGAAGGACCGGGCCCGGGCGAGCTCCGCCCTGCATCCGGGCACCGCGACGGGGCGGCCCGGTGTCAGGCCTTGGCTTCGATGCGCGGAGGCGGCTCGCCGCTTCCGTTGCCAGAAGTTCCACCGTTGCCGCCCGCCGCCGGAGCGGTGGTGGACGGCGCGGGGGCCGCGGCGCCCTGCTCTTCCGGAGGCAGGCCCTTGCGCAGCACCGCCGAGGGGTGCTCGGTGGCCGCGCGGCGCGCCTCGCGCTCCTTGTAGCGGCGGATGGCGGGGGCCATGATTTCGCCGATGAGCCCCCGGTAGTCCATGCCCGCGCCCTGGGCGATGAGGACCAGGTCGCTCCAGCCCGGCGTCAGGCCGGGCAGCGGGTTGCACTCGATGAAGTAGATGCGGCCCTTGTCGTCCATGCGGAAGTCGATGCGCGCCACGTCGCGGCACCCCAGCGCCATGAACGAGTTGCGCGCCGCCGTGCGCAGCTTCTCCAGCAGCGCGGGTTCAATCTTCGCGGGCGCGTCGTAGCGGATGCGGTCCGTCCAGTCGAGCTTGTGCTGGAAGCTGTAGACGGGGTTCTTCTCCGCCTTGTCGAGGAAGACGATCTCCATCGGCGGCAGCACGCGCGGGCGGCGCTCGCCCAGGAGGCCCACGGTGAACTCCCGCCCGCCGATGTACTCCTCGATGAGCGCGGGCTGCTGGTACTTGCCGGCGATTTCGCGCACCACCTCGCGCAGCTCCGCCTCGCTGTAGCAGACGCTCTTGGAGATGACGCCCTTGGAGCTGCCCTCCGCCACCGGCTTCACGATGAGCGGGAAGGTGGTGAACTCCTTGTTGAGGCGCTCCTTGCCCGTCACCATCAGCTGGAAGTTGGGCGTGAGGATGCCGGCCTGGCGGACAATCTTCTTCGCCAGCGCCTTGTCGAGCGCGATGGACAGCGTCGCCGGGTCCGAGCCCGTGTACGGGATGTCCAGCAGCTCCAGCATGGCCGGCACCTGGCTCTCGCGGTTGCGGCCCTTGAAGCCCTCGGCGATGTTGAAGACGAGGTCGAGCGGCGTGCTGGACAGCACCGTGGGCAGCTCCGCGGTGGCCTCCAGGTCGATGACCTCATGGCCCCAGGACGCAATCGCCTCGCGGATGGCCTGCAGCGTGTTGGGCGAGTCGTACTCGGCCTCGCTGTCCTCCACCGACTCGGAGGTGGCCATGGGCTTCACGCGCTTGACGTTGTAGGTGAAGCCCACGCGCAGCGGGCCCGTCTTGCGTGCCGGCTTGCCCTGACGCTTGCCGTCCTTGATCTTGTAGCGCTTGGCCGCGCTCTGGATGATGGAGTTGATGACGCCGTCGAAGTGCAGCCCGTCCAGCTCCGCGGAGGAGTAGATGCCCGCGCCCGGCTCCAGGCTGGGCAGCGCGTTGATCTCCAGGAAGTACGGCACGCCCGCGTCGCTCAGGCGGAAGTCGATGCGGCCCAGATCCCGGCAGTCCAGCGCCTGGAAGATCTTCTGCGCCATCTTCCGGACGTCCTCGGCGGTGCGGGCCGGAATCTGCGCCGGAGCCCGCACGGTGACGGCGTTCTCCTTCTTCGTCTTCAGCTCGTAGTCGTAGATGGCGTACTTGCGGCCCGCGGTGATGGCCGGGTCGACGACGTACTCCACCGGCGTGAGCACGCCGTCGTAGTCGTTGTCCACCGCCGCCAGGAAGGGCACGGTGAGGTCCCTGCCGGTGATGAACTCCTCCACCAGCACGCCGGCGGGGTACTTCTCCAGCGCGGCGGCCACCTTGGTGCGCACCTCGTCCAGCGTCTCCGCGATGGAGTCCTGGGTGATGCCCTTCGACGAGCCCTCGAAGTTGGGCTTCACGATGACGGGGAAGCGCAGGTTCTCCGCGGTCAGCTCGCTGAGCTTCTCCACGTACTGCCAGCCCGGGGTGCGGATGCCCTGCTTGGTGAGGACGAGCTTGGTGAGCTGCTTGTCCAGCGTCACCGCCAGCGCGTACGCGTCCGAGCCCGTGTACGGGAAGCCCAGCTCGTCGAAGAGGGCCGGGTAGAAGGCCTCGCGGAAGCGGCCTCGGCGCCCCTCGGCGGTGTTGAAGATGAGGTCCGGGCTGTACGCCTCCAGCCGCGCCACGGTGCGCGAGGCGGGACCGCTGACCTCGAAGCGCTCCAGCCGGTGGCCGAGCCGCTCAATGGCCGCGGCCAGTGCGTTGACCGTCTCCTGGGTGTCGAACTCCGCTTCTTCTTCCGAATCGGACAGCCTGAGGTTGTGGGTCAGCGCGATGCGCACGATTGCCCCTTTCGCTTCTTCAGCAAGCGTCCCCGACGAACCTTCGCCGCGGACATGATTCGCCCCGGAGCTCGCTGATGAGCCACCGGCGTGCGGGCTGCAACGGTTGCGCCCGCGACAACCTTCCCGTCCACCACCTGCGTCTGCGCCCAGGTATCGCCAAGCCGCCAGCCGAGCGGATCCCTCACCACGCGCCACGCCTCCACCCCGCCGATGACGAACAGCCCCGCCACCGCCGCCACCGCGCCCAGCGGCGCGGGCATCATCCCCAGCAGCACGATGAGCGCGAGCGGCGCGTTGCGAAGCGTGCTGTCCCGGTGCCGCGCCGCCGAGCGCGTGGGCAGGTGCATCACCTTCACGCCGAAGATGCGCTTGCCCACGCTCTGGCCCTGAATCATCCCGTCGGCCAGCAGCAGGAACAGCAGCGCCACCACCGCGCCCGCCGCGCCGCACACCACGTACAGGCCCCAGGCCACCGCCACGTCGACGAGGCGGGCGCCCACGCGCAAAAAGAGCGAGGCCTTGGGGTACGGCGAGCCGGACTGCGCCTCGTCGTCCACGACGATGCGAAGCACCCGGCTGCCCCCCCGGCTGTCCGTCATGAAGACAGGTCCACGCTCGGGGCTCACTCCTCGGGCTCCAAGGTGAGGCCCTCCTCGGGCGGCTCGGGCTCGTCCATGCCCGCCAGGCGGGCCAGACGCTCATGGGCGCTCAGCGGGTGCAGCAGCGGAGCGGCCCACTCGGCCTGCTCCTGCGCCCTTCCTGCGGCGAGCGCCGCGGTGGGGCTGCCCGTGTCCGACATGCGCAGGAGGCGCTCGCGCGCGGCGCCCTCGTCATGCGCGGCCGGGGCGCCCTCGCGGGTGAAGAAGACGAAGGCCATGGCCGGCCGCTTGGAGGCCTCGCGCATGGCGAACTGCACGCCGTCCAGGTTCCAGCCCTTCCCCGTCCACTCGTTGAGGGCGCGCTCCAGGGTGCCTTCATCCACCGTGGACAGCTCCACCACTTTGTACTGCAACGGCCCCGGCACACGGACCACCGGGGAGCGTCCGCTCCCGGGGCGCTGGCCGGCCCGGCGCCTGCGTTGGGGCGGGGGCTTCTCCGACTTGCGTGCGGGCCGCTTCTTCTTGGTGGGCATCTTGCGCGGTTCATTTGGACGCAATGCGGCGCGCGGATCAAGCAGCAACCCGCGCGACGTGCATCCGGCTGTTGGCTACAGGAGCTTCGCGGCTTCGAGGGCGTGGTAGGTGATGATGAGGTCCGAGCCGGCGCGCTTGATGGAGGTGAGCGTCTCCAGCATCACCCGCTCGTAGTCAATCCAGCCGGCCTGGCCGGCGGCCTTGAGCATGGAGTACTCGCCGGACACGTTGTAGCTGACCACCGGCAGCTCGAAGCGCTCGCGCACGGCGCGGATGATGTCCAGGTAGGCCAGGGCGGGCTTCACCATGATCATGTCCGCGCCCTCCTCCACGTCCAGCGCGACTTCCTTCAGGGCCTCGCGCACGTTGCCGGGGTCCATCTGGTAGCCGCGGCGGTCGCCGGACTTGGGCGCGCTCTGGGCCGCCTCGCGGAAGGGGCCATAGAAGCCGGAGGCGTACTTCGCCGCGTACGAGAGGATGGGCACCTCGGTGAGGCGCACCTCGTCCAGCGAGCGGCGGATGGCGGCCACGCGCCCGTCCATCATGTCCGAGGGGGCGATGATGTCCGCGCCGGCCTGCGCGCAGGTGACGGCCATCTGCGCCAAGAGCGGCAGGGTGGCGTCGTTGACGACGTGGCCCTCCTCCAGCACGCCGCAGTGGCCATGGTCCGTGTACTCGCAGAGGCACACGTCGGCGATGACCTGGATCTCCGGGTCGGCTGACTTGATCTCCCGGATGGCGCGCTGGACGATGCCGTCCTGCGCGTACGCCTGGGTGCCGCGCGCGTCCTTGTGGTTCGGGATTCCGAACAGGAGGACGGAGGGGATGCCCAGGGACTTCGCGTGCCGGGCCTCGGCGACGGCGTGCTCCACGGACAGGTTGAAGACGCCCGGCATGGAGCCGATGGGACGGCGCACGTCCCGGCCTTCCACGACGAAGAGCGGGTAGATGAAGTCCCCCGGCTCGAGGCGCGTCTCGCGCACCATGTCGCGCAGGACGGGGTTACGGCGGAGGCGGCGGGGTCTGTGGACGGGGTAGGCCATGACGGACGCCGGTATAAACCGGCGGCGCCCGGCATTCATCGTTTCCGCACCCCTGCCCGGCCGCTCAGCCTGCGGCGAGCCGCCAGCTGCGCTGATGCCGCGCGGGCCTCACGCGCCATGCGCCAGGCGCGGCGCCTCGGCGATG
>JBKGHK010000033.1:0-29476 GCA_046520375.1 Pyxidicoccus sp. 3LFB2
CTCGCGCTGCACGCCCGCCAGGCTGGAGGCGAAGTGCCGCACCAGCGCCGGCAGCGTGCCGCCCATCAGCAGGGTGGGCACCACCAGGGACAGCGAGGCCACCAGCAGCCGGGGGGCCACCCGGAAGCCGTCCGGGACGGCGGGCGCCAGCACCAGCCAGAGCGCGCTCAGCGCGTCCAGGACATAGGGAAAGGCCAGGGCGTACAGGCCCACGCCCAGCTCCAGGAGCCCGTAGAGGGCCAGGGGGTTCTTCACCCGGTCGGCTGTCCGCCCAAAGACAGATGCGCCGAGCGCCAGGCCCCCCATGAAGGTGGCGAGCACCACCGCATGCGCCTGTCCGCTGTTCCCGAGGACGTTCCCGAGGTACTTGGACCACACCAGCTCGTAGACCAGCGCCGTGGCGCCCGACAGGAAGAGGAGGGCCGCTACAAGGTTCTTCGGAAGACGTGTCGTGATGGACATGGGGACAGCGCGCAACCTTACTCGGTATGTTTCAGGCCCATCAAATGAACGCCCACCTCCTGCAAGCTGTATTGCTCGCCTGGTCTCCAAGCCTGCGGGTGACCCGTGTCGAGGGCGATACCGCCACCGTGTTGCGCCGCCCCACCTCGGAGCTGCTGGAGCGTCCGCTCCATGCGGTGCTCGGCGTGACGGCCGAGCGCGCGCGAGAGCTGGACGCCCGCGCCCGTGAAGACCGCCGTGCCGTGGAGTTCGTCTCCGCGCACCTGGGCGGCGAGGACCCCGTGCACCTGCGCCTGACGCTGGGCCTGGACGCGGGCGAGGCCTGCGCCGGCGTGCTCGACTTGAACACCGTGCTGGAGGACGCGCCGCCGGTGCAGATCTCCCGCCTGTCCTCCTCGCTCAGCCACGAGATTCGCAACCCGCTGTCCTCCGTGAAGATGGCGGTGCAGACGCTGGCGCGGAACACCGGCCTGACGGACCGCGACAAGCGGCGGCTCACCATCGCCAACCGCGAAATCCGCACCATGGAGCGGATGCTGTGGCTGCTGTCCGAGTACGGGCGGGACACCACCCCCAACATGGACGCGCACCCGCTGCGCTCGGTGCTACAGGAAGCCACAGGCATGGTGGCCCCCGAGCTGGCCGAGCGCCGCATCGAGGTGCGCGTGGACGAGGAGGCGGACCTGCCACGCGTGAGGGTGGACCCCAACCGGCTGCGCCCCGTGCTGGCGCAGGTGCTCCTCAACGTCGCCATGGGCCAGCCCGAGGACAGCCCCGTGGAGGTCGCCCTGCGCCGGGGCGGCACGGGCCAGGTGCTCATGGTGCTCAAGGACCCCGCCGCCGCCCTGCCCCCCGAGGAGCGCGGCACCCTCTTCGAGCCCTTCGGCTCCCGGCTGGCCCGGGGGGCGGGCCTGTCGCTCGCCGCCCTGCGCCGGGTGATGATGGGCCAGGGCGGTGATTTGACTGCCGAGGGCAGCGCCGAGCCGGGCATGGTCTTCACGCTGACGTTCGCGACCTGAGACGACGCCATGGAGACCCTTCTCATCGTCGACGACGACGTCTCGCTCCTCGAAACGCTGAAGATGCACTTCGAGGAGATCGAGCAGGACGGCCAGCCGCGCTACCAGGTGGCCACGGCCACCAGCGCGGCCGCGGGGCTGCGCGCTGCCCAGGAGGCCATGCCCAGCGTGGTCATCCTCGACATGATGCTCCCGGACCGCACGGGCCTGGAAATCATCGAGGAGATGAAGGGGCTGTGCGGGGACGCGCGCATCATCCTCGTCACCGCCTACCACGACATGGAGACGACCATCCGGGCCATGAAGGCCGGAGCGTTCGACTACATCCACAAGCCCTTCCCGGACCCGGCCGCCCTGGACCTGGTGGTGCAGCGCGCGCTGGAGTACCGCCAGCTGTCGCGCCGCGCGGACGAGGTCAACCGCGAGAATGCCGCCGCCCGCCTGGGTGACATCGTCGGCACCAGCGGCTCCATGCAGCAGCTGGTGAAGGAGATTGGCAAGGTCACGGGCAGCGCCGCCACCGTGCTGATTACCGGCGAGAGCGGCACCGGCAAGGAGCTCATCGCCCGCGTCATCCACAACTACTCCTACGACGAGGCCCGGCCCTTCATCGGCATCAACTGCTCGGCGATTGTGGACACGCTGCTGGAGAGCGAGCTGTTCGGCCACGAGAAGGGCGCCTTCACCGGCGCCTCCTCCGGCAAGCTGGGCAAGTTCGAGGTGGCCGAGGAAGGCACCGTGTTCCTGGACGAGATTGGCGACATGTCGCTGATGCTCCAGGCGAAGCTGCTGCGCGTCCTCCAGGAGCGCGAGTTCGAGCGCGTGGGCGGCGTCAAGCGCATCAAGCTGCGCGCGCGCGTCATCGCCGCCACCCACCGAAACCTCGCCGAGGAGGTGGCCGCGGGCCGCTTCCGCGAGGACCTCTACCAGCGCCTCAAGGTGATTACGCTCCTCATCCCCCCGCTGCGCGAGCGGCGCGAGGACATCCCCCTTTTGGTGAAGCACCTGCTCGAGCGCATCAACGAGAAGGTGCACAAGCGCGTCACCCGCGTCCCCATGGAGGTCATGGAGCGGCTCACCCGCCTGCCCTGGCGCGGCAACGTGCGCGAATTGGAGAACGTGCTCACCCGCGCCGTGGTGCTCGCCCCGGGCGACGTGCTGCGCGGTGACGACTTGCCCGCCCTGGAGGCCGCGCCCCACCCCGACGCCGGCCGCCCGGCCCCCGCCGGGGCCATGTTCGCCGCCCCCGCCGTGGACGACCCCAGCCTCATCCCCACCCTGGAAGAGGCCGAGCGGCAGCTGATCGCCCGTGCGATGGCCGTCACCAAGGGGCACAAGGGTCGCACCTGCCAGATTCTTGGAATCAGCCGCCCCACCCTGGAGCGCAAGCTCCAGAAGTACGCTCTTGCACAGGGACAGGGCCCTCAGGTGCACACCTTCCCCGTGAAGGACGCTTCCTGAACATTGTCACAGGCGCGACAAAGGGTCGCCCGGATTGAACGTTTCGTTCAGCTTGATCATACTGTTTGAACGTTCTGTTTCAGGTTTCGGACACAGGAACCCGGGTGATGCGGGGCTGTAGCGCTAAGTACCCGGCATTACTGAATGTGTTCCCCCGGTGGCACTTCATTCCCCGTTGGCACGTAACTTGGAAAAGGAAACCCCCGTCCGCCGCTGAGGCAAGCGGCCAGTCTTCCTCTTCCTTCCTTCCACGGAGTGAATCCCATGCACGGTTTCAATCGCCCCCTCGGCCCTATCGGTTCCAACGTCGTGGCGCCGCTGCAGACGACCTCCTCCGGGATGATGGTCACCGCCAACAAGCTCATCCCCGGCCAGGAGGCCATCGACTTCAAGGGGTACTTCAAGGTCGAGTCCTTCCCGCACAACTCGACCATCTACCGCCCCGGTGACAGCACGGACCGCGTGTACCTGCTCAAGTCCGGCCGCGTGCGCCTGATGCGCATTGGCAAGAACAGCACCCGCTCGGTGGTGTCCATCCTCCGCCCCGGTGACCTGTTCGGCGAGCTGTTCCGCCCCGAGGGCACGCCCATCGAGGAGATGGCCGTCGCCGCCGGTGAGGCCGAGGTGTGGAGCATCGAGGGCCGTGACTTCCGCGCCCAGCTGGAGGCCCGTCCGGCCCTGGCGGTGGACGTGGTCCGCGCCTACGCCGAGCGCGTCCGCTCGCTGCGCAAGCGCGTGCTGGGCCTGACGTTCAAGGAGGTTCCGGCCCGCCTGGCGGACACCCTGCTCACCCTGGTCGAGGCGCACGGCGAGCGCTGCCCGCACGGCGGTGAGACGGACCTGCGCGGGATTACGCAGCAGGACCTCGCGGACCTCGTCGGCGCCTCGCGCTCCTTCGTGTCCACGCTCATCAACGAGATGAAGCGCGAGGGCGTGCTGGGCAACGTCGGCCGCATCCTCTGCGTGCGCGACCAGAAGGCGCTGCGCAAGATCGCCTCCAAGGAGAAGTGAGTCACCGCTCCCTCGCGGGAGCTGACGTCACACCTCGGGCCTGACCGCGCGGGAAACCGCGTGGCCGGGCCCGTGGCGCGTTTGCGGGCCAGTGTGCCCTGCCCGACCTTTGGGGCGCGGGGTTCCACGAAACGTCGAGGTCCGCCGCCCGGCCAGCGCCGTGGGGCCTTCAGCCCCAAACGACAACGCCCTCCGCTCACGAGGAGCAGAGGGCGTCGGTGGGACGCAAGGTCGGTTCGGACTTCAGGCGCGAGGGGCTCGGAGCTCCTCCACCTCGGTGCGCAGCAGCCAGTCATCGGGGAAGTCGGTGGCGGCGGCGGCAATCTGCGCCAGCCGCTCGGGCTTCACGGTGCGCGACTCGCGCATCTGCCGCACCTCGCGGTAGAGGGCCGCGAGCGACGGGTGCAGCGCATGCGCCTTGCGCGCGCGCGCCTTGGCCTCGCCATCCCCTGCCGAGAAGGCGCTGAGCTCGCCGAACCAGTGGTCCCACGCCTCCGGGTCCGCCGGCCCGCCCGCCACCGAGGGCAGGTGGGAGGTGATGAAGAGCCGGGCCACCGCGGGCAGCTCCAGCTCGCGGCCCGCCAGCCGGCCGCGCAGCACCAGCACCTCGCCGCCGTCCGTGGCGAAGCCCTCCAGCTCCAGGCCGCTGTCCATGGACAGCTTGAACGTCCCGCGCTCCGGCAGCCGGCCCGCGCCAAAGGCGACCAGGGCCGGGCCGTTCCACGGCTTGCTGTCCACGGCCTTGCCTCCGCGCGAGGCGAGGATGGGGCCCTCCAGCCTGACGAGCGCGGTGGACAGGCCCGCTGCCACCGGCTTCGGCGCGGCCACCATGCCCACCACCCGGCCCGTCACCTCGCGGCCGTCCGCGAGCACCAGGTGGTTGACGGTGCGGGCGCGCAGCGCCTCCTCCAGGCCGTAGTCCCCACCGCGCTTCCACGCCAGCGTGGACTCGAACTCGCGCACCACCTCGAAGAGGTGCTCGAAGTCCCGCGCCACGAAGAGCTGCGGCTGCATGCGGGTGATGTCGAAGTCCGTGTCCGCGCAGGCCACGCTCAGCGGCAGCTTCGTCACCTTCGGGGTGAGGCAGTGGTGGGCTTCGCCGATGCTGGACAGCAGGCCGGCGCCGTAGATGCGCGGGCGCTCCATGTCACCGACGAGGCCGTACTCCGCCGTCCACCAGTACAGCCGGGTGGCGCGGGTGCTCTCGCTGACGTAGCGGCGGCTGGCGCTGGCCGCCTCCAGCCGCGCCTGGGCGTGGGCCACCTCCTCCTCGCTGGCCTCCGGGTCCTCCTTCACCACGGACAGGTTGCGGATGGCCTCGAAGGCCGCCTGGTCCTCCACGCTGGCAATGGCCTTGAAGCCCACCAGCCCGCACGCCTTGAGGTACTCCGCATAGCGACGGTTGGCGATGATGGGGGCGTGGCCCGCGCTCTCGTGGACGATGTCCGGCGCGGGCGTGTACTCGATGTGCTCGTGCGTGCGGATGTCCGCGGCGATGGCCAGCACGCCCAGCGACTGCAGCTCCGTGAAGACCGCGGGCGGGATGAAGCCGCGCACGCCCACGCAGGCCCAGCCCATGCGGGCGAGCTTCTCGTTCATCTCATCCAGGCTGGGGATGCAGTCGGCGCCAATGCCCGTCGCCTCCAGGCCCTCCAGGTAGACGGGGTGGGCCTTGTCCGCCAGGTGGCCCCGGAGCTTGCCCAGGATGTTGCGCCACACCGCCTGGTCCCGGGCCGTGTAGGAGGCGTAGTCCTGGCTGACGACGTACCGCCGCAGATGGGCGGGAAGGCGCGCAATCGTCCGTTCCGTGGCTGTCATCCTTGTGCACTCCTGGCGTAATCTTCTACCGTCTAACGATATCCCTTCTTGGGCCAAACGGAAATCCGACAGAATCCGACGTCTTCGTCGATTTACCGACGGGGCGAGTGGATGTCGCGCACCCCATCCAGGAGGGTGCGGGCCCCGGGGCTGAGGGAGCCGGAGGGCCAGAGGGCCACGACCTCCACGGCCTGAGGCTCCTCCTCCCGGAGGGGCCAGGCGCGGATGTCGGGCGGAAACGGGTGCATCAGGCGCAGGTCCGGGGCGATGGCGCAGGCGTTGAAGGCGCGCAGCAGCTCGTAGATGAGGAGGAAGCTCTCCGCGCGGGCCACCTCCACCACCGTCACCCCGTGGGCGGCGAAGCGCGCGCTGTTGGCGCCGCCGTACGGGTCGTCCCTCAGCCAGTCGACGAAGGGCTGGCCCTCCAGCTCCTTCACGTGGAGCGCCCGGCGGGAGGCGGCGTCGCGGACCAGGGCGTTGTCGGGCCCGGCCAGCACGACGAAGGGCATGCGCAGCAGGGACTCGGACTCCACGCCCTCGTGGGGAGGCAGGGGCGTGAAGTCCAGGGCGAGGTCGAGCTGCCGCGTCTGGACCTGGCGGGTGAGCTCATGGGGGCCACCGAAGCTCAGCACCAGCTTGAGGCCCTGGGCGGCGGCCCCCCGAGCCACCTGGCCCAGCAGGGACAGGGACAGGGTGGGGTTGAGGCCCAGGCGGACCACCGGCTCGGCGCTGGCCAGGTCTCTCAGCCGCTTCATGTCCAACTGGTGCAGCGGCGTCTGCGTACCCGCGAAGAGGCGCTCGCCCCGGGCGGTCAGCTGC
Organism: Pyxidicoccus sp. 3LFB2; assembly: GCA_046520375.1. Lineage (GTDB taxonomy): Bacteria > Myxococcota > Myxococcia > Myxococcales > Myxococcaceae > Myxococcus. Next base: position 6,591 of record JBKGHK010000033.1, read on the forward strand.
AGGCGGCGGCCGGGGCCCCGCTCCAATAGAGAGGCGCCTTCCGCCAGGGCCACCTCCAGGGCGCGGATGTGCTCGCTCACCACCGAGCGCGCCACGCCCAGGTGCTCGGCGGCGGCCTCGATGCTGCCGGCCTCCACCGCGGCGGCGAAGGACTCCAACCAGACGAGGTGCCGGACGAGCTTGCGCGGGGGCATGCACCCATCCTGGCACCGGGCCCCCCGGACGACACGGGCTTCGCTCGCGAAGCGGGCGCACCGCGCAGCCCCCTCCCCTCACCGCGGCGCCCTGCGCCGGGAGCCCCCCGCGAAGAGCCCCGCCTGGACACGGTGATTGTGCCGTGAAGGCTGCCGGGCCTCGGTACCACGGACGGGTGGCACCGGCACCGGGTGGCGGGTAGAAGGCCGCGTCACGCCCCCTGGGTGGAGGAGCGGCCGGGCTTTCGTCACATCTTGAACATCCACCGGGAGCGGGCTAGCAGGAAGCGCGATGTCTCGACTGCCTCACGCCCCTCCCGCCACGGCCGGGCTCCGCCGCCGGCTGGAAGCGGCCCGGCCGTTCCTGGGCCCTGCCCTCTTCTGGTGCGTGCTGCACGGACTGCTCGCGCTCGGCTTCTTCGGCGGCTCCCTGCTCTCCGCCGCCGAGCGGCTGGCCCCGGCCCTGCGTCCGCTGGTGCTGGCGGGAGGCGTCGTCCAGGCGCTGTTCCTCGGCCTGCTCGCCTTCGTGGTGGCGCTGCCGCTGGTGCTGCTCGGCCGGCACTACGTGACGGGCACGGCGGTGGTGGTGGCGGTGGGCGTGGCGCTGCTCGGGGTGGACTCGCTCGTGCTGTCCTCGCTGGGCTTCCACATCAATGGCCTGGTGCTGGCGGTGGCGCTCCAGCCCCGCGCTTTGGCGGAGACGGGCCTGTCGCCCACCGAGGTCCTCCTCGTCGGGGTGGGGGCGGTGACGCTGCTGGGGCTCGACGTGTGGGCCGGCGTCCGCTTCCTCCAGCGGCGCCACGGCCCCCGCCGCGTCCTTCCCGCGGTGCTGCTCTTGACGGTGCTCTGCGCCGGCGAGCGGCTGCTGAGCGCGTACCTCATCTTCGCCCACGGCGGCGCCGTCCAGCACGCGGCCACCACCCTGCCCCTCCAGGCGCCGGTGCGGATGAACTCGCTGCTGACTCGCTTCACCGGTGAGACGCCCGCCGCCGGGCTGCGTCTGGGCGTGAGCCCCGAGGCGGGCGTCCCCGCGGCGACCATCGACCCGGCCGCCGTGCGCTTCACCCGTCGGCCCGACATCGTCATCATCCTCGCGGAGAGCCTGCGCGACGACTTCTTCCGCCCGGACGTGATGCCCAACCTGTGGCGGCGGGCCGGAAGTGGAACGCGCTACCTGCTCCACCACAGCGCGGCCAGCTCCACGGACTACTCCCTCTTCAGCCTCTTCTTCGGGCTGGAGGCCCAGCGCCGTGACGCGGTGGTGGGCGCCGGGCGCACGCCGCTGCTCTTCCCCGCGCTGCGGCAGAACGGCTACCACCAGGTCTTCTTCGCCGCCTCGTCGGTGGATTGGATGGGCCTGAAGGACACCGTCTTCCGCGACGTGCAGGGCGGCCTGCGCACCGACTACGAAGGCCGCAGCCACCTGCGCGACGAGGCCATGGTGAAGGACGCGCTCGCGGTGGTGGAGACGGCCCCGCCGGACACGCCCCTCTTCCTCTTCCTGTTCTTCGCCGGCACGCACTTCGACTACGACTACCCGCCCCGCTCCGAAGTCTTCTCGCCCGCCTGGGACGGCACCGGAGGCCTCGCCACGACGCGCGTCCCCGCCGAGCACCTCAAGGCCCGCGCGTGGAACTCCGCCTACGAGGTGGACACCAAGGTGGAGGCGCTGCTGTCGCGCATCGAGGCCGTCCGGGGCACGCGCCCCCTCACCCTCTTCACCGGAGACCACGGCGAGGAGTTCCGCGAGTACGGCCGCGTCGGCCACGCCACCGACGTGACGGCGTACCAGCTCCACGTGCCCATGCTCATCTTCGATGAGCGGCTCCCTCCGGGTGAGGTGGACGCCGTCACCGGCCATGTGGACGTGGTGTCGACCCTGTTCGATTTGCTCGGCGACACCCATGACCCGGCGCTCCTGGGCGACGGGATTCCCATGACGCGGCCGGACCCGTCGCGCTACCTGCTCACCACCATCGGCTGGGAGCCCCGCTACGCGCTCATCGGCCAGCAGCTCAAGGTGCGCTTCGGCGCGGGCCTGCCGGGCACGGAGCTCACCGACGTGAGGGACCAGCCGCTGCCCGACGCACAGGCCCGCTTCGCCGCGGAGGCGCCTCGCATCCTGCGCCGGCTGCGCGGGGGCGCCGAGCACCCCGGCTCCGCGCCGGTGAGCGTCCCGGATGCGCGGTCCCCGCCCGCCGCGGCGAGCCCTCCCACGCCTTGAGGCCCGGCGTCAGAACCGGAGCTTCGCGCCCAGCGCCAGGGAGAAGAGCCCCGTCTCCACCGTCGCGGGGCTCCGGAGGAAGTGGAGCAGCCGGTAGTCGGTGGCCACGAGCTCGACGTAGCCCTCCAGCAGCCGCAGCCCCAGCGCGGGCACCGGACGCCCCGCGCTGCCGCCCATCAGCAGGGCGGGCCGCAGCCCGGTGCTGAACCAGTAGTACCCGTCGGGATAGCGGTCCGGCAGCCCTACGAAGTACGCGTCGCCGAAGGTGTAGCTGAACAGCAGCCCCACCGTGAGCGGCCGGAGCGTCCAGCCCCGCCAGGTGCCGAGGAACGGATGCCACTCTCCCTTGAGGGTGACGGTGAGGAAGTCCTCTCCCGCCACGGCGGGGGGCGCCCAGCCCAGCAGCAGCTCCGCCTCCAGCCTGTCATTGACGAAGCCCCAGCCCGGCCCCGCGGAGAGAAAGCCGATGGAGCCCGCGAGCTGCAGCGCCGCATGGTCCGGCACGAACCAGGGCCGCGCGTCCTCCGGCACCTCCGCGCTCGCGACGGGAGATGCGAGGAGGAGCGCCAGGGCCAGCCCTGGCAGGTGCGTGAGCGCGCCCATCAATAGAAGACCTGCTCGACGCTCACCAACGGGCCGTTGACGGTGATCAGCAGGTAGTTGCGGTGGTCCAGCGAGTCCGCCACGAAGTACCGGACGCCCTGCCGCACCTCGCTGTCGAATTGATGGATGTGCGCGTGGAAGGAGATGGAGACGCCCTGCTCCGCCTGGAGCTGCTCCAGCGGACCGACGAGCGAGGCGTCGAAGTCACCGTGGCCGGGGGGCACGTGGGAGAACGTGAAGGTATGGGCGAGGCCCGGCGCGGGTGCGAGCGCCTCGCGCAGGGCGCCCAGGTCCGGGACATTGCCCGGGAAGCCGTACTCGCGGGAGTTGGAGTCGAAGAGGACGAAGCGGCTGCCCGCGTGCTGGAAGGAGAAGAACGGTGGCCCGAAGGTGCGCCGGTAGATGTCCGCCCCGGTGCCCAGCACGTCATGGTTGCCGAGCACCGCGAAGGACGGCACCGGCAGCCTGTCGAGCAGCCCGGTCACCCATGCGAATTCCTGCGCGGAGCCGTACTCCGTGAAGTCGCCGACCTGCACCACGAAGGCCACGTCCCGCCGCGACAGGTCCGCCACCGCGGCGGACGACTCGTCCAGGAAGAGTTGCATGTCACCGACCACCGCGAAGCGCAGGGGGCCCTCCCCCGCTTCGCGGCTCAGCCGCTCCACCGCGTGGGCATGCCGGTCTTCGTCCCCCCCGCGAAGCTCATAGGGGTGGAACTCGAAGACGCCGCAACCCGCGCAGAGCAGCAACCATGGCACCCAGCAACGCACGGGTTGCGAGCTAATGGCGCGTCAGCACCACTTCAACCCGCGATGCCCACAATGCGATGCGGTGTGCCGTGGACGACGCGGCCACATCGCCTGCCGGACAGTGGCCTGAGCCCGGGGCACGGCTCCCCAGGCCATACGACAGTCCACGGAAAGCGCCTGTCGCCCCCCCGTGCGCGGCCGCCCGGCTCACTTCGAGGGCGTGGGCAGCCGCGCGAGCACCTCGTCGATGACGCCGTACTGCCGGGCCTCCTCGGCGCTCATGTAGTAGTCGCGCTCGGTGTCCTTCTGGATGCGCTCGATGGTGTGGCCCGTGTGCTTCTGGGCGATTTCGTTGAGGCGCGCCTTGAGCCGGAGCATCTCTCGCACCTGAATCTCGAGGTCCGTGGCCTGCCCCTTCGCGCCTCCGTGGGGCTGGTGCATCATGATGCGCGCGTTCGGCAGGGCGTAGCGCCGGCCCTTCTCTCCCGACAACAGCAGCATCGCGCCGAAGCTGGCCGCCTGGCCCACGCAGATGGTGGACACGGGCGCACGCACGTACTGCATGGTGTCGTAGATGGCCAGGCCCGCCGTGACGCTGCCCCCCGGCGAGTTGATGTAGAGGTGGATGGGCTTCTCCGGGTCCTCGCTCTCCAGGAACAGCAGCTGGGCGACGATGATGTTGGCCACGTCGTCATTCACTTCCGTGCCCAGCATGATGATGCGGTCCTTGAGCAGCCGGCTGTACAGGTCGTACGTGCGCTCACCGCGGTGCGTCTGCTCGATGACGTAGGGAATGTTCATCGCACTGCCTCTTTCGGTTGAAGGAGAGGACGCCCGGCTTCAGGCCGCACGAACCGCCGGGTGCCACCGGGCCACGAGGCGTGGGCGCCGCGAGGTGAGCACCCGCTGCCGTCCGCGCGAGGCCACACGCGCTCGCATACGGCGGCCCGCCAGGGCGCCATCCAGGAGCGCGGCCAGGGCTTCCAGCAGCCCGTCCGAGCCCCCCGAGGCAGAGGCCGAGGCCTGGAGCGGAGCCCGCCAGTGCGTGACGGTCAGCCGGACCCGCTGCCCCTGGGGCGTCAGCTCGAGAGTGACTTCCGAGTGGGGCGTGGACTCGTCGCCCCAGGTGAAGGACAGCAGCCTCGGCGGCTCGAAGCGCGTCACCACGCCCCGGACGGTGCTGCCCGAGGGCCGCTGCTCGGTGCCCTCCGTGCGCAGCGGCCGCAGCTCGACGCGGCCGCCCTCTCGCAGGTCGATTCGCGAGACGGCGAGCCACTCGGCCAGCAGCTGGGGCTCGGTCAGGTAGCGCCAGACGTGCTCCAGCGAGCCAGGGAGCACGCGCTCCAGGCGGGTGCCGCGCGTTCCAGGCGGTGGGACGGTGGGGCTCATGAGCGTCTCCTCTTCTTCGTCTCGGGGTTGGCCAGCAGTCGCTGCTCGAGCACGTCGAGCCGCTCGCTCCAGAAGCCCCGGATGCGCTGCACCCAGCCGTCGAGCTCGTCGAAGCCCGCCGGGTCCAACGCATAGATGCGCCGCTGGGCCTCGGCCCGGACCTGGACCAGGTGCGCTTCCCGCAGCACCTTCAGGTGCTGGGAGACCGCGGGCGCGCTGATGTCGAAGGACTCCCCCAGCTCACCCGCCGAGCGCTCACCCTGGGCGAGCAGCTCCACGATGCGGCGGCGCGTGGGGTCGGAAAGGGCAGTGAAGGCGAGCACCCTACGTATTTAAGGCCGCGCCTAATTAAGCGCAACCTTAAACGCCCTGACCCTCGGACACGGCCCCGGGCCTACGCGGCGGCCTTCTCGCCTTCCCAGTCCTCCACCTCGTAGAGGAACTTCGAGCCGCCCATCAGCTTGCGGTTGGCGGACGTGCTCTGGACGAAGACGGTGTACTTCTCCAGGTTGGCGGGGCGGATGCGCACCGTCTCGCCCTCGGGCAGGCCGAGCAGTTCGCGGGCGCGCTCGCCGCTGTAGAGGTCGCCCGTCTTGCGGTCCATCAGCACCACTTCCTTGTGGCCCTGGATGGTCTCCGTCTTGGTGAACTCGTAGAAGCCGCGGCCCGTCTTGAAGCCCAGGCCGTTCTCCTGCACGAAGTCCTTGATGGGCATGGCCCTGTCCACGTCCAGCACCTGGAAGCGGCCCGGCGGCACCGCGCGCAGGTCCGCCGCTCCGAAGATGGACGGCGTCTTGCGCTTGAGCATCGTGCTGAAGATGGCGTTCAGCCCGCGGCTCATGCGGCCTTCCTTCACCACCTCCGCCTCGTAGGCCTGGAGCTGCGTGTCGGACGACTGCTTGTAGCAGACGGCCAGCAGCATGTCGGTGACGTGGGCGAACTGGTCCAGGCTCAGGTGGAAGCCGCCCGACTTCTCCGCCAGCTCCTTGTAGAAGGGCGTCGCGTGGCGGCGCGCGAGCGCCTGCACCCCGTACACCGGCACGCCCATCCTACCCAGCGCGTCCACCTCCTTGCGCCAGTCGAGCTTCTTCGGGTTCTGGTTGGGCGCGTGCGGCACGTCATCGCCAATCAGCACCAGCGCGCGGGTGTACCCCACCGTCCATGAAAGGGATTGCGCCTCGTGCAACACCAGCTCGTAGCACTCCGGCGCGTCACCGCCGCCCGTCTGCCCCACGCGGTCCACGAAGCGGACGACGGCATTCTCGTCGTCCGTCAGGTCCAGCACCTTGGTGACATAGGTGGAGCCCGCGTCGCAGTAGTCCCCGTGGGCGATGATGCCGATGCGGATGCCGGGAATCTCCTTCATCAGCCGGGACACGGTGCCGCGCAGCTTCTTCCGCACCTGCGCGAGACACGGATACATGCTGCCCGTGGTGTCGAAGCTGAAGGCGATTTCGACGCGGTTATCAATGACTGACGTGCTCATGATTGTGGCCCCCTCGTGTGTGCCGACGAAGAGAACCATACGCGTCGGGTCTGACATCCGAGGGCGTCCGGGAACGCCCCCGAAGGCCCCTTTCAGCGCCGGAGGACGCGATTGTCCCCGAGGGCGTCAATCAACACGATGACGTCGTTGGGAGCGCGCTCGAACAGGCCCGGCGTGTAGTTGCGAGAGGTCGCCGTCCAGACGGGGCTGGGCGCGGACCAGGTCTCGAAGTTGACCGTCGTGCTGACGTACCCGACGTGGCAGTTGCGCAGGTGGGGAGGGGCGCTCGCGGCGTCGGGCGCCCCCACCTTGTCCTCGTCGGTGCAGAACGCGACGCCCACGGGCCCGTTGCCCACGCGGATGGCGGAGGGCACGTAGGCGTTGTAGCGCCGCCCCGAGCCGGGGTCGACGCGGGAGCGGTAGACGGTGCGACGCAGCGACTCGTCCCACGTCCTGCCACCGTCCCACGACTGCACGGCATTGATGACGTTGGCGTGGGCGCCGCCGGTGGCGAAGGGCTCGACGCCCTCGACGACGACCATGAGGCGGTCTCCGCCGAGCTGCACGACGGTGGGCATGCCCTCACGGTTCAGCGCGCCGGCCCGCTTGTCCCACGCCACGGCGACGACACCGTAGGCCGTCCAGGCGCCGGTGGTGCCGCGGCGGCCCTGCATGGCAATCCACTGGTGGCCGGGGTAGCCCCGCTGCGCGGCGAGCGGCTCGGAGTCGTAATAGACCTGCAGGTCGCCATTGGCGCGCTGGAAGAGGTACGGCGCGCCCACGAAGCGGCTGACGGGGCCGATGACGGTGCTGTCGTAGACCCAGTGGTCGCCATCGTTGTCGCTGCGGGTGACGGTGATGCGCCACTGCCCGTTGGACAGCTCGCGGAAGGCACAGAAGATGGTGCGCGTCCCGGGGATGGCGCGCATCATCACGTCCCCGAACTGCACGGCCGGGTTGTTGGCGACGGAGCCGTGGAGCTGCCAGCTCGCGCCTCCGTTCGCACTCGTCCAGACGTCGATGCGCGTGCCCGCGCTCACGCCGCCAATCAGCAGGCCATCGGAGCGGCGGGTGATGTGCCGGACCGGGGCCCCTCCGCTCGCCATCAACGTGCTCCAGTTTCCGGCCGGGAGCTCCGCTTCGTGCTGTGCAAGGGGCACCTCGCCGTCTTCGGCGGGGGCTTCCGGAGCGCACGCGGCGAGGGACACCGCCAGGAGGGCCAGTGCCAGGAGGTGTCGCGAGGGACGGCGCTGCTGCGTCAGGTGGGGGATGGGCATGGCGGCCAGCGTGCCGGAGGGTGACCGCCAAACACAATCCGCAACCTGCAAACCGTGACTGTCAGGACATACCTGTCAGGGGATGCTGACCCTTCGACGGACTACTCACCCACCGCGACGTAGCGGTACCCGTCGTCGTCCTCGTAGTGCTCGAGGGGCCGCTGGAAGTGGTGCTGGACGTCCGGGCACAGCCCGGCCACCTGCGCCACGGCCTCTTCGGAGATCAGGTTGTCGCTCACGTCCAGTTGCCGCAGGTGCCGGAAGGCCTCCGCGTGTTCCGCGAGCAGCGCCGCGCCCCGGTCGGTCATCGTCCCCATGGACAGGTCCAGCGTCTCCAGCTGGGGTAGCACCGCGGCGTCGGGCAGCGCGCGGCAGAGTCGGTCGGTAAAGTCGGTGTTGCACAGCCCGAGGCGCCGCAGCTTCGGCAGCCCCTTGCCATCCAGGATGGGCCGGATGTCGGAGACACCGCCCTCCGCGCCGTAGTGCCGGTTGCCGAACCACACCTCCAGTCGCTCCAGGTTGGGCCATTGGGCCCGGGCAATGGACTTCACCGCAGCCAGCGGCAGGCCGCCGGTCTCGATGGTGAACTCGCGCAGCTCCGGCAGTTGAATCTTCCCCAGCGCCACGCCGCCACCGCGCAGCCGCAGCGAGGCCAGCCGGGGCAGGACGGCGTACAGCGGCTCGACGTTGCCCACCAGCGTCCACGAGATTTCCGTCTCGCCGGGGTGCTTGAAGTCACCGATGAACAGGCTCCGCAGCGAGCGGGAGCCGCCCGCCTCGACGATGGCCTGGATGACGCCATCGTAGGAGCTGCCGCTCTCGAAGTTCGGAATGCCCAGGGTCAGCTCCCGCAGGAAGCGGGCAGACGGATGCATCAGCAGGGCCTTCACCGTCGCGGCCAGGTCGAAGGGGGACTCCCATTCCGAGCGAGCCAGCCGGGCGGCGCGGATGTAGCCCAGGTGCCATTGCACCGACAGCTCGTGCGTCGTGGCGGACGCGCGCTGGACCATGGCCCGCGCCAGCTCCTCGGACAGCAGGCTGGGGTGACGGGCGATGAGCTGCGCGGCCTGCTGCGCGAGTGCCTCCGCTTCGGCGCCCCGGGCCTGGGTCGCCGCATGATGAAGCATGATGAGCTCGCCGCGCGGGTCCCCCTGCGACTGGAGCCAGTCGGCGAGGACGAGGTACGCGTCCACGTTGTCGGGAGCCTCCAGGATGGCGTCCTCCAGCGCCTGACCCGCGGGAGGAGGCTCGGCGCCCACGCGCACATAACCCTTGCGCTCCTTCTCCTGGACGAGAGTGTCGTGTTGCTTCTTCGCCTCGGCAGCGTTCGGGAAGCTCTGCGCCTTCTGCTGCCCCTGGGTGCCGATGCGGCCCCACCGCGTGGTGAGGGAGGCGTCCGACAGTTCAATCTCCCAGAACTTGCTGGAGCCCTCTTCCGTGAACTCGTACCGGGTCATGCGGTGCACCCTCCCTCAGAGGCCGAGCATAGCTCCCGGTGCGACGCCCAACGGAAGCGTCCAGCGTTGCCGGAACGGCTCCATGGCGCCGTCGCCTGGCGCGACGCGGGTGTTCAGCGTCCTTGCCCGGGCCCTGCGGGCATGCTGAAACGCCCGGCCCACAGCCCCCGGACGTGGGGCGCGCGGAGGTCCCAGGTGGAGATCGAGAAGCCGTACCTTCTGTTTCTGGGTGACGTGCCGGACCAGCTCGCCGCGAAGACGGCGCATGGCATCGTCGACTGGCGGCCGGACTGGTGTGTCGGTCAGCTCCGGCTGGAGGGCTGCAAGGCGGACTGCGGCATCCCCGACCTGGACATCGCCCAGGCGAAGGCGAAGGGCGTGAAGACGGTCATCGTCGGCGTGGCCAACGCGGGCGGCGTGCTCCCGGAGCACTGGGTGGGCAAGCTGGTGGAGGCGCTCGATGCGGGCATGGACATCGCCACCGGCCTGCACAAGCGGCTCTCCTCGTTCCCCGCCATCGCCGCGGCCGCCGCGCGCAACGGGCGCAAGCTGCACGACGTGCGCATCCCCGACATGGACTTCGCCACCGGCAAGGGCACGAAGCGCCCGGGCCTGCGGCTGTTGACGGTGGGGACGGACTGTTCGGTGGGCAAGAAGTACACGGTGCTCGCGCTGGAGAAGGAGATGCGCAAGCGCGGCCTCAAGGCGGACTTCCGCGCCACCGGGCAGACGGGCATCTTCATCTCCGGGCGGGGCGTGGCCATCGACGCGGTGGTGTCGGACTTCGTCGCGGGCGCCGCCGAGTGGCTCACCCCCGCCAACGACGCGGACCACTGGGACCTGGTGGAAGGCCAGGGCTCGCTCTTCCACCCGTCCTTCGCGGGCGTCACCCTGGGGCTGCTCCACGGCGCGCAGCCGGACGCGTTCGTCGTCTGCCACGAGCCCACGCGCACGAAGATGCGCGGCGTGCAGCATGCCCTGCCCTCCATCCAGGCCGTCATCGACCGGACGGTGCTGGAGGGCCAGCTCACCAACCCGCGCATCCAGTGCACGGGCCTGGCCATCAACACCGAGCACCTGGGCGAGAAGGAAGCCCTGGAGCTCTTGGAGCGCACCGGCCGCGAGTACGGGCTGCCCTGCGTGGACCCCATCCGCACCGGCGTCGGGCCCCTCGTCGACGAGCTGGCGCGCCGCTTCCCCGCCAGGGGCTGAACGTCCATGCGCAAGCTCACCGTCAAGCACGAGAGCTGGCCCATCGCCGGGAGCTTCACCATCTCCCGGGGCTCGAAGACGTCGGCCGAGGTGGTGGTCGTCACGCTGGAAGAGGACGGCGCCGTGGGCCGCGGCGAGTGCGTGCCGTATGCCCGCTACGGTGAGACGCTGGACGGAGTCATCGCCGCGCTCGAGGCGGCGCGGCCCCGCATCGAGGCGGGGCTGGAGCGCGACGGCATCGCCGGGGTGCTGGAGCCCCGAGCCGCGCGCAACGCGCTCGACTGCGCGCTGTGGGATTTGGAGGCCAAGCGGAGCGGCCAGCCCGTCTGGCAGCGGTTGGGCATGGCCGAGCCGAAGCCGCTCGTCACCGCGTACACGCTGAGCCTCGACACCGCGGAGGCGATGCGCGCGGCGGCGGAGAAGGCCTCGCACCGGCCGCTGCTGAAGGTGAAGCTCGGGCGCGGCGAGGAGGACATCGAGCGGCTGCGCGCCATCCGCGCGGGGGCGCCGAAGAGCCAGCTCATCGTGGATGCCAACGAGGGGTGGAAGCCGGAGGCCCTGCCCGCCCTGTTCGACGCCTGCGCGGAGCTGGGCGTGGTGATGGTGGAGCAGCCACTGCCCGCCGGGAATGACGGAGCGCTCCAGGGCCTGCGCCGGGCCGTTCCGGTGTGCGCCGACGAGTCCGCGCATGACCGGCATGGTCTGGCGACGCTCCTGGGGAAGTACGACGCCATCAACATCAAGCTCGACAAGACGGGGGGCCTGACGGAGGCGCTGGCCCTGGCCGATGCCGCGCGTGCCGAGGGGCTCCAGCTGATGGTGGGCTGCATGGTGGCGACGTCCCTGGCCATGGCGCCGGCGATGCTCGTGGCCCGGCATGCCACGGTGGTGGACCTGGACGGGCCGCTGCTGCTTGCCCGGGACAGGGAGCCGGGCATCCGCTTCGAGGGGAGCCAGATGTTCTGGCCGCCCCGCGAGCTCTGGGGCTGAGTCGGGGCACAGGCCTGGACCGGGAGGAGGCGCCAGTGGCGTCCACGCCGGGTCCAGCGCCCTCCGAGGTGCACCGGGGCCTCCGTCCTGTCGGCATCACGGGCCGAAGGTGCCGCTTGCCCTGGGCTCCGTGGGCGCACAGCATGCGCGGCCGTGTCCGCCACCGCCGAGAGTCCCTCCCCGCACCGCACGTACACCGAGCGCCGCGCCGCCGCGCAGGCAGACCTCGCCGCACTGGACCGGGTGAGTGCCCGCTACGCCAACCTGCGCACCGTCGCCTTCCTGGCCGCCATCGGCATCGCGGGCTTCATCTTCGCCGGCAAGCTGCCCAAGGTCTGGTGGTGGGGCGCGGCCGGCGCCGTCGTCCTCTACGGCGTGCTCGCCGTGCTGCATCACCAGGTCTTCCGCCGCGAGGCCCGGGCGAAGCTGTACGTGCTGCTCAACGAGCGGGGCCTGGCGCGACTGGGCCGCGGTTGGCACGAGTTCACCGAGCGCGGTGAGCGCTTCCTCTCCGGCGGGCACCTGTACGCCCCGGACCTGGACGTGTTCGGCCAGGGCAGCCTCTTCCAGTTGATGAACGAGACGGCCACCCGCGCGGGCGAGGAGCGGCTGGCGGCGTGGCTGTCCGGCCCCGCCACGGCGGCGGAAGTGGAGGCGAGGCAGGGCGCGGCGCGCGAGCTGTCCCCTCGCGTGGACTTCCGGCAGGACCTCTGCGTGGACTCGCGGGTGGTGGCGAAGGAGAAGGCGGAGCCGGGCCTGTTCATCCGCTGGGCGGAGTCCGGGCCGTCGCTGGACGCCATCCGCTGGGCCCGGCCCGTGGCGGTGGTGCTGCCGCTGGTGACGCTGACGCTCTACATCCTGGGCGAGACGGGCGTGCTGCCGGACTCGTCGGTGTGGGCGGGCCTGGCGGCGCAGCTCGCGGTGGCGGTCATCACCCGGAAGACGTTGCAGGCCATGGACCAGAGCGTGGAGGTGGGCGAGCGCGGCTTCGTGCGCTACGCGCCCCTCTTCGAGCGCGTGGAGGGCCAGCGCTTCGAGCACCCGAAGCTGCGCCAGCTCCAGTCCGGCCTGCAGCGGCCGGGCGAGAAGCCGGTGTCGGCGCACTTCGCGCGGTTCAGCCGACTGTTCTCCTTCATCGAGTTCAAGCGGCACCAGTTCCACCCGGTGGTGCACTGGCTCACGCTGTGGGACATCCACGCGCTGTTCGCCCTGGAGCGCTGGCGCATGGCGCATGGCGCGCAGGTGCGGCAGTGGTTCGAAGCGCTCGCGGAACTGGAGGCCCTGTCGTGCGTGGCGGGCCTGGCGCATGACCGGCCGGAGTTCTCCTGGCCGGTGCTGGAAACCCAGGGCCCGCGCGTGGAGGCGACGGTGCTGGGGCATCCGCTGCTGGACGCGCCCGTGCCCAACGACGTGTCGCTGCCAGGGCCCCGGCACGCGCTGCTCATCACCGGCTCCAACATGAGCGGCAAGACGACGCTGATGCGAGCGCTGGGTGCCAATGTGGTGCTGGCGCTGGCGGGGGCTCCGGTGTGCGCGAGGACATTCCACCTGTCACCGGTCCAGGTGCTCACCAGCATGCGGGTGAAGGACTCGCTGGAGCGCGGCGTGTCGTACTTCTACGCCGAGGTGCAGCGAATCAAAGCGGTGCTGGACGCGGCACAGGCGGCGAAGGGACAGGCGCTGTTCCTGCTCGATGAAATCCTGCTCGGCACCAACACCCGCGAGCGACAGATTGCCTCGCGCGAGGTGCTGCGGCTGCTGCTGGGCACGGGGGCCTGCGGGGCGGTGACGACGCACGACCTGTCCCTCGCCGTGCTCGCGGACGACCCTGGCGCGCACGTGGTCAACGTCCACTTCCGGGACCACCTGGAGGACGGGAAGATGGTGTTCGACTACAAGCTGCGCCAGGGCGTGGTGGACACGACCAATGCCCTGCGCGTGCTGCGACTGGCCGGTGTGCCCGTGGATGACCCCGAGGCTCCGGCGCGGTAGCGGGCCGGCTGAAGCCCGAAACGACACGGGCCCCGGGGAGTGTCCCCGAGGCCCGCGCTCACTTCACACCGTCACCGTGGCTACTTCGCCGCCTCGATGAGGCACGCGAAGCCCATGCCGCCACCGATGCACATGGTGACGACGCCGTAGCGGCCGTTGCGGCGCTTCAGCTCGCGCAGGATGGTCGCCACCATGCGCGCACCGGACACGCCCAGCGGGTGGCCCAGGGCGATGGCGCCGCCGTTCGGGTTCGCCTTGTCCAGCGGCACGCCCAGCTCGCGGATGCAGTGCAGCGCCTGCGCGGCGAAGGCCTCGTTCAGCTCGAAGACGTCGATGTCCTTCACCTCGAGCTTGTGCTTCGCCAGCAGCTTGCGCACCGCGGGCACGGGGCCAATGCCCATGACCTCCGGAGGCACGCCCACCACCGCGGAGTCGATGAAGTAGCCCAGCGGCTTCACGCCGAGCTGCTTCGCCTTCTCCTCGCTCATCAGCACCGCGGCCGCCGCGCCGTCCGTCAGCGGCGACGCGTTGCCCGCCGTCACCACGCCCTTGGCGTTGAAGGCCGGCCGCAGCTTCGCCAGGCCCTCCACCGTGGTGTCCGGACGGAGGATGGTGTCCACCGACACCGTCACCGTCTTCGCCGTGCCGTCCTCCTCGTAGTACGTCGTGGTGACGGGGACGATTTCGTCCTTGAGCTTGCCCGTCTCCCGCGCGGTGGCGGCACGGCGCTGGCTCTCGGCGGCGAACTTGTCCGCATCCTCACGCGACACGCTGTAGCGCGAGGCGATGTTCTCCGCCGTGGCGCCCATGGAGGTGTAGACCTCCGGCAGCTTCGCCATGATTTCCGGGTGGGCGCTCGGCTTGTTGCCGCCCATGGGCACCATCGTCATCGACTCGGTGCCGCCGCCGATGCCCACTTCAATCGTCCCGGTCTGGATGGCCTGGGCAATCTGGGCGATGGACTGCGAACCCGACGAGCAGAAGCGGTTGATGGTCATCGCCGCCGTCGTCACCGGCAGGCCCGCCAGCAGGGCCGCCTGACGGGCGACGTTCATCCCCTGCTCCGCCTCCGGCATGGCGCAGCCCAGGATGACGTCTTCGACCTCTTCCGGCTTCAGGCCGGGCACCTGCGCCACGGCCTCCTTGATGGCCACGGCGGCCAGCGTCTCGGGCCGCGTGTCCTTGAACTCTCCCTTGTGCGCGCGGGTGAAGGGCGTGCGCACCGCGCTGGCAATCACGACTCGACCAGGCATCTTGAGTGTCTCCTCGCCCGGGCAGCACCCGGGCAGTCAGCGAAATTCAAATCAGGTCAATGGATACCGGCCAGCGCTCAGTTCCGCAGCGGCTTGCCCTTCTCAATCATGTGCTGCAGGCGGTCCTGGGTCTTCTCCTCGCCGCACAGGCTGAGGAAGGCCTCCGCCTCCAGCTCCAGCAGCCGCTCCTCGGTGAGGAGCACCTGGGTGCTGGTGTCGCCGCCCGTCAGCACGCGCACGAGCTTCTGCGCAATCTTCCGGTCATGGGCGCTCACCTGGCCGTTGAGCTCCATGTCGTAGAGCATCATGTCGAAGGTGGCCGCGGCGCTGGGCCCCGGCAGGCGGAAGCGCGTGGGGCGCGGCGGCTTGAAGCCCGCGTCCGCCATGCCCAGCACCCGCGCCTTCGCGTCCGACAGGAGGAAGTCGCGGTTGGACGTAATCCCGTCCTGCTGCGACAGGAAGCCAATCTCCCGGGCCTCCTCGGCGCTGGTGGCGACCTTCGCCATGCCGATGGAGAGGAACACCTTCTTCAGGAAGGGCATGGACTCGAAGTCCTTGTCCGCCGCGTACGGCCCGAAGAGGTTGCGCAGCAGCTGCATGTTGCCGCCGCCGCCGGGGATGAGGCCCACGCCCACTTCCACCAGGCCCATGTACAGCTCGGCGCTGGCCTGCACCGCGTTGCCGCCCATCGTCACCTCGGCGCCGCCGCCCAGGGTGAGGTTGAAGGGCGCCGTCACCACCGGCACCGGGCTGTAGCGCATGCGCTGGTTGGCCGTCTGGAAGTCCTTCACCATCTTCCGGATGGGCTCGAACTCGCCGCTCTTCGCCGCCCACAGGAGCGCGACGATGTTGGCGCCCGCGGAGAAGTTGGACCCGTCGTTGCCGATGACCAGGCCCTTGTGGTTCTTCTCCGTCTCGTCCAGCGCGGTGTTCATCATCTCGATGATCTGGTCATCGATGGAGTTCATCTTGCTGTGGAACTCCAGCAGCGTGGCGCCGTCGCCCATGTCCCACAGGGTGGCGGAGTCATTGCCGGCGATCTTCTTGTTGCCGCGCTTGAGGTACTCCACGCGCTGGGTGCGGGCGTTCTCCGGCACCACCTTCACGGACCTGGTGGGGATGTCCCAGTACGTGTCCTTGCCGCCCTCCACGCCGTAGAAGGACGTGCGGCCCTTGGCCAGCATCTCCTCCACCCAGGCGGCGGGCTTGAGGCCCAGCTCCTTCATCCGCTCCACGCCCTTCTTCACGCCGTAGGCGTCCCACGCCTGGAAGGGGCCCAAATCCCACGCGTAGCCCCAGCGCATGGCGCGGTCGATGTTCACCAGGTCGTCCGCAATCTCGGGGATGCGGCGGCTGGTGTAGGCCATCACGTCCAGGGAGATGCGCTCGGCGAACTTCGCGGCCTTGTCCTGGCCGTTCATCACCACCGCGACGCGCTCGCGCACGTCCTCGACGTCCTTGGCGACGCCCAGCGACTCGAAGCGCACCTTGTTCTGCGCGCGGTACTCCATCGTCTTGAGGTCGAGGACCTGGATGTCCTTGCCGACCTTCTTGTAGAAGCCGCCGCCGCTCTTGTCGCCCAGCATCCCCTTCTTCACCATGTCGAGGATGAAGTCCGGCATCCGGAACGCCTCGCGCTCCTCGTCCCCGGTGAGGGTGTCGTAGCAGTTCTTCGCCACGTGGACGAAGGTGTCCAGGCCGACGATGTCCGTGGTGCGGAAGACGGCGGACTTGGGACGGCCCATGGGCGGACCGAAGAGCTTGTCCACCTCTTCAATCGTCAGCTCGGCGGGGCCCATGCCGGCGATGGTCTTCATCATCCCGTACGTGCCGATGCGGTTGGCGATGAAGTTGGTGGTGTCCTTGCCGTAGACGATGCCCTTGCCGAGCACCTCCTCGCCAAAGCGGTGCAGCGTCTTCAGGACCTCGGGGGAGGTCTCCGTGCCGGCCACCAGCTCCAGCAGCTTCATGTAGCGCACGGGGTTGAAGAAGTGCGTGACGAGGAAGTTCTTCCGGAACTCCGCGCCGCGGCCCTCGAGCATGCCCACAATCGACATGCCGGAGGTGTTGGAGGAGACGATGGTGCCCGGGCGGATGTGCTTCTCCACCTTCGCGAAGAGGGCCTGCTTGACGGCGAGGTCCTCCTTCACCACCTCCACCACCCAGTCGCACTCGGCGATGCGGGCCAGGTCGTCATCGAAGTTGCCCACTTCGATGTTGGAGAAGACCTGCTCGGAGACGATGGGGCTGGGCTTCTGCTTGCGCATGTTGGCCAGCGCGCCCGCCGCGAACTTGTTGCGGAAGGCCTTGGACGAGGTGTCCTCGCCCGGGTTGGCCTTCGGGGGGACGATGTCCAGGAGGAGCGCGCGAACGCCCGAGTTCGCCAGGTGCGCGGCGATGCCGCTGCCCATGACTCCGGCGCCCAGCACAGCCACTTTGCGGATCCGCGTCGTCATCTTGAAAGGCTCCCTATGTGGGAAGGGTTGGGAAGGAAGAGGACTGCACAAATGTAGGCGATTGACTCGAAAGTCAATGGAATCAGATGACCGCATGGCTCGCCATCAGGTCGTGACACCGACTACAAACCGGACCTCCATGGCGCGCCTCGACCCACACTCCTACAACGACAGCACGCAGCCTGAGACGGAAACCCTGGACTGGAAGGCGCGCGTCGATTTCCGGACGCAGCGCCTGCACGCGGAGGCCACGCTCACGCTGAAGGAAGCCTCCGCCGGTCCCCTGGACCTGGACACCCGGGATTTGGAGATTCGCGGGGTGGTGGACCCGAACGGTCGCCCCTTGCCCTACATGTTGTCCCCGCCGGAGGCGATTCTGGGAAGCCGGCTGCGGATAGAGCTGCCGCCCGGGCTGCGGCAGCTCACCGTGCGCTACCGGACAGCGCCCGGGGCCAGCGCGCTCCAGTGGCTGACGCCCTCCCAGACGGCCGGGGGCCAGCACCCCTTCCTGTACAGCCAGTGTCAGGCCATCCACGCGCGCAGCGTGGTGCCGCTGCAGGACACGCCGCGCATCCGCATCCGCTACCGCGCGTCGCTGCGGGTGCCCAAGGCGCTGAAGGCCGTGATGGCGGCCAGCTTCGTGCGGCGCGAGGAGCACGGCGTGGAGGCGGAGGAGCACTACGAGATGCCGCAGCCCGTGGTCGACCCTCCGGCTACCTGCTGGCCGTTCGCGGTGGGCAGCCTCGCGCCGAAGGAGCTGGGCCCGCGCTCGCGCGTCTGGGCGGAGCCGGAGCTGCTGGAGGAGGCGGCGGACGAGTTCTCCGGGGTGGACGACATGCTCCGCGCCGCCGAGGCCCTCTTCGGCCCGTATGACTGGGAGCGCTTCGATTTGCTCACCATGCCCCCGTCCTTCCCGTACGGCGGCATGGAGAACCCGCGCCTCACCTTCCTCACGCCCACGCTCATCGCGGGCGACAAGAGCCTGGTGAATGTGGTGGCACACGAGCTGGCGCACTCGTGGACGGGCAATCTGGTGACGAACGCGTCCGCGGAGCACTTCTGGCTCAACGAGGGCTTCACCGTCTTCGCCGAGCGCCGAATCCTGGAGGCGCTGGCGGGGGCGGAAGTCGCCGCGCTGCACGGGGCGCTGGGCCGGCGCGCGCTGGAAGAGGCGCTGCACCACTTCCGCGCGCACCCCAACCTCACCGCGCTGCGCACGCACCTGGCGGGCGTGGACCCGGACGAGGCCTTCTCCCAGATTCCGTACGAGAAGGGCTACCTCCTGCTGCGCGCCATGGAGGACGCGGCGGGGCGCCCGGCCTTCGACGAGTTCCTCCGCCGCTACCTCGCCACGTACCGCTTCCGCGCGCTCACCACCGAGGAGTTCGTCGCCTTCGCCGAGCGCGAGCTGCCCGGGGTGCTGACGAAGGTGGACGCGGACGCGTACCTCAACAAGCCCGGAGTGCCCGCGAGCGCGCCCTCTCCCCGCTCGGGGCGGCTGGAGGCGCTGGTGCGCGTGCGCGGCACGGTGCCCTCGGCGGACACGGTGAAGGACTGGACGCCCACCGAGTGGCAGCTCTACCTGGAGTGGCTGCCGTCGGACACGCCGAGAGACCTCATCCGGCAGCTGGACGAGCGCTTCAGCCTCACGAAGAGCCGCAACTCGGAGGTGCTGGTGTCGTGGCTGGTGGCGGCGCTGCGCGCGGGCTGGGAGCCGGCCCTGCTGCGCACCGAGGCGTTCCTCGGCGAGGTGGGCCGCATGAAGTACCTCAAGCCGCTGTATGGCGTGCTCGCCACGTCACGCGAGTACCGGGGGGTGGCCCGCACGCTCTTCAAGAAGTACGCGGAGCGCTACCACCCGATTGCGAGACAGGGCGTGGAGCTCATCCTGTCCCGCGTCTGAGCGACGCGGGGAAGGCGGGCCCCACGCGGGCTACTTCGACGACACGGCCTGCAGGCGCTTCTGCGACAGGGCGAGGTACTTCTCGTCCATGTCGATGCCCACGTAGCGGTGGCCCAGCTTGAGGGCCGCCACGCCCGAGGTGCCGCTGCCGTTGAAGGGGTCCAGCACCAGCGCGTCCGGCGGGCACGAGGCCTCGAGGATGCGCTCCAGCAGGGCCACCGGCTTCTGCGTGGGGTGGCTGCCGAAGGCCTTCTCCTCACCGCCGCGCGGGACGGTCAGCGTCCACAGCCGGCCTTCGCCGTCCGCGGTCAGCTCCGCGTCGCCGGAGGGCGGCAGCACCCACGCGTCGCGCATCTGCTTGCCGCCGTTCTCCGCCTTCATGCGCGAGTAGTTGAACGTGTGCTGCAGCTTGCCGCCCGACTTCGGAGACGCCCAGATGAGCAGCTCCGTGGAGTGGGTGAAGTAGCGGCACGCCAGGTTCGGGCTGGCGTTGGGTTTGAACCAGGTGACGGTGTTGAGCAGCTTGTAGCCGAGCTTCTGCATCGCGAAGCCGACGTTGAAGATGACGTGCTGGGTGCCGCTCACCCAGAGGGTGCCCGTGGGCTTGAGCAGGCGCTGGCAGGCGGCGAGCCACGCGGTGGTGAACTTGTGGTCCTCCTCCACGCCGCGCGACTCGTCCCACTTGCCCTTCGCCACGGACACGCGCTTGCCACCCTTGCAGGTGGTGCCGCCGTTGGAGAGGAAGTACGGCGGGTCCGCGAAAATCATGTCGAACGTCTGGGGCTCGAACTGCTCCATCAGCTCCAGGCTGTCGCCCTGCAGCAGCGTGTAGTCCTCCCCTTTCGCGTAGACGCTCTCGCTCAGGGAGCGGCGGACAACCTTCAGGGAAGGGGCTGCAGCGTGCGCGGACATCTCGCCTCCGTCGGACTCTCGTCGTGGACGCGGCGGAATGTGCGGTGACTTCGCTGCTACGTCTAATTTCTGGTCTGTAGCACCCTGAAACTTGACGCGTGCTTCATGCCGTAGAAGCGCCGCGAGCAGGGCGGGAGCGCCTCTCGTGGAGGCCCTCCAACACCCTGCTCGACGGTGTGCTGCTCAGACTGTGAAGTCAGGCCGTGAGGCCGTGACTCAGGCCTCGGCCTTCTTGCCCTTCTTGGCGGCGGCCGGCTTGGCGGCGGGGGCCGCGGCGGCGCCCTCGGCACCCTCGGCGGCGGCCGGAGCGGCCTCCTTCGCCGGGTTGTTCGCGTACTTCTTGCGGAAGCGGTCGATACGGCCGGCCGTGTCCATGAGCTTGTACTTGCCCGTGAAGAAGGGGTGGCAGTTCGAGCAGACTTCCACCGAGAACGAGCCGCGGGTGGACTTCGTCTCCACCGTGTTGCCGCAGGCACAGGTCACTCGGGACGCGGGATAAACCGGATGAATCTCGGGCTTCATTGACGCTCTCCAGTGTGCCTTTCCCCTACCCGCTGACGGGTAGGAGGTCCGGCACTGAGGGTGGCCGGCGCTTATAACGGCGCGCCGGCCGGTTCACAAGGCCAGGCCGGGTCAGTGGGCCGCCGAGCCGGGTGGCTCGATGCGTTCCACCAACTTCTGGACGGCCGGATCCGCCGGCACGTCGCTCCCGAGCTGGATGTACGACAGTAGATGCGTGCGGCCGCCGGCCGTTGCGCCACCTTCGGCCACTTTCTTCAAGGCCGCCCGCCGGGCTTCCAGGCCGGCGACCGCCTGCTCGTAGGACGCCTTCCTGGCCGGGTCCTTCTCGGCCGCGAGCCGCTCCTTCGCCTTGACGAGGTTGTTCTCGACGATGCCCAGGTTCTGCCGGGCCCGGCTCTGCTCGGAGATGTCGGTGAAGCGGCCGGCGCCGTCCAGGCTCAGCTCCAGCTTCGCCAGCTGCCGGCCCCGGTCTCCGGGGGGAATCATGGTGGCGAAGGCCTGGCGCTGCGCCATGCCCTGGCCGCGGCCCTCGTGCGACTGCACCACGAAGTCCACGCCGTCCACCTTCTCGGAGACGCGGAGGGCCTCGTCGTAGGGCACGGCCGCGAGCACCACGACGACGTCCACCTTCTCCTGCTCGCGCAGGCGCTTCACCTCGGCGGCCACCGCGGGCTCCACCGGCAGGGCCTTCAGCACGGGCCGGCCCTTCACGGCCGGCGCCTGGGCGGTGGCGGGAGACACGCCCACCACGCCGACCTTCACCCCGCCCACGTCCGTCACCAGGGACGCGGGGAACAGGGGCTTGCCCTTGTCGTCCACGAGGTTGGCGGACAGCAGCTTGAGCTTCGCCTTCTTCGTCCCCTTCTTCAGGAAGTCCACGCCGAGCACGAGGTCCCTGGCGCCCACGGCCATGGCCGCGGTGCCCTGCGCGTCCATCTGCGACAGCAGCAGCTCCGCGCGCGCCTTCGCGTCCGGGGCCTCGCCACTGTCACGGCTCTTGAAGAGCGCATTGCCCGCATCCAACACGAGCACCGGCACGCCCTTCGCGCGCTCCTGCTCAATCACCTGCTTTCGTCTGGCCAGACCGCCAGACGGGTTGTGCCTTCAACCACAGGGGGCGATTTCGCCCCCGTTGTCTCCGGTGAAGAGCAGCGTGAGCTGCTTCGGCGCGGCGCCGGCCACCAGGGGCAGCAGGAGCAGCAGCGCGAGCGCGGCGAGCCGCGGCGGACGCAGGTTCATTTCTTCCCCTTCTTGGCGGGCGTCTTCGCGGCCTTGTCCAGCTCGGCGAGGCGCTCCTTGGCCGTCTTGGCCGCGCCGGACTTCGGGTAGCTCTTCACGAGCTCCTCGAGGGCCAGCCGCGACTCGTCCTTCATCTTCAGCTTGGAGAAGCACTCCGAGGAGCGCAGGTACGCGTCCGGCGCGGCCGAGGCCTTGGGGTGGTCCTGCACCACCTTGCCGTACTCGAAGAGGGCCTCGCGGCAGCGCGACTCGGTGAAGTACGTCTCGCCGAGGCCGTAGTGGGCGTCGGCCACCAGCGCGTCCTTGGACCACTTCTTCATGAACTCGTTGTAGAGCTGGCGCGCCAGGGCCACGTCGCCCGCCTTCGCCTTCTCCTGGGCGAGCGCGAGGAACTCCTTCTTGTCGGTGGGGCGCTGGAGCTCCTCGGCCTTCTTCTTGGCCTCGGCCTCCTTCACCGCCTCCGCGCCCTGCATGGCGACGAGCTTCTTGTCCTGCTCGCCGAGGGCCGTCTCCAGCTCGGTGATTTTGTGGAGGTAGGTCTCCACCTGGCCACGGAGCTGGGCGAGGTCCTCCACGGACTTCTGGAGCTGGATGCCGATGTCCGCGTCCTTGCGGCGCGCGGCGGTGTCCAGGCCCTGGAGGGCCTTGGTGACCTCGGCGACCTTCTCATCGATTTTCGGCAGGGTGGCGGCGAGCTGGCCGCGTGCCTCCTTCAATTCCGCCTGCATCTGGGCCGTCTCGGCGCCGAGCCGGTCCACCTTCGCCTCGAGGGCGCGGCCACGGTCGGCGGGATAGAAGCAGCCAGGGAGTGCCAGCAGCAGGGCGAACAGGACGAGCCTTCGCATGGGGCAGGCATCTTACGGCCGAACGCCCCGCCTGTCCGGACTTCTGACAGGGGCCGGGGTGGGAAGCCCGCCCGGCTGCTCCTTCAGCCCTCCCGGGCGGCGGCCTCCAGGCGCTCGGCGGCGTGGGCACAGGCCACCTGGAGCCGGGCGGGGTTGAGAAAGAAGGGCACGGCCCGGGCGCGG
>JBKGHK010000340.1:0-10486 GCA_046520375.1 Pyxidicoccus sp. 3LFB2
CCGGGCCCCAGCCCGGAAACAGGTGGCCCGGGCCTGCTTCGGGCCGGCACCGCGCGCCACCCGCTCGCGCACCCGGGCGCCACCCCGGAAACACGAAGAGGGCTGGGAGGGGAACGCCCCTCGCCAGCCCTCTCGAAGTCCCGCTCCGCGCTGGGAGCAGGGGTGCGACTACTTCTTCGGCGCCGGGGGAGGCGTCGCCGGCTTGCCACCCGCCGGAGGCGCGCCCATGCCCGGCATGCCCTGCGGAGCCTCAGGGGTCTTCACAATCTCCAGCAGCTCCACCTCGAACACCAGGGCCGCACCGCCCGGGATGTTCGGCGGGGCGCCGCGGTCGCCGTACGCGATGTCCGACGGGCAGGTCAGCTTCGCCTTGCCGCCGACCTTCATCTTCTGCACGCCCTCGGTCCAGCACTTGATGACGCCCTGGAGCGGGAACTGCGTGGGCTCGCCACGCTTGTAGGAGCTGTCGAACTCGGTGCCGTTCGTCAGCGTGCCCTTGTAGTGCACCTTCACGATGTCCGACGCCTTGGGCGACTCACCGGTACCGGCGGTCAGCTCCTTGTAGACGAGGCCGGACTCGGTCTTCTGCGCGCCAGACTCCTTGGCGGCGTCCTCCAGGAACTTCTTCGACTTCTCCTTCTCCTGCTCGGCCTTGCGCGTGCTGCGCGTGCGCGCCAGCTCCTGCAGCTTCGGCCCGTACGTCTCCATGTCGACCGGGGACTTCTCACCCTTCACCTGGGTGGTGATGCCCGCCTTGACGTACTCGAGCTCCTCGGGGCTCATGTCGAACACGCTGATGCTGCGGCCGATGGACAGGCCCAGCGCGTACAGCGTCTTCTGCTCCTCGGTCTGCGGGTTGCTGGCGTTGCCGCCGCCCGCCGCGCTCCCGGTGGTGGCGCCACCGCCGGCCGCCTTGTCGTCCTTCGCCGGCTGCTGACAGCCCGCCATCACCAGCATTGCCGCGACCAGCCACGTCTTCCGCATGTCGTTGCCCTTCCTTCGCCTTGAAGTGCGGCAGCGAGACACCGCCGCCAGTGTCGGTTCCGGGGGCCACTTACTACAGAAACGGTCTGTCATCTGCTTAGCGGCGTTTCCGGCCCTTCCGGGGCCCCCGGGCATATCTCCGCCCTCAACTCGCGACAGGGGGTCTGCCTTCCACAGGCGCCACCGGAGGAGGTGGGATTTTTCATTACCCCACCCCGAAGAGCGCCCGCACGGCGGGAGTGCCGCCGGGCGGGTGCTCCGGGTGGGGCGCCGCGGCTAGTGGGCGGACTCGAGGTGCATCACCCGGCCCCCGGGCCCCACCATCCACGCGTCGGTGGCGCTGGTGCCCCAGATGGCGTGGGCGGTGAGCTTCTCCCCCAGCAGCGAGGTCCACGCCGTGCCGTCCCAGTGCGCCAGGCCGCCCTGGCCCACCGCCCAGAGGTCCGTCTCCGAGTCACCCCACACCGCGCGGAAGCGGGGCCAGTCGAGGCTCTGCTCGGTGCTCCAGCCCTGCGCCGTCCGCCGGGCGATGAAGCCCGCGAGGGTGCTCCGGCCGTCGGCGATGACGGGGACCTCGCCCACGGCCCACACGTCCTCCTGCGTGGCCACCCAGGCCCCGAACAGGTTCGAGGCGGGGCTGACCTGGCCCTGGTAGCCCTCCCGAGCGTAACCAGAGGCGGACTGGCGCCAGATGTGCCCCTCGGAACCCACGCTCCAGACGGCCGAGGCGCCAATGCCGCCCAGGAAGTTGAACGGGCCCCCCATGTAGAAGCCATAGGCCCGCCACTCCGAGCCATTCAGCTCCACCCGGGTGCCATGGCCCACGGCGACGGCCTTGCCCGGGCCGAAGATGTGGACGCCGAGCAGCACCCGGGGCGTGCCACGGGTGTGGCCCCACTCCGGCCCGTCCTCCCGGGCGTCCGGGCTCCACTTCGCCGGGCTCCACACCTTGCCGTCCCAGTGGATGATGGTGGGCAGCGCATCGCCCTCCTTGCCGCCCACGGCAATCACATCCGTCGGACCGCTGCCGCTCACCGCGCGCAAGTCACGGTGGGTGGGGCTGCTGAAGGGCGTCCAGGCCTTGCCATCCCAGTGGATGATGGTGCCACCGGCCCCCACCGCCCATACGTCCGTGGCGGAGCTGCCCCAGACGCTGAACAGCGCGTGGCAGGTGTTGCTCGGCACGCGCTTCCACTGCCGCCCGCCCTTCGCCGCCAGCGGCGCGTCCGCCTCGGCGGAGTCGTTGCACTCCGGCGGCTTGGGGAAGAGCGGCAGCACCTTCACGGTGAATTGCGTGCTGTCCACCACGGCGCCCGCGGTGGCCGTCACCGTCACCGTCGTCTCGCGGGGGCTGTCGGTGTCCGGCTTGAAGACGAGCATGTCCCCGGAGAACGTGCCGAAGCGTGGCAGCCCCTCCACGGTGAGCACCACCTCGTCCGGAGTGGTGTTGAGCACCAGGACCTTGATTCGAAGCTGCTCTCCTTCGTTGACGCTCAGGTCGTCAATCTCGGCCAGCGTGAGGGTCGCCTTCTCGCCCTCTTCCACCGGCGGGTTGTCACCGGCTCCCGGGCCCGCACAACCCATGAACAGCATGGACGCCAGGGCCAGTGTTCCCATCCATCGCAAACGCATGAATCCCCCTCCTGCAACATCCCGGCCCTGATGTGAGCGTCCCCATATCACAGGGCCTCCACACCGGGCCCGGAGACGACGGCCGGGGACGGGAGGCCCGTTGACGGGTGGATGGCTCCGCACAGGCTGTGCGGGGGAGCCCGGGCCTGCTGTGCACGCCGCCGCGCACGCGTGACGGGCACGGGCCACCGACGCGCCGACGGCTTTCCTCAACCCGGTTACAGAACGCACTGCGTCACGGGTAGTCCGCCATGAATTCGTCACCAGACCCTTGAGGTTGGCCATCTTCACAGGGAGGATTCGCACGGTCCTGTTGCGCCCTGGAGCCCCACGCTCGGGAGTGAAGAGGCGCAGCGCTTTTCGCAGGAGGAACCTGATGCAACGTCTGCCGCTGTCGCGCGCTCCTCGCGCCGTGCTCCTGGCCCTGGTGGGCCTGCTGGCCCTTCCCGCATGCTCGGACGACGAAGAGGGCACTGGTACGCCGGATGCCGGAAACACGGTGCCGGACGCGGGCACGCGGAACGATGCGGGCACCGACGCGGGGACGGATGCGGGCACGGATGCCGGCACCGACGCGGGTACGGACGGCGGCACCTCGACGGCCTGGCCCCAGGACTTCTCCTGTGAAGGCAAGCCGCGGCCGTCGCTGACCTTCAACGCCAACCAGGTGCAGGAGCTCCAGGACGCGGTGAACAGCCTGGCCGAGTGCACCACGATTCAGCTCGGCGCCGGGACGTTCCAGTTCGACAACGCCCTCACCATCCGCACCAATGGCATCACCATCGTCGGCGCGGGCAAGGGCGCCCAGGGCGAGGGCACCGGCGGCACCGCCAGCACGGTGCTCGACTTCTCCGACGCCGCCAGCAACAGCAACGGCATCGACGTGTCGGACAGCAAGCTGTTCACCGTGCGCGACGTGGCCCTCTGGAATGCGAAGAAGGACGCGCTGCGCATCGAGAACTCCCGCAACATCCTCATCCAGCGCATCCGCACGGAGTGGGCGCAGGAGAACAACGAGAGCAACGGCAAGTACGGCATCTACCCGGTGAAGTCGTCCTACGTCATCATCGAGGACAGCGAGGCCTACAACGCGGCCGACGCCGGCATCTACGTGGGGCAGACGCGCTACGCCATCGTCCGCCGCAACATCGCGAAGAAGAACGTGGCGGGCATCGAAATCGAGAACACGAAGTTCGCCTTCGTGCAGGGCAACACCGCGCAGGACAACACCGCGGGCCTCGTCGTGTTCGACCTGCCGGGCAACCCCATCAAGGGCACGGACGTCCTCGTGGCGGGCAACACGATTACGGGGAACAACCGCCCCAACTTCGCCTCCGTGACGGCCAGCAGCAGCACCGTGTCCCAGGTGCCCGCCGGCACCGGCACGTTCATCCTCGCGTCGCGCCGGGTGGAGTTCGTCGGCAACACGTGGGGTGACAACAACACCGTCGACATCGCCGTGCTCAGCGGCCTGGCGATTGAGCCCGACCTCACCCAATGGAGCGCCGCCTACTTCAACTACGCCAGCGCGGACGTGTCCATCCACGACAACACCTTCGAGGGTGGCAGCGGGGATTCGGTGGACAACGGCACGCCGGACCCGGAGCGCCGCCCGCTGGGCGTGCTGGTGAGCGCCGTGTACCAGTACGGGGCCGCGGCGGGGGGGGTGCCGGGCGTGGAGCACGTGCTGTGGGACGGCATCGACCCGGCGCCGCGCAACGAGAGCCTGGTCAACCCCATCAACATCTGCTTCACCAACAACAAGCTGCCGGACACGCAGTCGGGGCAGCCCAGGGCCGCCATCGTCGACTTCGACCTGCAGGCCGTCAGCGGGCACCTGCTGAAGGCGACGCCCGACGTGCCCGCCGCCTTTGGCGAGACGCGCCGCTACAACCAGGGCGCGGCGCCGTTCAACTGCTCCGGCTTCTCCCCGAAGCTGGCGCTCCCCTGAGGCTGCTGTTGAAGCGGTCGTCGCCCGAGGACGTCACCCATGCGTAAGTCGTACAGCTTCGGACTCGGACTCGCCACGGTGCTGCTGACCGCGGCGCTGGCCTCGTGCTCCGGTGGCGAGGACCCGCCGCCCTCCCCAAGCGGCGATGCGGGGACCTCCGTCCCCGACGACTCCGGCACCCCGCCGGTGGACAGCGGCACGCCAGACGCCGGAGTGGATGCCGGCGTGGACAGCGGCACTCCGGATGCCGGCGACGACGCGGGCACCCCGGACGCCGGCGACGCCGGCCCGGGGCTGCCGGACGGCTCGGTGGTCATCCCCACGAGCCTGTCGGAGCTGGGCCTCTTCACCGGCAGCCCCGCGACGGGCGGGCTCCAGCCGGTGGAGGGCAACGTGCCCTACGCATTGACCACGCCGCTGTTCTCCGACTACTCGCTCAAGTCCCGCACGCTCTACATCCCCCCGGGGAAGACAGCCGGCTACCGGGCCAGTGACTTGCTGGACCTGCCGGTGGGCACGCTCATCACCAAGACGTTCTCCTTCCCCGCGGACCTGCGCGAGCCGGAGAAGAACGTGCGCGTCATCGAGACGCGCGTGCTGGTGCGGCAGCCCGGCGGCTGGGAGGCGTACCCCTACTTCTGGAACGCCGCGCAGACGGAGGCCACGCTGGCCATCGGTGGCCGCCTCGTCCGGGACATCGAGCTCATCGACGAGGCCGGCGTGACGCGGAAGTTCGACTACCTGGTGCCCAGCAAGAACCAGTGCAGCATGTGCCACCACGTCCTGGACTCGGCCCAGAACCAGGTGCTGCTGCCCATTGGCGTGAAGGCCCGCTACCTCAACCGGGACCATGACTACGGTGGGCAGCCCAGGAACCAGCTCCAGCACCTGGTGGACCTGGGGAAGCTCACGGGCCTGCCCGCCGCCAACGTGCCGCGCGCGCCGGACGCCTTCAACGAGGCGGAGGCGGACCTGGGCCTGCGGGCGCGCACCTACCTGGACATCAACTGCGCGCACTGCCACCGGCAGAACTCCACCGCGGGGGATACCAGCCGCATGTTCCTGGACCTCGACAGCACGGCGACGCTCAACCTGAACATGGGCGTCTGCAAGCGGCCGGGCTCGGCGGGCAGCGGCGTCGGGGGCGAGTTCGACATCGTCCCCGGTGACCACTCGGTGTCCATCCTCTGGTACCGGATGAACACCGAGGAGTCCGGAAAGATGATGCCGCAGATTGGCCGTGCGCTCCGGCACGACCAGGGCTCGCAGCTCGTCGCCGACTGGATTGATTCCATGCCGGCCCGCTCCTGCAAGTAGGCCGGAGCGAGCCTCGCAACGAGAACAGGCCCCTCCGTGCCGTCGGCACGGAGGGGCGCTCGGAAGGGCCTAGTCCCGCGGTCGGAGGGAGTCCGCGGCGCGAGCGGACTGTGCACCGGGGCCTGACGCGCCACTTCCCCAGCGCAGCAACCGTCGTCCGCCCCAGACCAGCGAAGCACCACCGATTGCGAAGCCGAGGGCCACCGCAAGGAACGCGATGTCGGGAGGGGAGTGGGCGAGAGCCGAGACGGTGAAAGAGACACCACCAAGGAAGGGGCCGATGCCGGCAAGCTGGAGCAGCAGTCCCACGGCCTGCCCGGCACGCTTCTTTGGAGGCTGAAGTTCCATCCCTGACGAGCTTAGTCCCCCTGCCCTTGCCAAGCACCCGCGCCTGCCTCCCCTCGCGCACCGACTCGCGCCCACCCCGCCTCCGCGTCTGCCCGCCGAAGCTCGAATCGGTGCATGTCGGCCCTCCTGCGGGGGCAACACCCACCGGCTGCGGACGGCCTCGGGGCGGAGGCCTAGCCTCCCCGCGCGGTGCCTCGCGACAGGCCCATGGCGACCTGCACCAGCGCCACGTGGCTGGAGGTGTGGGGGAAGTTGCCGGCCATGCGGCGCTGGCGCGGGTCATACGCCTCCGGCAGCAGCCCCACGTCGTTGCGCACGCGCAGCAGCCGCTCGAAGAGGGCCTGCGCCTCCTCGCGCCGGCCCATCAGGTGCAGGCTGTCCGCCAGCCAGAAGCTGCACGCCAGGGACACGCCCGCGCCTCGCGAGTCGTCCTGGCGCACGAAGTCGCCCTCCCCCAGCCAGCGCTCCACCGCCTCCACCGTGCCGCGCACGCGCGCGTCGTCCGCGGGCAGGAAGCCCAGCCGCGCCAGGCGCAACAGCCGCGCGTCGAGTCCCTGGCCGCCGGACTCCCGGGTGAAGGTGCCCGCCGCGAGTCGAAGCCGTCCCGGCATACCCGCGCATGCAAATCCGCGCGCAGCCGCTTCCAGCGCTCCGTCGGGGCATCCAGGCCGAAGCGCGCGGCGCTCTCCAGCGCCCGGTCCACCGCCACCCACGCCATCACCTGGGAGTACGTGAGGGAGGGCCCCCCCGCGGAAGCCTGGAGCCACGGCCCCTCCAGGTGGTCGAGCATGGCCCGCTGCAGCGCCCAGACATCCCCGCTGGGAGACAGGCCCCCGCGCGCGGCCTCGTGGAAGCAGCCCATGACCTCGCCCACCTCCTCGGCGCGCAGCCCCCGGCGGGACGTGTGGCCGATGTGCACCGGCCGCGTGCCCTCGGCGCCGGGCAGCCAGGGCAATTCCTGCACGGGGAAGCGGCGCTCTCCGGCCACGCCGTAGGGCGACTGCAGCTCCTCCGGCTCGCCGGCCACCGCGCGCACCAGCCAGTCGCGCCACGCGCGGGCCTCGTCCAGGTAGCCTCCGTCCAGCAGGGCCTGGAGCGCGCCTGTCGCATCGTCCAGCCAGCAGAAGCGCGCATCACCGGCATGGCCTCCGGAGGGCACCGGCAGCGACGTGGTGGGCGCCGCCACGATGCCCCCGGTGGGCGCGTAGGTGAGCGCCTTGAGGGTGATGAGCGAGCGCTGGAGGGACTCGTGCCATGGCCCGGTGGGGGCGAGACGCGAGGACCACGCCTTCCACCACGCCTCCGTGTCCTCGACGGCGGCCAGCGCATCCAGCGGCGGCGGGGGCGGCTCGTGCGAGGGGTGCCAGGCGAGGACGAAGGGTACGCGCGCGCCCGGCTCCACGGGGAAGTCCGCGGCGAGCGCGGCGCCCTGACGGCGCACGGGCACGGGGGTGCGCAGGGCCACCGCGTCCGGCCCCGCGCGGGCGGAGACATGGTCATCCTGGAAGCGCACCCAGGGCGAGCGGTCGCCGTAGCCGAAGTGGGCGATGAGCTCCATGCGCATGGGGACGGAGCCCTTCAGCCCCTGCACCACCCGGACGAGGTCCGGCTCCCTGCCGCGCGGGGGCATGCAGTCCACCACGCGCACGACGCCATCCTCCGTCTCGTAGTCCGTCTCCAGCACCAGCGAGCCGGGGCGGTAGCGCCGCGTCACCTTGAGGATGCCGCCCGCGGGGGCGAGCAGCCACCGGCCATGGGACGGGTCTCCCAGCAGCGCGGAGAAGCAGGCGTCCGAGTCGAAGCGGGGCCAGCACAGCCAGTCGATGGAGCCGTCCCTGCCAACGAGGGCCGCGCTCTGCGTGTCACCGATGAGGGCGTAGTCTTCCAGGGGAAGGGCCATGGCGTGCGAGCATGGCACACTGTCCCGGCAGTGCCTTCCCAGGAGGAGTCCATGTCCCCGACGAACCTCGACACCGCGCTGCGCTACCTCCAGGCCCTGGAGAGCGGAGCGGCGGGCGAAGCCCTGGCGCCCTTCTTCCACCCGGAGATGGTGCAGCGGGAGTACCCCAACGCCCTCACCCGCAATGGCCAGACGCGGGAGCTGGCGAAGCTGCTCGCGGACTCGGAGCGCGCGAAGACGCTCCTGACCTCGCAGCGCTACACCGTCCGCGGCTCCCTGGCCCAGGGCGACACCGTGGCCCTGGAGGTGGACTGGACGGGCACGCTGGCCGTGCCCCTGCGCGCGCTGCCCGCCGGAGCCCAGCTGCGCGCCGCGTGCGGCATGTTCCTCACCTTCAAGGACGGCCGCATCGTCTCGCAGCGGAACTACGACTGCTTCGAGCCGTTCTGAGCCCCGCTGGGGTGGCCCTGCTGCCCGCGCGCGGGCCCCCCGTGAATGCTTGCGCTTTGAAGGGCTTCTCGCTGCGTCTGATACAATTGCAATACAGACGCAAATCGCTGACGGTGACTTTCCGCTCCCGTTCCGCATAATCCACCCGGAATGTCCTTTCCTGCCCTGGTCCGGAGGGCCGGCCTCGCCGCCGTGCTCGTCCTGCTCTCCTCGTGCCGCATCGAGTCCGCCGCGCCCTCCGCCGGGCCCGTGGCCGCGCGCGAGGGCGCTCCTTCCGGGGACGTGTGGGTCTACACGTCCATGTACCGGCACGTGCTGGACGCCCTGGACCCGCTGCTGAAGCAGCAGCTCCCCGGGGTGACGGTGCACTGGTACCAGGCCGGCAGCGAGAAGGTGGCCAGCCGGCTCGAAGCCGAGCGCGCCGCTGGCGCCGTGCGCGCGGACCTGCTCGCCACGTCGGACCCGTTCCTCTACGAGCGGCTCGCCCGCGAGGACGCCTTCGCACGCTACGCCTCGCCCCATGTGCTCCGAGTCCCCCGCGCCCTGGTGGACCTGGATGCGCGCTACGCCGCCATCCGCCTGTCCACATGGTGCTCGTCCACCGCCAGGGCACCACGCCCCCGCCGACCTCGTTCGCGGAGCTGGCGGATGGGCGCTGGAAGGGGCGCGTGGCCATTGGCGACCCGCTCACCTCCGGCACCGCCTTCACCTGGGCCGTGTTCTGTCAGGCGAAGTACGGCGACGCCTACTTCACCGGCCTGCGCGCGCGGGGCGCCATCGTCGCGGGAGGCAACGCGGCGGTGCTCCAGAAGGTGGAGAGCGGCGAGGCGGACGCGGGCGTGCTGCTGCTGGAGAACGCCCTGGCGGCCCGGGCGCGCGGCAGTCCCATCCAGGTGGTGTGGCCCACGGATGGCGCCGTCGTCATCCCCGGCCCGGTGGCCCTCTTCGCCACGACACCCAACCCCGTGGCGGCGAAGGCCGTGCTGGACGTGCTCCTGTCCCCCGAGGGCCAGCGCCTCATCGTCGAGAAGGGGGACATGCACGCGGTGGACCCGCGGCTCGGAGGGCCACGCGGCGAGCCCGGCGTGGACGCCCTGCTGGAGCGCGCCCAGCCCTGGACTCCCGCGCTGCTGGAGCGGGGCCTCACGCGGGGCGGCGCCATCAAGGAAACCTTCACGCGGGCGTTCTCCCAATGAGCCCGGCGTCGGGACGGCTTGTCGGCCTGGGCGCGTGGCTGGTGCCCCTCCTGTTCTTCGCCGTGGGGCCCGTCGTCCTGCTGCTCCTGCGCGGACTGGGGGCAGGCGGAGAAGGTGGCCTGTCCTGGCTGGCCGCGGAGACGGGGGCGCTGGGGAACACGCTGCGCATCTCCACCGGGGCCGCGCTGCTGGCGCTGGCGCTGGGCACGCCCTTGTCGCTGCTGCTCTTTCGCACGGACCTGCCGCTGCGCGGGGCCTTCACGGTGCTGTTCACCCTGCCGACCGCCATTCCGGCGTTCATCTGGGGCATGGGGTGGCTGTCGCTCGCCAGCCCTCGGGCGGGCTACCTCAACCGGCTGCTGGGCGAGGGCGTGTTCGACATCTACGGCCCGGCGGGCATCGCCTTCGTCGAGGGGCTGTCCGGCATGCCACTGGTGCTGCTGGCGGGAGCCGCCGCCTTCCAACGGGTGGACCCGGCGCTGGAGGAGGCGGCCCGCGTGTGCGGCGCCTCGCCCGTGCGCGCGCTGCTGACGACGACGCTGCCGCTGGCGCTGCCCTCGCTGCTGTCCGGCGCGGTGATGGTGTTCCTCATGGCGGCGTCCTCCTTCGGGGTGCCGTACCTGCTGGGGGTGTCGGCGTCGCCGCCCACGCGGGTGCTCACCACGCGCATCTACGAGCTGGTGCTGGGAGGAGACGCGGGCCTGGCGC
>JBKGHK010000341.1:0-10440 GCA_046520375.1 Pyxidicoccus sp. 3LFB2
GGGGCGGCGGAGCTCGGCGCCCTGCGGCTCGGCGGCAAGGGCGGCGCTGGCGGTGAGGAGGGCAACGGCGATGGCGAGGGCCTTCATGGGGAGCGTCCTTTCGTGTGCTCGACACTACCGACGCGCCTGGC
Organism: Pyxidicoccus sp. 3LFB2; assembly: GCA_046520375.1. GTDB lineage: Bacteria > Myxococcota > Myxococcia > Myxococcales > Myxococcaceae > Myxococcus. The sequence continues at coordinate 132 of JBKGHK010000341.1, forward strand.
CCCCCGGCATTCATTCCCCGGGGAGCGGGCTGGTGGCCAGCGTCCGGATGGCGGCATACACCCCTTGGACTGTCTGGGCCATACGCACGTAGTCGAGCGAGTCCCACGTATCCCTGGCGGTGTGGTAGCGCGGGTTCCGGAAGAAGGCCGTGTCCGTCACCATGAGGGCCCGGAAGCCCTGCTCCCAGAAGCTGGCGTGGTCCGAGAAGTCCACCCCCGCCAGCCCCGGCGGCGCGACGAGGCTCTCCACCGGCAGCGGGCTGGCCGCGCGCATGGCCCGGGCCACCGCGTCGGTGAGGCCGCCGTCCCCCGGGATTCCCACCACGCCGATGAAGTGCCCCGTGTCCGGGTAGCGCAGCCGCAGCGCCGGCATCGGGTAGTCCTGGCTGTCCGGCGCGTCGCTGAAGAAGCCGAGCATCTCCAGCGACAGCATGGCGCGCACCTTCGCTCCGGCCTGCTTCAAGGCGCGTGCGTGCACCGCGCTGCCCATGTGGGCGGTGGAGAAGTACGGCGGCTCCTCCAGCGTGTACGCCACCAGGTCCACGCGCAGCAGTGGGGCCTCACGGCCGAGCAGCACCGCCAGCTCCAGCAGGGCGGCGACGCCACTGGCGTTGTCGTCCGCGCCCGGCGTGCCGTGGACGGAGTCGTAGTGCGCGCCGATGACGAGCCGCTCGCCGTCCTCCGGACCGAAGCGGGCGATGATGTTGCGGTACTCGCGGCCTCCCGCGGGGACGGGCTGGGACTCCACCTGTCCGCCCGCTTTCGCGAGGCGCTCCGCGAGGTAGTCCGCGGCCCGCTCCAGGTTCTCCGGGTGCGAGGCGTCGCGCGGGTGGAACGTCTCCGAGAGCATGCGGACGCTCGCCCGCAGCGAATCCGGGTCCACCGCGGGTTGGGGAGACGAGGGCGGGCGCTCGGGCGGGGGCTCGCGCCGCTGGCCCCAGACACACGCGAGGCCCATGCCCGCTGTCAGCACCGTGGCCCCGAGGCCCATCCACACGCTTCTGCGTCGCATGACTCCCTCCGGCCGGGCGACCGATGCGCCCGGGCTGTCCTTTCCTTGGACCCACGGCGAGGAAGCCGAGTTCCCGGAAAGCCTCAGGGAATGGGCAGTCGCTTGGACAGCACCTTGACGTCCGGCGACAGCTCGTAGACGAGCGGCACGCCCGTGGCGAGCTCCAGGCCCACCACCTGCTCGCCGGTGAGCTCGTCCAGCTTCATCACCAGGGAGCGGTTGGAGTTGCCGTGCGCCACCACCAGCACGTTCTTCCCCTGGCGCAGGTCACCGGCAATGGCCCGCTCGTAGAAGGGAATCACGCGCTTCGCCGTCATCGCCAGGGACTCGCCATTGGGCGGGGGCACGTCGTAGGAGCGGCGCCACAGCTTCACCTGCGCCTCGCCGAACTCCTTCGCCGCGTCCGCCTTGTTGAGGCCCTGGAGGTCGCCGTAGTGGCGCTCGTTGAGGGCGGCGTCGCGGATGATGGGGATGCGCTGGCCGAGCGCCTCCAGGATGATGGCCAGCGTCTCCTGCGCGCGGGTGAGCGCGGAGGTGTAGGCGACGTCGAACTTCAGTCCCTGGAGCGCCTTCGCCGCGAGCCGGGCTTCGTCGCGGCCCTGCTCCGTGAGGGGCACGTCCACGAAGCCGGTGAAGCGGTTCTCATGGTTCCAGAGGGACTGACCGTGTCGGACGAGTGAGAGAGTGGGCATAGGTGCCCCCCTGCTAGCGCAAGCCGGGCGGGCCGGCCAGGGCGCGCGCGCACTCCCTGGCGGCTTGCGTTTCGGGTTCCACACTGCGCGGGCAGGGCTCAGCCGCCGACGAGCTTCGCGAAGCGACGCTGCATCTCCTCGTCGGAGATGTCCTCCAGGCGCGTGGCGATGGCCCAGCGGTGGCCGAAGGGGTCCCTCACGTGCGCCACGCGGTCGCCGTAGAACTCGTCCTGGATGGGGCGCTCCAGCTCCGCGCCGGCTTCGAGCGCGCGTCGGGCCACCGCGTCCACGTCCTCCACGTAGAGGCTCAGCGAGCTGGTGGCCCCGCCCCGGCTCTGGGGTCCGAGGATGCCGAGCTCGGGGTGCTCGTCGGCGAGCATCAGCGGGGTGCCGTCCAGCGCCAGCTCGGCGTGGCCCACCCGGCCGGAGGGCTCGGCGAGGCGGACGGTCTCCGTGGCGCCGAAGACGCGCGTGTAGAAGGCAATCGCCGCCGGGGCGTTCTTCGTCACCAGGTAGGGAATGAGCCGGCGGCCTGCGGGGAGCTTGGTCATGGGGAACCTCGGGTCGGGGTGTTTCCCGGAAGGTGCCCCTGCTTTGCCTGGAAGGATTGTACGGACTTTACCTGCCCGGCTTGAGCAGCCTCGTCAGCTCACGGTCCAGGGAGGCGGCGAACTGCTGGCGGTCCTGGGCGGAGAAGCCTCCCGGGCCTCCCGTCATCACGCCGCTCTCGCGCAGCTCCTGCATGAAGTTCCGCACCGAGAGGCGCTCGGCGATGTTCTCCTCGGAGAACAGCTCACCGCGCGGGTCCAGCACCACCACGCCCCGGGGCACCAGCAGCGCGGCCAGCGGAATGTCCTGCGTGACGACCAGGTCCCCCCGCTGCGCCGAGGCCGCGATGTGCCGGTCCGCCACGTCCAGCCCCGCGCCCACCTGCACGGTGGAGACGAGCTCCGAGCGCGGGAGGGACAGGGCCTTGTTGGCCACGAAGACGGTGGGGACCTTCAGGCGCTGCGAGGCTCGCAGCAGGATGTCCCGGACGGGCCCCGGGCAGGCATCGGCATCGACCCAGATCTTCATTCGCGCAGGCTCCTGGCTTCGTTCGTCGGGCTTCGTCAGGTTCGTCAGGGAAGGAGGCGGGTGAGGAGCGCCAGGCCAGGGGCTTCCAGGGGCACCCGACCCCGGAGCGCGGCCAGGAGCGACCAGCCATGGTTCGAGAGGAGGACCACGCCCGCGTCCGCCGCGGGAGCGAAGCCGAGGAAGCCCGTGTAGCCGCCCATCACCGACGAGCGCCACACCACCGCGTGACCGCGCACGGTGGACACCGTCCAGCCGAGCGCCATGCGCGCGGGGCCGGCGTCCGCTCGCGGCGCCTGCGCGAGCTTCAGGGCCCGGACGAGGCCGGCGTCAGCGGCGCGGCCGAGGTTGGCGTCGAGGAAGCGCAGCAGGTCCGGCGCGGTGGAGTGGAGCGCGCCGGCACCCGGGAGCGCCGGGAAGTTCCACGGGGGCAGCGGCTTGCCGCGCGCGGTGTGGCCGGGCGTCAGGCGGGGCTGCTGCTCCTCCGTGACTCTCGCCGTGGTGTCGACGAGGCCGAGGGGCTTGAACAGCAGGTCCCTCAGCGCGTGCCCGTAGTTGAGCCCCGCGCGCCGCGACAGCGCGTGGCCCAGCACGCCCATGCCAAGGAGGGACTCGGCGTAGGGCCGGGGCGGCGGCGTCGTGGGCCGGTAGCTCCGCAAGAAGTCCCCGAACAGGCCGGCGGAGTAGTGGCCGAAGGGGTCTTCCGGATTCTGGGGCGCCGCGTCCAGGTTGGGCGGCAGGTGCGGCAGGCCCGAGGTGTGCGTGGCGAGCTGTTCCACGGTGATGCGGCCCGCGGCCTCGTCCGGCAGCAGCGCCCGGGGAATGAGCTCCGAGAGCGGCGTGTCCAGGCGCAGTTGCCCCTGCTCCACCAGCAGCGCGAGAAGGGTGCCCGTGAAGACCTGGGTGAGCTCTCCCAGCGCGTAGATGGCATTGGCGGCTGGCGGTGTCCCCTTGCCTCGGAGGCCGTGCAGGTGGTGCTCGCCACGCAACGTGAGTCCTACGCTCAACGATGCCGCGCGATACCCGCGCAGGTAGCGCCGGGTCTCTTCGTGGATGAGCTCGGAAGGCGTGGGCATGGGGTGTCGCGGCTCTCTCATGGCCCGTGGTGAGCGTCAACCTGGAGGGCGGCCTTGCAGGCACCACCGCCAGCGGGGCGGCTGGAGTGTCCGGTGCTGGCGCTTGTCGGCTCGCGTGCCGGTGCGGACGCTCTCCTTGCTGTCGCAGGGGCCAAGGGGGAAGACGACGTGCACGGATTGAGACGGTGGGGAGCGGCGGGGCTGCTCGCCGCCGCGCTGGTTCTGGGCGCGGTGGCGTGTGACGGTGGAGGCGCGGAGGAGGATGTCGGGACACGGGTGGGCGAGGACCCCGAGCCGCTGCCTCCCGAAGACCGGCCCGGGGCTCCGGACAGTGGCACCGGTACTGGTGGCGCTGTGGACGGCGGTGCTGCCGACGGTGGCTCTGGTGTTGGGGGCGCCGTGGATGGTGGCGCTGCCGACAGTGGCTCCGGTGCGGGTGGCGCCGTGGACGGCGGTGGCTTCGGTGATGGGGGCCCCGCGGATGGCGGTGCCGAGTACGGCGGCGTCATTGACGGTGGCATGCCGGACGCGGGGATGGGCGGTGGAGGCGGCGCGGCCAGCGCTGACTTCGTGCGAACCATCGGCGCGCCCGGCCTGGACCTGGGGCACTCGGTGGCCATCGCGGGGGATGGGGATGTGCTGGTGGCCTCCTCGCACCGGGTCTCCCTGCCGGACTTCGGCGAGGGACGGCAGCCGGAGGCGGGGAACGTGGCACTCAGCCGGTTCAACCCGAAGGGCACGCACCTGTGGACATATGCCGAGGTGCATGAGGGCAACTGCGGCGAAGGCGGGCCGTGCACGCTCACCTTCCTGACGACAACGGCGACGGCGGTGGACCTCGCGGGCCGCTCGGCGCTGGCGACGCTGTACTACGAGGAGGGCCCCTTCGGTCCGTTCCTCCTGCGTGAGACGCCTCGCATCACCGTGCTGGACCGCAATGGCAAGGTGCTCTGGAAGCGCGTCATCCAGGGGACGGGAGGCAAGGCCTCCGTCGATGACCTGGGCTTCGACTCCAGCGGCAATCTGTACGCCGGTGGCTTCATCAGTGGGCCGGGCTGGGACTTCGGTGACGGGCAGCCTCGCGGCCTCGAGTTCCTGCCGGCATCCTTCGTCGCCTCCTATGCGCCGGACGGAGCGCTGCGCTGGGTGAAGGTCTTCGGCGATGCGCGCGGCTCCAGCCGCTACGGCGTCATGACTGTGGAGCCGTCCGGAGGCCTCGTGCTGACGGGCGAGATGACAGGCCGGCTGAGCTTCGGCGGCGAGGAGTTGGTCGGCAACGAGGACGGCCGGCTGCCGGACTCGCAGACGTATGTCGAGCCGCGTGCCTTCGTGGCGCGCTTCGGGCCGGAGGGCGTGCACCGCTGGTCGCGACTGCTCTCGCCGGGCCGGCTCCACGTGAATGACCTCGCGGTGGGCCCGGCGGGCGTGGCCCTGGCGGGCTACTTCGAGGAGTTCCTCACCTTCGCGGGGCGCACCATTCCCGCGCCGTACACCGAGGGCGGGGCACAGGACGGCTTCGTCGCGGTGATGGCGACCGAAGACGGCCAGGAGCGCTGGGCCCTCTCCGTGCGCTCGGGGCTGGATGACCAGATGTTCGGCGTGGGCTGGACGCCCGGCGGTGACGTGTGGGCGGCCGGCGCCGTGTGGGGCAATGCGTCCGTCGCGAGCACGCGGCTCCCGGACACGGAGGAGGACGGGCCCCGCTTCGTCCTCACGCGGCTGCGCGGCGCCACCGGCGAGGTGGTGAGCGCGACCTCGCCGGCCTCGGGCGTGCCCGACTCGGGCGACCTCACGGTGGACTCGCGCGGCGTCGTCACCATGACCGGAGGCACCGTCGGAGGCACGAACTGCGATGAGGGCTGCGGCGGCCCCATCGAGCTGTACCTGCGGCAATGGTTGCCGTAGGGCGCTGAGCCTCGGCGCGGGGCTTCGGCCCTGCGCCGAGGCATCTCCAGGGTTCACCTGGGCGGGCAGGGGAGCGCACCGCTGGAAGGGACGTGACAGCGGCGTCTTGCTGTCACGCCTCCTCGGGGATTTTGACGGATTGTCGCTCGGACCGGTGCCGGGGGCCGCTCAAGTCCCCGGAATCCGGAGCGCGGTGGGTTGGAACGGCATGTGTAAAGGCAGGGGCCGCCAGGAGGTCCTCGCCCATGTGCTGTCCGGTCCAAGCCCGCGCCTTCCCTCTCACCCGTCACTTCCTCGAGCGCCGTGCGCGGCGGCAGCTCCGCGACGACGTGCTCGACTTCATCCTCGAGTTCGGCGTCCGCGCCCGCGCCGCGGGGATGACGCATGTCACGGTGCTGGAGCGGGACCTGCCCACCGCCTGGAGGTACTCCGCGCTGGCGAGGCAGGCGCGCGGGTGGATTGTCCTGCTGAGCGACCAGGAGCGCCTCATCACCTGCTACCGGCGCGGCGATGCGAGCCGCTTCATCCGCCGCAAGCCCAAGCGCCGCATGTCCGACACGCAGGTGCAAAGCGCCTGAGGCTCCGTCACGGGGGCGGAGGCGCCGTTTGCGGCGGAGGCGGAGTCTGGGGCTCGGGCGGCGTCTGCGCCGTCCACTGCGCGTCATGGACGAAGCCGTGGGCTTCGTTGCCGCTGCGGTCCACGATGCGCCGGGCGCGTCCCTCGTCCATCGGCCAGTAGCCCACGAGGCCCTCCGCGTTTTCGCCCGGAGGATTGTTCATGTCCTCCTTTATCTGTGCCGGCGTGCGGGCGACGCTCCAGATGCGGACGTCGCGGATGTTGCCGTTGAAGCCGCGCTCGCTACCACCGCCCTTCGCACCAATGGCCCAGCGCGCGCGGATGGGGAGGGCACCACCGCCGGGCTGGGCCGCTTCTCCCAGCAGCTCGCCATTGCGGTAGATCATCCACTTCTGACCGTCATGGACGCCGGCCACGTGGATCCACTGGTTCGCGTCCCCCGTGGGGAGGACCCCACTCGCGTTGGCGAACTGCTTTCCGTCCATGTACGAGCCGACCTGGAGGCTCCCGAACAGGATGCGCAGGTAGACCTCCCCGGTGGGATTGAGGACGTAGCCGCGGGCGATGATGTTCTGGATGCCGTTGATGTTCGTCGGCCGGACCCACGCCTCCAGGGTGACGGGGCCACTGATTTCCAGGGGCAGGGGCTCGCCCAGGTCCACGTACGCGGTGGTTCCGTTGAAGGTCAGCACCGGCGGTGGGGGCTTGGGCTCGGGTTCGGGCTCCACCACCGGCCCCGAGCCGCCCGTGCCCGCGTCCTCTCCTCCGTTCCACAGCACGCTCGCCAGGATGATGACGAGCAGCGCCGCCAGCGCCGACACGGGCATCCACCAGGGTATCCGCCTGCGGGGGATGACGAGGGGCGCCGGCACGCGGACGGACACGGTGGGGCCGTCGGCGAAGTGCTCGTCGGGATTGGCCTGGTCGACCACCAGCAGGTGGAAGGCATGCTCGCCCGCGGCCTGGGAGGCCGGGACGGAGGCCTTGACGTGGAAGACGTGCGTGCCGTCCCTGGGGAAGTCTCGCTCGGACTCGCCCGTGAGCGAGAACCACTCGGGTGGCGTCCCTCCCTCGGGGACGATGACGGCCCTGCCCCTGACGGGCTGGCCGAGCGAGTTGGTGACGGTGAAGGACACCTCGCCCCGCCTGCTCCCATCCAGCCGCAGCGCGGGTGAGGTGGTGGTGATGTCGAACGCCCGGGCCATGAAGACCTCCATCCACGGACAGCAGGGCAGGGTTCGGGGCCCCTCGCTGAAGGTGGGCACCGTCGTTCGTGGAGAGCGCCGCACGCTCGTGTCCTGCCTGGGGCCGGGGCGAGGCTTCGCGGCGTCCTTCGCCTGCAGCACCCTCCCTGCAGGACGAGGCGCGGGGAGGCCCGGCCAGGCGCAACGAGCCCCCGGCTACTGCTTCTTCTGTGCCGCCTCGTCGGGCGCCAGCTGCTTCCCGCCCCGAACGCCGAGGCTCGGCATGGACGGCTCCCGCGCGGTCTTGGCCCGTGTGGACCTGGCCGGCGTGGGGGGCTGGGGCGCTGCCTTCGTGACGGGCTCCTGGGCCCGGGACCGGGCCTGGGGCGTCTTGGGCGCGGGCGCGACCTTGGTGAGGGGCTCCGGGGTCCGGGACTGCGCCTGTTGCCGCTGCGATGGCTCGGGCGCGGCCTTGCGGTCCGGCTCCGTGGCCTGGGACAGCCCCTGTTGTTGCTCGGGTGGAGCCGGCGTCTGAAGGGCGGGCGCGGTGGGCGCGGCCTTCGTCACCGTCGCGTCCTTCTTCGTGGCCGGGGGCTGCTGCCTCTCCGTCGCGGGGCCCAGCAGCAGGAACGTCGCGAGCGCCAGCACCGCCGAGGTGCCCACGGCCAGCGCCCCCACCGGGACGCGCCGCTCCAGCAGCCGCTTCGCGGACTCCGTGCTGTCGGGCCGGTCCTCGATGCGCTCCGCGAGCAGCCGTGACAGCAGCCGGCGCAGGCGCCCCGGGACTCCCGGCGGCAGCGGCTTCTCCCCGGGGGAAGCCTCCGGCGAGCGACTCGTACAGCACCAGCCCCAGCGCGAAGAGGTCCGACTGCGCCACCGCCCGCCCCAGCCGCTGCTGCTCGGGCGCCATGTAGCGCAGCGAGCCGATGAGCGCGGCGGACTCCGTCAGCGTCGTCGCGCCATCCAGCCGGGCGATGCCGAAGTCACACAGCTTCGCGCCATCCGGCGCCAGCAGGATGTTCCCCGGCTTCACGTCCCGGTGGATGAAGCCCCGCTCGTGTGCGGCACCCAGCGCCTCCAGCATCCTCCGCGCGAGGCCCTCCACCTCCGGCCAGGGCAGGGGCCCATCCTTCGTCAGCTTCGCGCGCAGGTCCGGCCCGTCCACGCGCTCCATCGCGTACCAGCAGAAGCCCCGCTCCTCGCCGTCCGACAGCACGCGCACCACCGCCGGGTGCTGGACCTGCCGCAGCGCCTCGGCCTCGCGGCGGAAGCGCGCCCGTACCGCCGGGTCCGCCGCCACCAACGACGACAGCACCTTCACCGCGCACGGCCCCGCGTGTCCCTCCGCCGCGTACACCGTCCCCATGCCTCCCGCACCCAGCCGGCCCGTCAGCCGGAAGCCGCCGAGCGACTCGCCCGTGAGGTCCACCTCCGGCGACAGGCGCGCGGTGCCGGGGGCCGTCTCCACGCGCGCCAGGTCCACCTGCACGCCACACGCGGCGCAGGGCACCACCAGCGCCGTACGGGCGCCAGGGAGGGGAGTGCGGCAGGCGGGACAGAGGAAGTTCATGCGTAGAGGTCGATTCCGTATTCTTCCAGCTTCCGGTCCAGCGTCGGCCGGGAGATGCCGAGCGCCTCCGCCGCCGCGCTCTTCACCCCTCGCGCCCGCTTCAGCGCCAGGGCGATGTGCTCCCGCTCCACCGCCCGCAGCACCTCGGACAGCGGGCCTTGGACACCGCTGGACGGGCTCGCGGTTCCAACCGCGTCCGGAGACAGCACCTCCGGTGGCAGGTCCTTCGGGCCCACCTGGTCACCGGGCCCCTTGAGCACCAGGGCCCGCTCGATGGCGTTGGCGAGCTGCCGCACATTGCCCGGCCAGGGACAGGCGCGCAGGGCATGGCTGGCCTCGCGCGTGAAGCCCGAGGCGCGGCGGCCCAGCTGCGGGCCCAGCTTCGCGAGGAAGCGCTCCGCCAGCGGCAGCACGTCCTCGGGGCGCTCGCGCAGCGGGGCCAGGTGGATGCGCACCACGTTGAGCCGCCAGAAGAGGTCCTCGCGGAAGGCGCCCGTGCGCGTCGCCTCCTTCAAGTCACGGTGCGTGGCCGCCACCACCCGCACGTCCACCGGCACGCCCGCGCGGCCTCCCACGCGGTGGACGATGCGGTCCTGCAGCACGCGCAGCAGCTTCACTTGCAGCGGCGCGGGCAGGTCTCCCACTTCGTCCAGGAAGAGGGTGCCGCCATCCGCCTGCTCGAAGACGCCCTCGCGTGCGGCCTGCGCGCCGGTGAAGGCGCCCTTCTCGTGGCCGAACAGCTCGCTCTCCGCCAGCTCCGCGGGAATGGCGCCGCAGTTCACCGCGATGAACGGGCCTCTCACCCGGGGCCCCAGGGCGTGCAGCGCTCGCGCTACCTCCTCCTTGCCCGTGCCGCTCTCTCCGGTGATGAGGACCGTGGACTGCACCGGGGCGGCGGCCGCTGCCACACGCATGGCCTCGCGCATGTTCGCGCTCTCCGCGACAGGAGGCTGGAAGCCCGGGGCGGCGGCACGGGGCTCGGGAGGGCAGAGGGACGGGCCCACCGCGAGCGCCAGGGCTCCCGCCAGTGCCAGCTCCTCGTCCTGGAAGGCCTGCTCGCGTAGCAGGCACAGCGCGCCGGCCGGCTGGCCGGCGGCGTAGAGCGGGGCACAGAGCACATGCGCGTCCGAGCGGCGCACGCGGGTGGTGTGTGCGTCGTGCTCCGCGCGGGCCTGGGCCTCCGGCATGGACCGGACGCGCCCCGTCCGCAGCGCGGTGG
>JBKGHK010000342.1:0-10439 GCA_046520375.1 Pyxidicoccus sp. 3LFB2
ATAACCTTCACCCGTGCCACCAGCTCGCGCGGGCTGAAGGGCTTGGTGAGGTAGTCGTCGCCCCCCAGCTCCAGCCCGAGGATGCGGTCCACTTCGTCATCGCGCGAGGAGAGGAAGACGATGGGCAGCTCGTGCTTGCGACGGACCTCGCGGCACACGGCCAGCCCGTCCAGCTCCGGCATCATGATGTCCAGGACGATGAGCGCGGGCACGGCGCGCTCCACGCGGGCCAGCGCGGCGCGGCCGTCGGCGGCCTCCTCCACGTGGAAGCCGCCCTGCTCCAGCGCGAAGCGGACGATTTCCCGCAGGTGCGGATCATCATCGACGACCAGGACGGTGGGACGTTCAGCCACGGAGTCTCTTCAGGAGGTGAGGGTGGGGCGGGCCCAGTCTACACCCGCCGCGCAACCGCGATTTGGGGCGCCCGCCCCGCCCGGCCTACATTTCCCGGTGCTCCGGGGCCCGCGCGGCCCCCTCCGCCCGAGAGTCCGTCCCATGAGCCTGCCCGAGGCCCTTCCCAGCACCCCTGCCGCCGACGCTCCAGGCCTCACCCGCGCACCCGAGGCGCCCGTAGAGGAACGGTGGGGGCCCGTCCAGCGCCTCGCCTTCCGGTGGGCCTTCGCCTACCTCGTGCTCTACAACCTCACGGCCCTCGTCTATCACCTCCCGGGCATGTCGGCGGTCATCGAGCGCTACGACGCGCTGTGGGAGTCCATCGTCACCTGGGTGGGCGCGCGCTTCCTGGGCGTGGACATCATTCGAATCCCCACCGGCAGCGGGGACACGACGTTCGACTACGTGCAGGTGCTGCTCTACTTCGGGGTGTCCGTGGGGGTGACGCTCGTCTGGTCCGTGGTGGACCGGCGCCGGGGCGCGTACCCGGCGCTCCATGCGGGGCTGCGCGTCTACGTCCGCTACGTGCTGATTGTCACCATGCTGACCTACGGCCTGAGCAAGGTCTTCAAGACGCAGTTCCCGTTCCCCTCGTTGGACCGGCTGATGGTGCCCCTGGGCGAGGCGTCCCCCATGGGGCTCGTCTGGCGGTTCATGGGGTACTCGAAGGGCTACAACGTCTTCACGGGTGGGGCCGAGGTGCTGGGCGCGGTGCTGCTGTGCTTCCGGCGCACCACCACGCTGGGCGCGCTGGTGGTCATCGGCGTCATGAGCAACGTGGCGGCGCTCAACTTCTTCTACGACGTCCCGGTGAAGCTCTTCTCGTCGCACCTGCTGCTGATGGCGGGCTTCCTGCTGCTGCCCGACCTGCGGCGGCTGGCCGACTTCTTCGTCCTCAACCGCGCCACCTCCCCCGTGGTGCTCCGCACGCCCTTCCCCCAGCGGTGGATGGAGCGGAGCCGCCTCGCGGTGAAGGTCCTGTTCCTCGGCTGGTGCGTGTACTCGATGACGACGATGGAGCTGGAGATGGCCCGCAAGTGGGGAGACAGCGCGCCCCGGTCCGAGCTGGAGGGCATCTACAAGGTCGAGTCGTTCACCTGGAACGGCCAGGAGCTGCCGCCGCTGACCACCGACGCCACGCGGTGGAAGCGCGTCATCTTCAACCGGAAGCAGGGCGCGCAGCTCCAGATGATGGATGACTCCCTGAAGCACTACCGCGTCGCCCTGCGCCCCGAGGAAAAGTCCCTCACGCTGTCATACACGGACGGTGCCGAGGTGCCCCTCATCCTCGACTACTCCCGGCTGGAGGATGGGGCGCTGGTCCTGGAGGGCGACTTCAAGGGCCACTCGCTGCGGGTGCTGCTGGCGAGGGTCGACGACTCGAAGCTCTTGCTGCGGGACCGGGGTTTCAACTGGATCAACGAACAGCCGTTCCACAGGTGAAGCGGCGGGAAGGGCGGGGCACCTCACCGGGTACCCCGCCTGTGCCTACCACCGCCGGGACCGCCGGCGGGGGCGTGGAATCGCCACCGCCGCGGCGAGCAGCAAAATGACTGGAATGAACACGAGCATCGTCTGAGCCATCACCGTCGCCCTCCTTTCAGGAAGTCGCGCACTATGGCGCCACCCTCTGACGTGCCGTCCGAGGCATTCCTGAAAACACCGGCAGACAGGGCTGTGACAGCCCGGGTGAGGTGGGCCGTCCCCTCCCTGTGCGCGGTGGGTACGTTGGCTCTACGACGGGGCCGGTCTTCGATTGCACGCCCCCGGGCGGGGCCGTGACGCCTACATCAGCTCGCGGGTGATGACCTCGGAGCGCTCCGAGTCGCTCCAGGTCACCTTCCGGGTTTCGCGGCCGTTGAAGTACATGGCTTCCCGGTCACTGATGAGCTTCCGGATGGTGACACGCGAGAGGTACTGGCTCTCGTCCACCCCGTGGGTCAGCTCATAGCGGGGCACGTCGGTGGAGGCCTCACCCAGGCGGATGCGAATCTCCCCCACGGTGTCCACGTAGTCCGCCAGGCACTCCAGCTGCGTCAGCGCGCGCCGCATCACCTTGTCGGCGCGCTTGCTGATGACCCGGTCCCAGAACAGGTAGCCGGCGCCCAGCGTGGCCGCGCTGGTGAAGAACATGACGAAGACCAGCGCGGGGTCCAGGTACCGGTTGCGGGTGAGGCCCTTTTCGGTGGTGGCCTCGGTGAGGATGTCCTTCATGGACTCCACCGCCGTGCGGTGCGCCAGCTGCGTCCACTCGCGCGCGTCCTTCTCCGCGCCCAGCAGCATCCAGCACAGGCCCAGGTGCAGGGAGATGAGCGAGGTGCGCGCCTTGTCCCGCTCCATGCCCAGCGCGTCCGTGAAGCTGCCGCGCGCGGCCTTGAGCAGCTCCACCTGCTCGTCGCGCGTGCGGTGGGGCTTGAGCGCTGCCTCCAGGTGGATGCGGCCCGCGTGGAAGGGCCCTTCCTGCAGCTGACGCACGTCCCGGTGCAGCTCGCGCAGCAGCGTGAACTGCTCCTCCTGCGTGCCCAGGAGTGTCTCGAGCAGCAGGGTGGTGGCCTCGTCCTTCAACCTGCCACCCGATGGCTTTGGCACCGCCATGACGAGGTCATCCCACTTGGCCATGTGCGGACTCCGAAGTGCTGTGGCGACCATGGACTCTGAAGCCCCCTACCAACGGAGTCTGCCACAACGCATGCGACGACAAGGCACGCGCGCCCTCGAACGCGTGCTTCACGCCGGAGGTGCGACGCCAAGCGATGCGAGGAGCCTCAACGCTTTCATGCTCGGCATAAAAAAATACCCGCCTCCCCGCGTGGTCACGAAACGCCGCAAGTCCGCCACACATTGGCGCACGGGTTTCTGGGGGATGAGCAGCCTGCCGCCCCCATCTCCAGACAGTGGGTCCTCCGCGCCCTCCACCCCCCCAAGCTGGTCAAAGTGGACCCAGCTGCGCTGGATGAACTCGAACTGGCGGCCCAGGCTGGCGTTGAGCGCGAGGAAGAGCAGCCCCTTGCCGCTCGCGTCGTCGTAGTTGAAGCCGCGCCTCAACAGGCGATGCCGCCGCGTCACCTCCAGCGAGACTTCGCGCGAAGGGGGCAGGGCGTCGCGCGGATTGCAGCGCCGCGCATGCGCCGTCACCGGACAGCCGTAGCCATGCGGGTCGTCTCGCGCGTAGCGGAAGCTGTTGTCCACGTCCTTCGCGCTGCTCTGGGCCACGCGTGGCGGCTTCGCCTTCTCCCGGCGGAACAGGAAGGGAAGGAAGCGGTGCAGCGGGCAGCGCTTCGCGGCCAGCGGCGCGCCGTTGCGCCAGCGGCCCACCAGCTTCGCGGCCAGCCACTCGCGCCTGTCGGCGGGCGTGCCCTCCGGGGCGAGCGCGGCGTCGCCTTCGAGGAAGCGCTCGAACTCGCCCACGTCCTGCTCCAGCTTGCGCACCACGAGGTAGCTGCCGTTGTGGCCCAGGTCCTTCCAGCCGTCGCGGTCCGGGCTGTCCGGCAGCATGCCCGCCGCGTCGAGGCGCGCCGGCACGCAGGGCGACAGCGGATGCTCTCCGTACTCGTTGAGGTGGCCGAGGAGGAACTCGCCGCGCTTCACGGGCCGGTCATAGTCGTGCGGGTGTCCGGCTGCGTCCGTGAAGCCCTCGATGCGCGGCTGGGACAGGCCGTCCAGGAAGCCGAAGTGGTCCCGGAAGTAGCCGGGCGGGTCTCCGGGCCGGTGCTCGCGCTGGCCCCGCTGCACATGAATCCCCCGCAGGCCCTGCTGCGCGGCGCGCATGCTGTAGTCATGAAGCAGGCGCTCCATGCGGGGGGCATCCGCCGCGTAGAGCAGGAACAGCAGGTGGATGTCGTCCTCGTGCTGCGTGCCGCCCAGCTGCCATGCGTCCGGGTCGTTGTCGCCCACGTCGCGCAGGTGCTCTCGCGCGCGGCGGGCCATGCCCTCGCGCAGTTCGAAGGGAAGGGTGGCCAGCACCTCCTCGGGGAGGCCGAGCGCCGCGAGCCCCCGGGGCGTCAGCGCGACATTCACGCGCGAGTAGCCCTTGCCCACCTCACGGGCCCGCAGCTGATGCTCTCGCGGGTCCGCGGAGGTGATGGCTCCGTGCGACAGCTCCGCGAGCCATTGCCGGCAGAGGGCCGCGTCGTCGATGCGCAGGAACAGCAGCGCCAGCTCGTGCATGTCCCGGTAGCCGTGCAGCAGCAGCCCCTGCACGTCGCCCGGGTCCAGTTCGGGCCTCGCGTCAGGCCACGGGCGACGGCTCGGCGAAGGGATGCGGTTCGAATCCAGGTGGGGTGTGTCCACGGCGATTCCTCCAGAGGGCTCGCCGCCGTCCACGAAGGTGGGTGGCGAGCCTGGACAGCGAGTGGGTGACGAGGGCGGGCAGCGGGAGCCGCGCGGGGCCTGGAGCGCACACGCCCCGGGACAGGAACGCGGCGAAGGCCCGGCGCGCGGCCCGTCCCACAGCAGCCGGTCCACGCGCTCGCGCACGAGCAGCTCCCGCAGCCGGAGCGCGTTGTGCAGGAGCAGGACGGAGTGCCGCTGGGGAGGGCCTCCATCCAGGGCGGCGCTGTACCAGACGCGGGTGGGCACCTCGTGTCCGCGCAGCCAGGCCTTGAAGGGCTCCACGGGCAGCCGCCGCTTCCAACCGCCCCACCAGGTCCGCTGCGGGACGTGGCCGCGCGTCTTCGCGGGGAAGCCGTCCGTCCGGCTCCAGATGAGCTCCAGGAAGCGGCGCACGTCCACGTGGTCGACGAACGCGTCGATGTACGCCTCCCAGCTGTCGTCGTAGTTGCTGAAGAAGATGAGGTGGTGGGGCCCACCGTCTCCGTCCGAGTACAGCAGCCACCGCGCGCAGTGGATGGTCTGGATGTGGTTCATCCCCACCACGTAGCGGCGCAGGCGCCGGTCCACGCCGCGCAGCGCCACCTCCACCAGCTTCACCGCCAGCGGGCCCCCGGTGACTCGCGCCACGTGCACCATCGGGTTCTGCACCATGGCGTCATGGGGCGGCGGAGGACCGCGGGCCTCCGGCAGCGCCGGGATGCAGGCGCCCCCCGTGCGCTCGGGCTTCTTCGGCCCGCGCAGGGAGAGCCACAGCCTCAACCCCAGCACCACCGGCAGCGAGAAGAGGTAGCGGGTGAGGGGATACGTCAGCGTGGCGCCAGCCGCTGCGTCGCGCGCGGCGGACAACCGCTGCCTCCATTCGGTGTCCAGGACGTTGGAGGCGACGGACTTCGCCACGTCGCGCAGCTCGCGGTGCAGATAGGGCAGCTCGCTCCGGCCTCCGCGCCACGGTGTCTCCGCGAGCAGCCGCGCGCGTGCGTCCAGGTGCTGGTTCACCGCGTGCAGCACGTCCACGGACTCGCGCAGCTCCTCGGGGGGCGCGAAGCGATAGGCGAAGTCCACGTGCCGGGTGGTGGCGTCCGCGCGGTGCCGCAGCAGGTAGGCCTCCACCGCGTCCGGGTCCTCCAGCCCCGCGTCCGGATAGTCGCGGCAGGCGCGGTAGAGGGCGTCGAACACGGCGGGCGCGGGAGCGCCGTGCTCACGCAGCTCCCACAGCCAGGAGACGAGTGCGTGGAACAGCCACCGGTCCTGGGTGACGGCGTCAGCGGCCTCATCCGGCGTGGTGTAGTCGGCGCCGAAGATGAGCCGCTCGTCGCGCGCGGGGCCCGGCGGCTCGGGCGGTGTCAGGTCGATGATGGCCCAGCGCGCGAAGTGCAGTCCGGGCACGCCGGAGAAGAGCGCGGTGCGCAGCCGCGCGGCCTCCACCAGGTTCGCCTCCAGCGTCGTGCGCTCGCCCGGCAGGATGCGCGTGATGACGGTGGCTGTGCCATGGCGCATCGATGTTCCCCCTCCGGGCCCGGGCTCCTCCCGGAGCGAATCCCCGCGCCCTTGATGTGACGCCGGCCGGTGTCCGGGAGAACGGGGGCGGCTGCCGGGACGCGCCCGCCTGTCCCGCCCCGGAGAACGAGGGCGGACAGGTGCGCAGATGCCCGCCTCGGCTCCGAGGGTGATGCGAGCCCCCGTGGGTGGGAGGACGACCAGGGCGGTGACCAGGCGATTCCTTGTTGTGCCCGGGCACCGTTCCTAACGTCAGTGCAGGTAGCCGCCGGACGCGCGCAGTGACCGGGGGAGAGTCGGCGATGCCAGATTGGACAGGTAACAGCAAAGAACGCGAGGGCTCCGCGCCGGGGCAGGACCCGGACGTGGACGCGCTCGACCGTGAGGACTTCGAGGACACGTTCCTGCGCCGCGTGGCCCGGGCCTCCGTGCCGCCGCGCCTGCCCGTGCCCGGCATGCGGCTGGGAGACCGGGACGGGCGGCGCTACGAGGTGCTCGAGGAGCTGGGCGGTGGCGCCATGGGACAGGTGTTCCGTGCGCCGCGACACCGTGCTGCAGCGGCTGGTGGCGCTGAAGTTCCTCATCCCCCACGAGTCCCTGGCCGAGGCGCCGATGATTGCGCTGCTGCGGCAGGAGGGGCGGGCGATTGCCCAGCTGGACCACGAGCACATCGTCCGCATCTTCAACGTGGACGTCTGGAGCAGTGAGCCCGGAGAGCCCCCGGTCCCCTTCCTCGTCATGGAGTGCCTGGAGGGCGAGTCGCTGTCCGCGCTGCTACGGCGTGGAAGACCGGGGCCCCGACGGGCGCTGGAGATTCTGGACGCGGTGGCCGCGGGCCTGGCGCACGCGCACGAGCACCACATCGTCCACCGCGACCTCAAGCCCAGCAACGTCTTCATCACCCGCAGGGGCGTGGTGAAGATTCTCGACTTCGGCCTCGCCTGGCTCGCCGCCGCCAGCGCGCCGCCGGACGTGTCGCTGTCCACCGCGGGCACGCCGCCGTACATGTCCCCCGAGCAGTGGCGGGGCGAGGCCCAGGACGCGCGCACCGATTTGTGGTCGGCCGGTGTCCTCCTGTTCGAGCTGCTCACAGGAGAGCCGCCGTACCTGGGCGCGCCCGAGGAGATTCGCGCGAAGGTCATCTCCGACGCGCCCGTTCCTGCCGCGCGGGAGCGGGTCCCCGCGCTGCCGGAGGCGGTGGACCGGCTGCTGGCGTCGCTGCTGGCCAAGGCCCCCGGGGAGCGGCTGGGCTCGGCGGCGGAGCTGCGCGAGCGGCTGCGCCAGGTGGAGGAGGGGCCCTTGCCCCGGCGGCAGGTGCCCCGGAACACGGCGCCCCAGCGCAGGCAGGTGACGCTGGTGGCCTGCCGGCTCGCGGACGTGGCCGGGCTGACGCGGCAGTTCGACGGGGAGGACGTGAGCGAGCTGGAGGCCACGTTCCACCGGAGCTGCTCGGAGGTCTTCCACGAGCACGGCGGCACCGTGGTCCTCTGTGTCGGAGAAGAGGTGCTCGGCTGCTTCGGGCACCCGGTGGCGCGTGAAGACGACTCGGAGCGCGCGGTGAACGCGGGGCTGCGGCTGGCGACCACGGTGGCGCCCGCGCTCCAGGAGTCGCTGCTGCTGCCACCGGGGCGCGAGCTGGGCCTGCAGGTGGGCATCCACACGGACATGGTGGTGCTGGACGGCACGTCCATCCAGGGCGAGGCCCCGCGCATGGTCACCTGGATTGCGCGGCAGGCGCCGTCCGGCGGGGTGTACCTCAGCGAGGCCACGCTCGCGCTGGTGCGCGGGGCCTTCCTCACCCAGCCGCTGGACTCGATGCGCTTCACCGGCCTGTCCGGGGTGCGCGACGTGAAGCTCCACCAGTTGCTGCGCCCGCGCCGCGCCGCGAGCCGGTTCGACCGCTCGCTGGTGGCGCGTCCCCTCACGCCCCTGGTGGGACGGCGCGCGGAGCTGCAACGGCTCTTGGGCTGGTGGCAGGAGGCGCGTGGCGGGCACGGCGTCTGCGGCCTCATCACCGGAGAGGCAGGCATGGGCAAGTCGCGCCTGCTGCGGGAGCTGCGCGAGCGCGTGCCCCCCTTCATGGCCATCCGCCTGCGCTGCCAGTGCTGGCCCCAGGCGAGCACCAGCGCCTTCGCGCCCATCATCGATTTGCTGCGCCACCTGCTCCACCTGGACGTGGAGGGCTCGCCGACGCAGCACCGCGCGCGGCTGGAGGCCGGGCTGGGCGCGCTGGGGCTGGGCCACCAGCGCACCTGGGTGCTTTCGGGGCTGGTGGGGCTGCCCGGAGACGAGGGCGCCGCGCACCTGCGCTACACGCCGGACCGGCTGAAGCAGGACACGCTGGAGGCGCTGACGGCCCTGCTGCTGCGGCTGTCGGAGGAACGGCCGGTGCTGGCCGAGGTGGAGGACCTGCACTGGGCCGACCCTTCCACGCTCCAGTTGCTGGGCGTGCTCCTGGAGAAGCTGCCCTCCACGCGCACCTGCCTGCTGCTCACCGCGCGCCAGGACTTCGTCCCGCCCTGGCCCACGAGCGGAGACATCCGCCGGCTCGCGCTGGAGCGCCTGCCTTCCGCCATCGCCGGAGAGCTGGTGCGCAAGGCCGCCGGACGGCAGGGGCTGCCGTCGGAGATGGTGGCGCACCTGGTGGCCAGGACGGACGGCGTGCCCCTCTTCGCGGAGGAGCTGACGCGCACGGTGATGGAGCAGCCTCCCGCCGAGCAGGGCCCGCCCTCCACGCTGGCCTCCTCCGTCCCGCTGTCCCTGCGGGAGCTGCTGCTCACGCGGTTGGACCGGCTCCCCGCGCCGCGCAAGGAGCTGGCCCAGCTCTGCGCCGTCGTGGGGCGGAGCTTCTCGTACGCGCTCGTCGCCGCGCTGTCGGGCTGGAGTGACGCGGCGCTGCGCGCGGACCTGGCCGAGCTCGTCTCGGAGGGGCTGCTGCAGCCCGAGGAGGGCCTGGAGCCGCGCTTCTGCTTCCGGCACGCGCTCATCCAGGACGCGGCGTCGGATTCGCTGCCCCGGCACCAGCGGCGGCTGTACCACCGGCGCGTGGCCCGCGTGCTGGCGGAGCAGTTCCCCGCCGTGTCCGAGGCGCAGCCGGAGCTGTTGGCCTGGCACTACACGGAGTCGGGACAGACGGAGGCGGCCCTGCGCTGGTGGGCCCGCGCGGGCGAGCTGGCCAGCCGGCGCTCGGCGGACGTGGAGGCCCTCAGCCACTTCCGGCAGGCGCTGGAGCTGCTGCTCACGCTGCCGCCCTCGCGCGAGCGCTCCGGGCAGGAGCTGAAGCTGCTCATCGCCATGGAGCTGCCGCTGGTGCAGGTGCAGGGCTACCACTCGGCCGAGGGCGAGCAGGTCTACACGCGGGTGCGGGAGCTGATGCGCGAGGTGGAGGACGACCTGCCCCGGCTGGAGCCCCCCTACTGGGTGACGTTCGCCTGCGCCTTCGCGCGGGCGCGGTGGGACGAGGCCCACGAGGTGGCGGAGCGGCTGGTGCGCCTGGGCCGGAGCCATGGCCAGCGCGAGCTGCTGGCACTGGGCTACCGGATGATGGCCGCCGACTTCTTCACCTGGGGGCAGGTGCCCGCCGCGCTGGAGCACGTGGAGCTGGCGCTCGCGTTCTCGGACTTCGGGCTGGAGCAGCACCAGGTGCTGGCGGTGAAGCACTGGGTCAACCCCCGCGTGGCGGCGCTGGCCTACGGGGCGGTGGTGCACGCGGTGGGGGATGCGCCGGAGCGCTCGCGGGAATACGGACGCCAGGCGCTCCGGCTGGCCATGGACATCGGCCACCCGAACACGACGGCCTTCGCGCTGCTGTACACGGCGCTGGCATGCCAGCTGCGCCGCGAGCCACATGAGGCGCTGGAGCTGTGTGACCGCAACATCGCGCTCTCGCGCGAGCACCACTTCCGGCTGTGGCTGGGCTGGGCCTCGCTCATCCGGGGCTGGGCGCAGGCGATGATGGGCAGCGCGCGCGAGGGGCTGGCCTTGATGCAGGCAGCCCTGGCGCAGTGGCGCCGCTCGGGCTTCGAGGCGGGGCTGCCGCACAACCTGGGCATGCTGGCGGAAATCCACCTGCTGCTGGGGCAGGCCAGTGAGGCCCTGGACACCGTGGGGGAGGCGCTGGCGCTGGCGCGTGAAACCGGGGAGCGCTCCTACGAGGCGGTGCTGCGGGGCCTGGAGGCGGAGGCGCTGCGGAGCCTGGGGCGGGACGGGGAGGCGCA
>JBKGHK010000343.1:0-10438 GCA_046520375.1 Pyxidicoccus sp. 3LFB2
GCGCCGGACGGCTCGCCGCTGTTCCTGGACGCGGTGGACGCGAAGGTGAAGCTGGAGGGCGTGGACGCGCGGGTGGAGGGCGGACGCGTGCACGTGCTGCTGGTGGCGGACGCGGATGACCCGACGGTGGCGGCACCCCTCATGGAGGCGGTGCTGGACGTCCCGGCGTAATCAGTTGTGCTCGTTGGCGGCTTCTTCGGGCCGGCCGCCCACGGCCTCCAGCGAGCTGCGGGCCGGGCGGGCGCGGTCGAAGGCCACCTCGCGCTGGCCCACGCCTTCCGCGGTGGTGTGGGAGATGCGCTTGCGGGCGCGGGCGATGTAGTCCTGCACCAGCGTCGGGTCCGGGTGCGTCTTCAGCGTCTCCACCCAGGTTTCAATCGCCTTCTCGTTGTCCCCGGCGTCGGCGCGCAGCTTGCCCATCTCGAAGAGGGCGTACGGGGCCAGCTCGGACTCCGGGAAGCGGGTGCGCAGGTCGGCGAAGGTGCGGGAGGCCTCCTGGCGGCGGCCCTCCATCATCGCGATGGCCTGGGCCTGCAGGAAGAGGGAGTCGTCCACGAAGGCGCTGGTGGGGAAGCGCTCGATGAGCCGGCGCGTCTCCAGCTCGCACTGCTGGTAGTCCGCGAGCTCGAAGTAGAGCTTGGCGACCTGGTAGTGCAGCTCGGCGCCCTGGGGCGGGTTGAGCTTGAGGGCGGTGGTGAGCTGGTCGATGGCGCCGCGCAAGTCCCGGTAGTGCACGCGCAGCAGCTCCGCGAGGATGATGCGCGCATCGAGCGCCTCGGGAGAGTCCGGGCACTGCTGGATGAGCTCGCGGTAGACGCCGACGGCTTCCTTCACCTTGCGCTGCTCCAGCCAGTAGACGTCGGCGGCGCCCTTGAGGGCCCGGGCGCGCAGGACGTTGGCCTCGGGCGTGCTGTCGGGCCGCAGGGCGTCGAAGGCCTTGCGGTACTCGACGAGGGCCTCGTCGGGACGCTTCTCGAAGGTGGCGTCGCGGGCCTTCTGGAGGTGGTCCACGGGCTTGTCGCGGCAGCCCGCGCCGGCCAGGGCCAGCGCGACGAGTGCGAGGCGCAGCGGCCGCACTAGCAGGCCTCCGGAATCACGGAGACGCACTTCGTCTCCTCGCAGCGCACACACTCGGCCACGGGGGACACGTCGGTGACGCACACGTTGACGCGGGAGGTGCGAGGGCAGTCCTCGGAGGTGACACAGCGGTACGACTCCCCGTTGGCCTGGTTGATGGCCTGGGTCGTGGAGCCACAGACCTCCAGGTCATTGCATCCCAGGAGGCTCACCGCGACGACGGCGGCGAATGTTCCATAAGCGTCGCGTCTCACGGCGGCGGTTCTAGCCGGATTCGACCGCTTCGTCACGGAACGCGGTGGTTGCCTGCCTGCCCTGGAGCCCGCCGGGTTTCGTGTGTGCACGGGCGGCGAAGACAGGGAAAAGTGGTGTGTCGGGAAGAACCCGGTGGTGCTTCCGGACAGCCAGCTGAAGCGCTGATCCAGTCCCGACGCTGTGATGGAGTCACTCGCATGGAGCGCTTCGAGACAGCACAGGCGGTGGAGCCCCACGCGGAGACGAGCGCGGACCACGTGGCCATCCTGCTCCTGGGTGAGGCCGTGGTGCTCGTGGTCGCGGATGGTGCCGGCAATTCGCGGCGGGGAGTCGACGCCGCCGCGGCGGTGGTTCGCGCGGTGCAGGCCGCCATGGTGGAGCGCACGGACCTGACTCGACCCGATGCGTGGAGCCACCTCCTGGAGCAGTGCGACCACTTGCTGGCGTCGACCGGCCACGGCGGAGAGACCACCGCGGTGGCCGCCTGCGTCACTGAGGACCGCATCATCGGCGCCAGTGTCGGTGACTCCGAGCTGTGGCTGATTCACGGCGACTCTCACACCGTCGTTACCCAGCACCAGCGCCGCAAGCCGCTGCTCGGAAGCGGTGAGGCCTTACCTGTCTACTTCGACCTGCCGTGGACCGGTGGCACCCTGCTCGCGGGGACGGATGGCCTGTTCAAGTACGCCGACGCACACCGAATCCGCGCGGTGGCCTCCAGCCCGGACCTCTCTGCCTCGGCCCGTGAGCTCGCGGCCCTTCCCAGGTTCGCGTCAGGTGGGCTTCCGGATGACGTCGGTCTCGCGCTGTGCCGTCCCCGCTACTAATGCGGGCCGCATCGCGAGGCCCTTCATGTCCGAGTCCGACATCATCCACTTCTACAGCGTCACCGACGACCACGGCTGGTGCTCGAACTTCGCGCCCTACCCCATCAAGCTGCGTGGCAGGACGTGGCCTACCAGCGAGCACTTCTTCCAGGCGCAGAAGTTCGAGAACGGCGACGACCAGGAGGAGGTCCGACAGTCCCGGACGCCGATGCTGGCCGCGCGCATGGGGCGAGACCGGAAGCGCAAGCTGCGGCGCGACTGGGAGTCCACCAAGGTCTCCGTCATGCGCGAGGCCGTGCGCGCGAAGTTCACCCAGCACGCGGACCTCACCCGGCTCCTGCTCGCCACCGGTGACGCGAAGCTCGTCGAGCACACTGAACAGGACGACTACTGGGGCGATGGCGGTGACGGCAGCGGAAGGAACATGCTGGGCCGTATCCTGATGGAGGTCCGCGAGGAGCTCCGGAGACAGCGCGCATGAGCCTTCCCCCACGTCCCCGCGCAGTCGTCACCGGTGCTGGCAGCGGCCTGGGCCGCGCGCTCTGTGAAGCGCTCGCCCACAGGCAGGCCCGGGTGCTCGTTTCCGATATCAACGCGGTCTCCGCCGAGGAGACCGCCCAGCGTGTCATCGCCGCCGGGGGCGAGGCCCACGTCCACGTGTGCAACGTCGCCAACCCGGAGCACGTCGAAGCCCTGGCCCAGGCCGCCGAGCGCGCCTTCGGTGGCGTGGACCTGCTCGTGAACAACGCGGGCGTGCTGAGCGCCGGGCGCGTGGGGGAGGTGCCGCTCGCCGACTGGAAGCATGTGCTGGACGTCAACCTGTGGGGCGTCATCCACGGCTGCCATGTCTTCGTCCCGCGCCTGCGCAGACAGGGCTCGGGACACATCCTCAACATCGCCTCGGCGGCGGGACTCCTGTATGCGCCCGACCTCGCGCCCTACAACGCCTCCAAGGCCGCTGTGGTGGCCATCTCTGAAACACTCTCCGCGGAGCTGCGCACCGCGGGCATCGGCGTCACCGTCGCCTGCCCCACCTTCTTCCGCACCAACATCGCCAGCTCGGGCCGCTACTCCGACGACACGCTGCGCACCCTGGGCACCCGGATGGTCGACACGGCCCGCGTCGGTCCGGACGTCGTCTCAGAGAGGCTCTTGAAGGCCGTGGACCGGGGCGCGCTCTACGTGCTCCCCATGGCCGACGCACGGTGGGGCTGGCGCTTGCGGCGGCTGTCTCCCGGACTGTTCCACCGTGCCGTCGTCGCGTTCGACGGCTACATGCGCAGGCGGCTGTTGCGCCCGGGCAAGCCATGAGCGACCCAGGCGCGCAGTACCTCGTGCTCTACGCCCTCGACCCCTGGGGACAGCTTGAACGCGAGCTGAAGGAGTTGATGGGGCCGGCATTCATGCCGGGCGCACTTCCCTGTGAGGCAGGCCCTTTCACTCCCGCCGAGGCGGCCGAGGCACTGACTCGCCTGGAGGCCGCGGAGGGCGACCTCGGAGCATTCGACGGCCTCATGCGGTTCCAGCCGTCCCTGGAGACCATCCCCTCGCTGTCGTGTGACGAAGCCGAGCACCTCGCGCGCACCGCCGCAGAGGAAGAACTGCGGCGAGAAGCAGGAGGCGAGGCGCGAGCGCCAGTGACCTGGAGCTGGGTGGGCGCCTTCGAGCTGCCTCGCTGCTGGGCATTCCTGCTCCACTGGGGGCCCAACATTCCTCCAGGCCTCGGCGTGGTGGTGGACAAGCACAGCCGCATCGTCCTCGTGTGGAGATACGTCGACGTGAGACCCGCGCTGCAGAGCGCCGGCTTCGACGTGACTCCGGCGACAGGCCGCAGCATCCGCACGAAGGGACCATCGAGACCGCCCTCCAAGGCCCTCCTGACGAAGGATTTGGAGCTGGTGGAGCACGCGCTCTACCGGCAGCCGGACGGCACGAAGATGTGTCTGGAGGTATGGGCTGGCCCGGATGGTAGGGCGCAAATCGAGGTGGATTCCGCGCGCCACCGCTTCAGACGGGCATCCGAGGCTCCCTCACAGACATCCCCCTGGGAGCCGTACGAGGACTGAGGGCACGACTCCGCTCACGGCGCCGTGCCGCACAGTCCCAGTTCGACGAGCCCTGACGGAAGCTGTCCGTCCTCGCCCGCCACGCAGAAGGACTTTACCAGGGCTCGTGCCTCGTCCTTGCGGCCCTGCGCCACAAGCACACGCCCCAGCTCCTCATGCAGCATGAGCGACAGCGCCGAGCCCTTGAAGAAGCGCTCCAGGATGCGCGGCTCGGAGAGCGCGGTGCGCAGCTCCTGCTCGGCTCCGGGCAGGTCATTCGCATCCATCAACACCAGCGCCTGGAACAGGTGCGCTCGCGGGTCTCTCGGGTAGCGCGCCACCAGGTCCTTCGCCTGCGCCATGCCCGCCTCATGCGTCTCGGGCAGCGCCTCCGCGGGAATCAGCTCCAGCTCCAGCGCGAAGTCCTGCCGGGATTGGGACGCGAACCCCATACCCACCACCAGCGCCACCGCCGCCAGCACGCCCACCGCTCCCACGGGCGCCGTCGCGGGCGGCACCGGCTCCTTCCGAGCCCAGGCTCGCGCCAGCAACAACCCCACCGCGCCTCCGGCCAGCGCGCCTCCCACGTGCGCCGCGAAATCAATCTCCCCGCCCGTCCGCGACATGCCGAGGGGAATCAACGAGGGAATCAGCAACTGCATCGACAAGATTTGAAGTTGCGTCCGCTCCGGCCCTCGGGGGACGCGCCGGCTCAACGCCAGCAGCGCCGCCAGCAGTCCCATCAACACGCCCGACGCCCCCACCGACACCACCGAGTCGGCGTTGATGGCCATCGACAGCGCGCCACCGCCCAGGGCTCCCACCAGGAGCAGCAGCCCCGTCCATGCGCGGCCCAGCAGGCCCTCCACCGTCGCGGTCACGAACCACAGACAGACGCCGTTGAGCAGCAGGTGGAAGATGTCGCCGTGCAGCAGCGGCGCGATGAGCAGCCGCCACCACTGCCCCGCCTCCAGCACCAGCCCCGAGTTCACGCCTCCCAGCGCCACCAGCGTCTGCACCCCGGGCGCGAGCGGGCCGTCCCCGGCCTCCCCCACTCGGAAGAGGTGCTCCGCCGCGAAGCCGAGCACCATCGCCAGCAGCAGCGCGGGGGTGAGCACCGGCGTGCGCTCCGGCACCTCCGCCAGTTCCTCCTCTGGCTCCACCGTGCGCGGCTCCACCAGCAGCCGGCGCAGGTAGCGGGCGGACACCTTGGAGCGGCGCCACGTGTTCGCCCACACCGTTCCCGGTGCCGTGGTGTCCACGTGCATCGCGTGCAGGTGCACCTTGTGGAAGAGCCCCAGGCGGTAGCGCTCCAGCCGCTGGCGGTCCTCCTCCGTCGCGGGCGTCCGGCCCACCTCGATGATTTGGAGCCCCAGCGGCAGCTTCGTGCCGCTCACCCTTCCCGTGTACTTGAGGCACTCCTTGCCGATGCGCTCCAACGCCGCCACGTCCAGGCCGAAGCGGCGCGAGGGCTCGCGCTCCCGGTCCACGAGGCAGACGAGGACCAGCGACATTCCATCCGTGTACGTCAGCACCGCGTCCGAGGCGGAGAGCAACTCCGCGGCCTCGGGAACGGACTCCTCCTGGAAGCCCTCTTCCGCCACCAGCCGACGGGCGAGGTAGCGCGCGAAGGACTCATCCTCCAGCGGAGCGACTAGCGACGCGGACGCATCCACCGGACCCGCCGTCGCGGCGGACGTCTCCGACGTGGGCTGCGAGTCCGGAGAAGCAGAAGGCTCGGATGGCTCAGGCGTGGACACGGCGGGCTTCCCTTCAGCGAGGCGACTCCCGCGAGCCTGCCCGAAGCAGGAAGGTCGCCGCCAGCCACCCACCGCGCATCCCACTCGCGGAACGCTCGTTCCCTCCAACGCTCTGGCGTCTCCGCCGCACGCTCTCCGCAGAACGCTCGTTCCACTCCAGCGCCCCCCCGCCCACGAACTGCTCATCCCCGCCGGGCTTCCTCACCGCACATCCCGCCCACGAACCACTCATCCCCACCGCTCATCCCTTCCACGGAACGCTCATTCCCATTCGGCCACCCACCGCTCATCCACCCACGGACCGCTCACTCCCTCCAGCCCCTCCACCGCTCATCCCGTCCCCGGACCGCTCATGGAGTATCTGCGGCCCCCACGTCCCGGCTGCGTACCGTTCTTCCCGTACCCACTTCGGGAGTCCGCCATGCGCCGCATCCCCGTCCTCACCTCGCTGCTCGTCGCCCTCACCGTGCTCGCCGGCTGTGCCACCTCCTCGGGCACCTCCGACACGTCCACCGCCTCTGCCCCCCAGCCCTTCCGCGTGGAGCGCTCCGGCAAGGGCCGCCCGCTGGTCTTCATCCCCGGCCTCGCCTCCTCGGGCGATGTCTGGAGCGAGACGGTGGCGCACCTCCAGGGCCGTTACGACTGCCACGTCTTCACCCTGGCCGGCTTCGCGGGCCAGCCCTCCATCCCCGCCCCCTTCTTCGCCACCGAGCGCCGCGCGCTGGCCGACTACCTCCGCGCGCAGGGCCTGGAGAAGCCCATCCTCGTCGGCCACAGCCTGGGCGGCGTGCTGGCGCTCGCGGTGGCCGCGGACGCGCCCGAGCTCGTGGGCGGCGTGGTCATCGTCGACAGCCTCCCCTTCCTCCCCGCCGCCATGGACCCGAGCGCCACCGCTGACAGCATGCGCCCTCGCGCCGAGGAGATGCGCACCCTCATGCGCATGCAGACGGTGGAGCAGCGGAGCATGCAGTCCCGCATGATTCTGCGCAGCTACATCTCCGACGAGGCGAAGGTGGACGTCGCCGCCCGCTGGGGCGCGGACTCCGACTCGGAGACGGTGAGCCAGGCCGTCTACGAGCTGAGCACCACCGACCTGCGCCCCGAGCTGCCGCGCATCACCGCCCCCACCCTGGTGCTGGGCTCGTGGATTGCCCTCAAGGGCCGCGTCCCTCGCGAGGCGGTGGAGGCCGTCTACCGGAGCCAGTACGCGAAGCTGTCCACCGCCCGTGTCGTCATGAGCGACACCGCCCGGCACTTCATCATGTGGGACGACCCGGAGGGCTTCTTCCGTGAGCTCGACGGCTTCCTCGGCACCCACGCGTCCGTCGCGCACAGGTAGTGCCGCACCACTGAGTGTGGTGGACTCCTCCCCTCTCGGAGCCTCTCGATGATGTCCTCGCGCACCAGGGTGTACATGGCCTGCCAGCTCGGCGGCTGGGGGCTCTACGCCCTCGTCAACGCCCTGCTGATGTGGAAGGGCATCGGCTCCCTGCTGGGGTGGGTGGGGCTGTGCCTCTGCGCCGTGCTGCTCACCCACCTGGCCCGCGCGCGGCTGCCCCTGCGCGCGTGGGCCTCGCTGCCCCTGCCCGCCCTGAGCGTGCGCGTGCTGGCCACCGCGCTGGGACTCGGGGTGACGCAGGACCTGATTGCCTTCGTGCTGGGCGTGTTCGTGCTGCGGCTGTACCCGCTCGAGCGGGCCACCGTGGCGGGCTTCGTCATCACCACCATTGTCTGGTCGCTGATGATGTTGATGTGGCTGGTCCTCTACTTCGCCATCCATGCCGTGCAGCGCGCGCGGCACGCGGAGCTGGAGCGCTGGAAGCTGGAGGCCGCCGCCCAGGCCGCGGAGCTGCGCTTCCTCAAGGCCCAGCTCCAGCCCCACTTCCTCTTCAACTGCCTCAACAGCGTGCGCGCCCTCATCTCCGAGGACCCCGTCCGCGCGCAGGAGGTCGTCACCCGCCTGTCCGCGCTGCTGCGCTATGCGCTCGCCGCCCGGGGCCCGGAGACGGTGCCGCTGGAGCGCGAGCTGCAAGTGGTGCGCGACTACCTGGGCCTGGAGGGCGTGCGCCTGGAGTCCCGCCTGCGCGTGCGCGAGGACGTGGAGCCCGCCGCGCTCGGCGTCCCCGTGCCCGCCATGCTCGTGCAGACGCTGGTGGAGAACGCCATCAAGCACGGCGTCGCACTGACGCCCGAGGGTGGGGAGGTCGCCGTCTCCGCCCGCGTGCGCGACGGCGCGCTCCTGCTCGAGGTCGCCAACACCGCCACGCTCCTTCCCTCCACGCCGCGCCCCGAGAGTGGCGGCGTGGGACTCCACAACGCGAGCGAGCGGCTGCGCCTGCTGTGCGGCGCCGGCGCCTCGCTCCACCTCGACCGGACGCAGGCGGCCCTCACCACGGCGCGCGTCCGCATTCCCCTGCCCGTATGAGAGCCCTCATCGCCGACGACGAGCGACTGGCCCGCGCTGAATTGCGCCGCCTGCTGGCCGCATTCCCCGACGTGGAAATCGTGGGCGAGGCCTCCCATGTCGAGGAGACGTGCCGGCAGGTGGAGGCCCTGGCGCCGGACCTGCTGCTGCTCGACATCCAGATGCCCGGGGGCACCGGCTTCGACGTGCTGACCCGCCTGGAGGAACCGCCGGACGTGGTCTTCACCACCGCCTTCGACGAGCACGCCGTGCGCGCCTTCCAGGTGAATGCGCTCGACTACCTCCTCAAGCCCATTGAACCCGCGCGCCTCGCCGAGGCCCTGGAGCGCGTGCGCCAGCGCGGCCGCGCGCCGGGCGCCCACGGCACCGCAGGCCCCGGGCACACCACTGGAGCGCGTCTTCGTGCGGGACGGCGAGCGCTGCTGGCTGGTGCAGCTCGCGCAGGTGCCGCTCATCACCTCCGAGGGCAACTACTCGCGGCTGGAAGTGGAAGGGCACCAACCCCTGCTGCTGCGCTCCCTGAGCTACCTGGAGGAGCGGCTCGACCCGGCGCGCTTCTTCCGCGCCAGCCGCCAGCACCTCATCAACCTGGACTTCATCGAGGCGCTGGAGCCCGGCCCGGGCGGCACGCTGGTGGCGCGCCTGCGCGGTGGACGCGAGGTGGAGATGTCGCGTCGCCAGTCCCAGCGCTTCCGGGAGCGGATGAGTCTCTGAAGGCCCGCGTCAGTTGCTGCGCTTCGAGGACGTGCCGGAGGTGAGCATCGTGGAGTTCGCGGCCACGCTGTCGGAACGGCGGCGCTTGTTCTGGCGCACCTTCTCCTCCAGCTTCTCGTAGTGCGCCATGCGAGCCACCATGTGCGGCTCCGCCGTCTGGCAGTGCAGCGCGGACACCTGCTGGTGGCGGCGCCCCATCTCCTGCCACGTCTGGAGCATGGCCTGGTTGCCCAGGAGCCGCTCCTCCACGGAGTCGAGCACCACGTCCAGCTCCTGGGCCTCGGCCTCCAGCACCGCCAGGCGCGCGTCGGCCTCTTCCGAGGACGCCTCGCAGCCCGTCCCCAGCGAGAGTCCCATCGCCGCCACAGCCAGCCCGAGCCACATCCGCCGAATCCCCACGTCGCCTCCCATGTGTCTCGCGCCTTCACGGCCCATGCGCGAGACCCAAACTAGGGAGGCACCCCCGGGGCGACAACCCGGGCAAGCAGCCCGGGCAGTCGTTTTTTCAGCAGCAAACGCTTCTCAACACCTGATTCTCAGGGTGCCTGACGGTGGCGAAGGATGAATTCGCACACCTCGCGGGCGGCGCCGAAGCCGGCGGGCTTCTGGGCCACGTAGTGCACCTGGGAGCGCACCTCGTCGGGGGCCTCGGGGGGCACCGCGGAGAAGCCCACGGCCTTCAAGAGCGGCAGGTCGACCACCTCGTCGCCCATGTAGCCACATCGGTCCGCGGAGACGTTTAGCAGCGCTAACAGCTTCTCGAAGTGCGCCACCTTGTCCTGACTACCGAAGTGCACGTGTTTCAGGCCCAACGACTGCATCCGCATCTGCGCGGAGAGGCTGTCGCCGCCGGAGATGACGGCGACTTCGATGCCCGCCTCCTGCAGCCGCTTGATGCCCATGCCGTCGCGCACGCTGTACATCTGCGTCCAGCCGGAGTTGGGCACCCAGAAGATGCGGCCGTCGGTGAGCGTGCCGTCGATGTCGAAAATCATCACCGACAGGCGGCTCACCCGCGACTTGAGCGAATCCAGGTCCTGGTTCATGGCGGCGCCTACTTCGGAACGGCCTTGAGGGAGGCCTTGCCGTCCTTGATGACGACCTTGAACTCCACCGCCTTGGCGCCGTGCTGCTTGAGCAGCTCCGGCACCTGCTTGCGCAGCGTGGCCGCCACCGACTCGTAGGACAGCTTGGAGGTGTCCTCCTGGCAGCGGCGCTTCGCGGTGACGTACGCGTCGTAGACGGCCCGCAGCTTGTCGTCGGACATGCCGCCACCACCACCGCCCGCCACGGGAGGCCGGGGCGCGGCCGCCGCGCCCGGCGTCGGAGTCCGCG
>JBKGHK010000344.1:0-10381 GCA_046520375.1 Pyxidicoccus sp. 3LFB2
CGCGCGCCCGGGGCGCAGCCGGCCAGCAGCGCGGCGCCCATTCCCTGCAACAGTGTGCGGCGGTCCATGGCGTGCCTCTCAGAACACCTTGAGGGTGAGCGTCGTGCCGTCGGCGCTCAGCGTGAACCGCGCGTCCTTGAACTTGGGCATCCCGCGCGCGCCCACGTTGTTGCTGAAGGCGTAGCCCTCCTTGGGAATGCCGATGAAGTTGGTGTCGAGCTTGTCGTTGCCGTTGGTGTCGTGGAACAGGCTCACGGCGTAGTCTCCCGGCGCGAGGTCCGGGATGGTGACGGTCAGCTTCTCGGCCGTCACCTCCACGCGGCGCGTTGCGATGGGTTCGACCTTGCCGGCGAACGAGGCCGCGTCAGTATGCACCGCGATGAGGACGTGGCCGGACTTCGTGCGCAGGCCCTCGAGCTCCAGGGTGAGGGTCGCGGCGTTGACGTTGGCGGCCAGCAGCAGGGCGGTGGCGAGCAGGAGCTTCATGGTGTGCCTCGGGAACGGCGGGTGGATGCGAGGCAATATGAAGAGCCCTGACCCTGGGCACATGTGCCGGAAGTCACGGGTGGACGCCTTTTTCTTCGCCCGGGCCTGCCCGCCCCGGTGGTTTTCCGGGGCGGGCCACTCCTGACTACGGCAGCCGCTGTGCCTCACCCAACCAGCGGCGGACCTCGTCCAGGTACTCGCGCGGCAGTGCGTGCCCGCTGTCGAACGTCTTGCGCGTCTTGCGCTTGGAAGGCGAGGCTTCGAACAGCTTCTGGTTGTTCTCCTCCGTGGAGAACTGGTCCTGGTTCGCGGTCAGCAGCAGCCAGGCCTGATTCACCTTGTCCACCCGGTTCATCGGCGCGGCGTCGCCCTGCACGGGGTCGACGTACGGTGGCACCATCGTCACCAGGTGGGTGACGCGGGGCTCGCGCGAGGCCAGCAGGAGGCCCACCTGGGCGCCCATGCTGTAGCCGGCGACGAGCACCTTCGGCGGCTTCTTGCCGGTAGCGAGCACCTTCCCGAGGACCGTCTGCGCATCGCGCACGGTGTCGGCAATCATCGCCTGATAGGGCGCGGTGTCACCGGCATGCGCTCGCTTCATGATGGCTCCAGGCTTCGCATCGGGAGTCAGCCGCTCGCCGTGCCGCCTTGCGTCCATGAGATAGACACGGTAGCCGGCACTCCGCAGGTGCTCCGTCAGGGCCCCTCCGAAGGTGGGCTCCGTATCGGCGAGCCAGTCATTCTTGCTCCGGGTAAGGCCGTGCAGCAGCAGGGCCACGGGCGGGTTCTTCGCCGCGCTTCCCTCCGGCTCCATCACCAGCACGGGAATGCGCTCCCCATCCTCCGCGCGGACCTCCACGGGGGCGGTGGGGCTGGCGGCATGGACCACGGAGGCGACCAGGAACAGCAGCACGGGTAGCAGCGAACGCTTCATCACGGAACTCCTTCACGGATAGGAGCCCCGCAGCCTGCGGGAGCGAGGGTCAGCCCGGCGTCACGCTCCAGCTGACATCCATTTGACGTGACTGCGGGTAGCATCCGAGTCACTCCCATGCGCGTGCTCGTCATCGAGGACAACCGTGACCTCCAGGCCAACATCGCCCGGTTCCTGGAGCCGGACTTCCAGCTCGACTTCGCGAGCACCGGCCCCGAGGGGCTCGCGCTCGCGCTGGCCCACCCGTACGACGTCATCGTGCTGGACCTGATGCTGCCCGGGATGAGCGGCCTCGAGGTGTGTGAGCGCTACCGGCAGGTCGCGCCCCGGCTCGTCCCCATCCTGATGCTGACCGCCAGGGACACGCTGGAGGACAAGGAAGAGGGCTTCCAGGCGGGCGCGGATGACTACCTCGTGAAGCCCTTCTCGCTCCGCGAGCTGCGCTGGCGCCTGGAGGCCCTGGCTCGCCGGCCCGTCCCTCCCAGTGGGCGGAAGCTGACGCTGGGCGGGCTCGTGCTGGAGCCGGAGAGCGGGCAGACGCGCTGGGGTGGACGCACCGTCCGGCTCAACCGCACCGAGGCCCTCATCCTGCGGCTGTTGATGGAGGCCGCCCCCGAAGCCGTCTCCGCGGCGACGCTGGCGGAGCGGCTGTGGGGGGACGAAGCCCCCGAGTCCAGCGCGCTGCGCACCCACATCTATGCGTTGCGCAAGGCGCTCGCCGGGCTGGGACTCGACAATGCCATCACCACCCGACGCAACGAGGGGTACAGCCTGGATGCGCGCTAGTGCCAGGCCGGTGCGCACCATCCTCCGGCGCGCCATGGGGCTGTCCGCCGCGTTCGCGCTGGTGCTGATGGGCGGGTTCTTCACGCTCTTCAGCTACGACCTCGAGGACGTCATCTTCAACCGCATCGTGGCCGCGGAGGCAGACCGGTCCGCGCCGGGACACCTCCCCGGCATCACCCTGTATGAGGGGTACTCCGCGCTGCCGCCCTGGTTCAAGACGCGGCTGTCCCCTGGAGAGCGGCCGGGGGAGTACGAGGTGTCTGCCGGGAGCCGCGGCCACTTCCACGTCGCGGTGCGCCCCGGCGCTGGCGGAGACAGCCGGTACTTCGCCTTCGACGTGACGCGCCTGACGAGCACGACGGACAACCTGAAGCGGACCGCCGGACTGCTCCTCACCAGCGCGCTGCTGGCGCTGCTGGCCGCCGCGCTCCTCGCTCGTTTCGTCGCCCGCCAGCTCGGCCGCCCGCTGGAGCAGTTGGTGGCGTGGGTGGGCGCTGAGGGCGCACCGCCTCCCGGGAATGACGGTGGGGTGGCCGAGGTCCGCGCGCTGCTGGACGCGCTGCACGCACGCGACGCACGCATCCAGGAACTGCTGGAACGCGAGCGGCGGTTCAACCGCGATGCCAGTCACGAGCTGCGCACGCCCCTGGCCGTGGCCCAGGGCGCGGTGGAAATCCTGGAGCTGGACCCGCCGCGAGACTCGGAGACGTTCGACCGCCTGCGCCGCGCCGTGAGCCAGATGGGCCTGCTGACGGAGGGCATCCTCTGGCTGGCCCGGGAGCGCCGCTCCGAGGAACAGTGTGACTTGCACCGCGTCTCGCGAGAGCTGCTCGCGCTGTACGGGCACCTCCGGCGCGGTGAGGGCATCGAGCTCACCATCGAATCGGCCGGCGACGTCCACGCCCCCATCCCCGCGTCCGTCGCCAGGGTGATGATGGGCAACCTCCTCAAGAACGCGCTCGCCTACACGGACCAGGGGCGCATCGTCATCGCCATCGAGCCCGGGGCGTGGACCATCTCCGACACGGGGGTGGGCTTCGGCCGCGCCGAGCCCGGGAGCGAGAGCCTGGGCATCGGCCTGTCACTGGTGGAGCGGCTGGCCCGGCGCTTCGAGTGGGCGCTGTCCATTGACGCCCTGGAACCCCATGGGACCCGCGTGCGGCTGAGCTGGCCCGTGAAACACCCCTAGGGTCTACAGTCGAGCCATTGGAAGAAGTCCGCATGGGCGGCGACTGCTTCGGGGGGAATGTTCCCGAGCGAGCGCTGGAGGCAATAGTAGGCCTTGAGCTGCTGCTCCTCGTCCGCCGTCCGCTCGCGCAGGAGGAGCTCGAGCGGTTTTCGCTTCAGGACTTCGAACTCCTCGCGTCGGAGGGGGCGCACGCCCTGGACTCCGCGAGACTCGAGTCGGTCGTCCAGGAGCGTGAGCTCGGCCTGATGGTTCCGGGCCGAGTAGATAATCCTGGCCCAGGTGGGGCCCACGTACTCCCCGTCCCGCAGCACCATGGGATTCATGCCTCGGGCGAGGGCGTAGAAGACAAGCGTCTGCTCGACGGATGGCCACGCCATGGGGAACGGGTCGCTGAGGCGGGTCTGCCAGCCGATGAACGCGGCGTCCGCCGGATTGCCCTTCTTCAGTGCCAGCGTCTCCTTCCACTTCTGTTCGGCCAGGGCCGTGACCTTCGCCACGATTTCAGCGCTATCGGGCGGCACGTTCTTCGACATGTTCATCCGGTCTCCATTCACCGCACGTGCATACCTCGCCCCGGGCTCCCCGTGCCAACTGGCGGGAAGTGGGGGCATATTGCGCGCATGGAGCTTCCCTACGACCGCTTCAATCGCGAGGAGCGCGCGGCCTGCTCGCACCTTTTTCGACTCCTCCATGAGGGGCTTGCCACCGCGCCCCAGGAGAGCGCGATGGCGCGGGTGCTGGACGTCCTCCGCGCGCGCGGCATGGACGTTCCCGACGAGGCCGCGGACGCGGTGGTGCTGACCGAGGTGGCCCTCATCCGGGATGCGTACAAGACGTGGATGAGCAGCGACCTCTCCAGCCACATGGATAAATTGGTCGAGCTCGTTGCCGGAAGAGGTCCGCACACCCATACCCCGTGGTCACAGCTTGCGCCGGTCCTCCGCGACCCGAAGCGGACCTACCCGACCCAGGTGATTGGGAAGGCAGACCGCCTTTCCATCGGGGTCGGGCCCGAGGGCACCCTCCCTGGGAGTCCTCAGGACGAGCACAACCGCACTGTCTACGAGGCGCTCCAGGGCGTGTTCAGCGCGAAGCCGGATCTCGCGCTCGTGCTTCGCTCGAAGCTCATCGTCTTCGAGGCCAAGCTGACCGAGGATGCCGATGACAGGCAGTTCGAGCGCACCCAATTGCTCGCAGAACTGTGGGCCTCGCCACTCCTCCGTGGCGACCTTGGGTACACGGACACGGCCCCTCCGTCTGTGTCCGTGGCCAGGCTCGGTGATGAGGGCACGGAGGCCAAGCTCACGTGGCAGGACCTCCATCGCATCGCGCTGGAGCGCTACCCACCGAATGACCGTACGTGCATCGCGCTGGGGGCGGTCGTGCGTCTTCTGAGCGAGCGCCGCCGTCCAGCCAGGCGTTCCACCGAAGTCGCGAAGGCCTCCGCGGGCGAGCCGCGCGAAATGCGCATCACCCAGGCGGCGCTGCAGGACGTGAAGGCCCGCGTCGCCGAGCGACTGCGGTCGGACACGGCCTTCGAGGACGGCAAGGTCGAGGCGCTGGACGGGTGGATGGAGCCACTCCCGCCCACCGCCGAGGCGTGGGCTCGTGAGCTGCGCAGGCGCAACGTGGAACCCTGGGCCTACTACGCCGCCGCGTGGCTGCTGCGCGAAGCCGCTCCGACGCCAGGTCCCACGGAGATTGTTCTCGGCGACCTGGAGGTGGGGCCCGACGAGGTCCGAGTCATCCCCGGCAACCTCCGCGTCGAGGGGCACCTGCGCATCCTCGGCACCCTGCTCGTGCTCGGAGATGCCGAGGTCACCGGGCTCGTCCGGGACGGTGACCCGGACTCCCGGGTCGCCATCGCGGGGACGCTGCGGTGTGGAAGCCTCGTCACGGACGGGGCCTTCTTCGTCGGCGGAGACCTCGTCGCGAAGGACCTCATCCACGGCTTCGGCAAGGACAGGGCCTTGATGGTCTCCGGCGGCATCCGCGCGCGGCTCTTCCTCGGCGAGTGCCACGACATCCGCTTCAGCGGCGACCTGGAGACCGAGCTGGGCTCCAACGAGGACTTCTTCGAGAACGAGGAGCTCCTCGACCGCGTGCGGCTGTGGCTCGTGGACGAGGTCGTCGATGCGAAGGGGCTCCGCCGCGATGCGCTCATCGCGTGCCTCCGCGAGGGCCGCTCCATCTTCCGGAGAAGGTAGCCCTTCGAGGCAGGTGACGGGGTAGCGTGGCGCCGTGCTCAAACTTCACCACCTCGTGAACTCCCGCTCGCAGCGCGTCCTCTGGCTCCTGGAGGAGTTGGGGCTCGACTACGAGCTCGTCGTCTACCCGCGCGACCCGAAGACGAGCCTCGCGCCTCCCGAGCTCAAGCGCATCCATCCGCTCGGCAAGTCCCCGGTCCTCGAGGACGACGGACGCGTGCTCGCCGAGTCCGGAGCCATCATCGAGTCCGTCCTGCGCCGCCATGGCCAGGGGCGGCTCGCGCCCGCGCAGGACTCGGACGCGTACGACGCCTACGTGCATTGGATGCACTATGCCGAGGGCTCGGCCATGCTGCCCCTGATGCTCTCCCTGTACGTGGGACGGCTGGGCGAGGCGGGCGCGCCGCTCAAGCCTCGCATCTCCAGCGAGGTGAAGAACCACCTCGGCTACATCTCGGGAGCGCTCGGGGAGCGGGACTACCTGGTCGGCAACACCTTCACCGCCGCCGACATCCAGATGAGCTTCGTGCTGGAAGCGGCGCGGCCCACGGGCGCCCTGGACTCCTTCGAGTCCCTTCCCAACCTCGGCACCTACCTGGAGCGGCTGCATGCCCGCCCCGCGTATCAGCGCGCCACGCAGCGTGGCGGGCCCCTCGACATGGGCGGCCTCCGCAAGCGGTGACGACTCGCGTGGGCCCTTTTGCGTCGCGGGCCTACGGGTTGAAGAGCTTCGAGGCGTCGACGTACGCGTTGTACTCGGCCAGCTTGCCGCCCTCGAAGCGGGAGATGGTGGCCCAGGGGACGGTGAGCTTGCTGCCGTCCTTGCGCACGTAGGTGACCAGCCCGTTGGCGAAGGCACGGTCCCCGAGCGTCCAGCAGTTCTGGAAATCGTGGCTGATGCCACCGATGGCCGAGAAGAACCCGGCGATGAAGTCCTGGATGCGGCCACGGCCGGCGACGGGCTCGTTGTTTCCGAAGCGGAAGACGCCTCCTTCCGTGAAGAACGACGCGAAGCCCTGGGGGTCGAGCGCATCCACG
The DNA here is from genome assembly GCA_046520375.1 of Pyxidicoccus sp. 3LFB2. Lineage (GTDB taxonomy): Bacteria > Myxococcota > Myxococcia > Myxococcales > Myxococcaceae > Myxococcus. The sequence continues at coordinate 6,641 of JBKGHK010000344.1, forward strand.
TGCGCGAACATCTCGTCGAAGAATCGCTTGTGTTCCATGGGTGAGACTCCTGGTGCGTATCGCGGCCAGTAGGGGGCCGCGCTCGCTCGTGAGAACGCCAGCGCGGAGGAATCTTCCCGGACGGTGCTCTCGATTCAGGAGGCAGGGCCCGCGCGAAATAAAAGGGGGCGATCCAGACCTTCATGGTCGGGTCAATCCCGGAGTGTCTCCTGGTGAACCCCATCCTCCGCGCCTCACCGCGAGCATGGGGGCGGAGCGCTCCCTCTTCACGCCTGAAACCGAGAAAGCCCTCATGTCTTCATCTCCTCCCTCCCGTGGCCGCTGGACCGACGAGGTGCTCGAACCCTTTCGCCTCATGGGTGAGCCCGTGGCGGATGCGGTCATCCAGAAGGTCTTCGCCAACAACGAGGTGGAGACCGTCAACCGCATGCTCAGGAGCATCCAGTCGAACGTGCACCTGGTTCCGGCGGAGATGCCGGACGTGGTGGAGGACTATCTGAACCAGACGGACGATTGGCCCGCGTGGGCCGATGAGGAGAAGGTCCGTCAGGGCCAGCGGCTCTTCCAGCGCTACGGCATGCAGATGACCCTGGCCTACTTCACCTGGTCCCTGCCGTGCTGCTACGGCTGGGCCAAGGCGGCCAAGGTGCTGACGTGGACGGGCGGCATCGACAAGCACGTGCACCGCCGCATCATCGAGACGGCGCAGTTCGTGCTGGATGTGATGACGGAGGGCGGCCTCGGGCCCAAGGGGTTCGGGGTGCGCACGGCGCAGAAGATCCGCCTGCTGCATTCCACCGTCCGCTTCCACGTCGCCCGGGACCCCAAGTGGCAGACGTCCGAGTGGGGCACTCCGGCCAATCAGGAGGACCATGTCGCGACGCTCCTGACGCTGGCCCTGGTGCCCCATGTGCTGACGAAGCTCGGGCTGGACTTCACCCCCGAGGAGGAGGAAGGCTACTTCCACTGCTGGAAGGTGATTGGTCACTTCCTGGGCATCCACCCCGACCTGCTGCCCCGCGATTTGGAAGACGCCCATCAGCTCTGGGAGGCCATCCAGCAGCGCCAGGTGAGACCTTCGGCGGATGGCGTCGCGCTGACCAAGGCGCTCGTGGACTACCTGAAGATGCGCATCCCCGGCACGATGATGGACGGCATCGTGGTGTCGACCATGCGCGAGCTGTGCAGTGAGCAGGTCTCCGAGGCAATCGGGCTCGAGAAGACGGACTGGACCCGCCACCTGATGGGACCGATGCGGTGGATGTTCTCCTTGTCCGACGAGGCGCAGGACCAGGCGGGCTTCGCGGCGAAGGTCTCCTCCACCCTGTCGCGCAAGCTGCTGGAGTCACTGCACTCCTCCGAGACGGGCGGCGGCCGGGTGAACTTCCGCATCCACCAGTCGCTGCAGGAGTCGTGGAACCTCGCGGGCGCCGGGGAGAAGAAGGACAGCTAGCGGCTCCCAGGTCGCGGGCTCCCGCGGAAGGCGGGATGCCCGCGGCGCTCGCCGCGGACGTGGCAGGTGTCTGCAGGTGCGCCCTGCTGTGATTTCAGGCATTTGCCTCGCCCTGGCACACCCGGGCGGGTGGCAGGGCTCGGCGGCTGGCCAGTCCCGGCGGGAAGCAACCGGGCGTCGGGCCGGAACGTGGCCGCGCAGCGCGGCACGGCTAGAGTCGCGGCGGGTGTATCCGCCATGAGCATGAAAGACAGCGGTAGGGGCCGTGTAGACACGGGGAATCGTCAGGTCGACGCGTCGGGTGCAGGTGCGCTCCGCGACGACATGCCACCTGTGTCCCAGGTGGGGCGCTACGTCCTGCTCAAGCGGCTGGGGCAGGGTGGCATGGGCGTGGTGTACGCCGCCTATGACCCGGACCTGGACCGCAAGGTGGCGCTCAAGCTGCTGCACGCGGACCGCCGGACGGATACGGAGGAGGCCCGGGCGCGGCTGCTGCGCGAGGCGCAGGCCATGGCGCGCGTCTCGCACCCCCACGTCATCCCCATCTTCGACGTGGACGTGTGGGGAGACCGCGTCTTCCTGGCCATGGAGCTGGTGGACGGCGTCACGCTGGGCGCCTGGGTGAAGGAGGGGCAGCGCTCCTGGCGCGAGGTGCTGGAGACCTTCCTCGCCGCGGGCCGGGGGCTCCAGGCCGCGCACGAGGCCGGGCTGGTGCACCGCGACTTCAAGCCCGCCAACGTGCTGGTGAGCCGCACCGGCCGCGTCTTCGTCACCGACTTCGGCCTGGCGCGCTCGGTGGGCGCGCCGCCGCGCGAGGCGCCGCCCGAGGAGGAACAGCCCCTCCTCCCCGTCGAGCGGCGCATGCTGGAGACGCCCCTCACCCAGTCGGGCCACATCATCGGCACGCCCAACTACATGTCCCCGGAGCAGTACCGGGGCGACGAGGTGGACCCGCGCTCGGACCAGTTCAGCTTCTGCGTGGCGCTGTACTGGGCGCTCTACCGCCAGCGCCCCTTCGAGCCCGCGAGGATGGAGGCCTATGCCTCCTCCCTGAAGCCCCGGCAGCCGGCCGGCGCCGAGGCCACCGAGCCCCTCCAGGTGACGCAGTCATTGGAGCGCGAGGTCCACAAGCTCCCGCCTCCGCCCGCGCTCATCCAGGAGCCGCCGCGCGACGCGAAGGTGCCCGCCTGGGTGCGGCAGGCATGATGCGCGGGCTGTCGCTGGACCCGGCCGAGCGCTTCGCCTCCATGACGGAGCTGCTGGGGGCCCTCTCGCAGGAGCACCGCGTGGCCCGTCGCCGTCGCTGGCTCTCGGCCACGGGCGTCGTGACGGTGGGCGTGGCCCTGGTGGGCGGCGTCCTCTACCAGCAGTCCCGGGTGTGCGTGGCCGCCGGCGCGCGCATGGACGAGGTCTGGAGTCCCCAGGCACGCCAGCGCGTGGAGGCGTCCTTCCTCGCCACCGGCAAGCCCTATGCGGGAGAGCTGGCCGGCCGGGTCTCCCAGGTGTTGGACGGCTACGCGGCCGCGTGGAAGCGGCAGAGCACGCAGGCGTGTGAGGCCACCCACGTGCAGGGCGTGCAGACCGAGGAGCTGCTGACGCGGCGGACGGTGTGTCTGGCGCGGCGGCACAAGGACGTGCGCGCCACGGTGGAGCTGCTGGCCACCGCGGACGCGGCGCTGGTGGAGAAGTCCCTGGACGCGGTGCATGCGCTGCCCTCGCTGCACGAGTGCCAGGACGAGGAGTCGCTCGCCGAGCAGCAGCGGCTGCCCGCGGACGCGGCGAAGCGCGCCGACATCGAGCGGCTGGAGGAGCGGCTGTCGGGCGTGAAGGCCCTGGTGGATGCCGGCCGCTACCCGGTGGCGCTGACGGCGGCGCGCGAGCTGGAGGCCCCCGTGGTGGCCACCGGCCACCTGCCGCTCATCGCCGAGCTGCGCTTCCACCTGGGCTGGCTCCAGGAGCAGAACGGCCAGTCTCCCGAGGCGGCCAGACAGCTCTTCTCCGCCATGCGCGACGCCGAGGCGGGGCGCGCGGACCGGCTGAAGGTCGCCATCCTCAACAAGCTGCTCTACGTGGAGGAGGGACAGCAGCGCTTCGAGCCGGCCGCCGGCTGGGGCGAGCTGGCGCTGGCGACGCTCCAGCGGATGGGCGGCGAGCCGGTGCTCGAGGCCGACGTGCGGATGAACCAGGCCAACCTCGCCGTGTCCCAGGAGCGCTTCGAGGACGCGCGCGCGCTGCTGGAGCAGGCCCGGACGCTCCAGGCCCGGGCCCTGCCGCCGGGCCACCCCAAG
>JBKGHK010000345.1:0-10370 GCA_046520375.1 Pyxidicoccus sp. 3LFB2
ACGACGTTGGACGCGTGGAGCCCCGGCCCATGGCCGAGGGAGCCCCCACGCGGGACGAGCGCACGCCGCTGCCACTTCCACTGGGACGGCCGGCACGGCTGCCCGAGGCCCTGCTGCCACTGCCGCGCTCGTGTCCGCCCGCGCCGACGCCGCCACTGGGCATCGCGTCGAGCTCCTCGGGCGACAGGTCGGCGACCGTGTCCAGCATCGCGTCGATGAACTCCTGCGCGTTCTGGTAGCGGTCCTCCTTCTCCGGAGAGAGCGCCTTCTTGAAGAACGCGTCCAGCGCGGGCGGCACCGGCGCGCCCTGGCGCTTGCTGTTCACCGCCGGCACCGGCTGCGTCAGCGACGCGGTGAGCGCCTTGCGCACGGTGTTGGCGCCGTACGGCGAGCTGCCCGTGAGGCAGAAGTAGAGGACGCCCGCCATGGAGTACAGGTCCGAGCGCTGGTCCACGGCCTCGCCACCGGCCTGCTCGGGCGCCATGTACTGCGGCGTGCCCAGCACCTGCCCGGTGGAGGTGAGCTGCTCCTCCTCCTCGGCCTCCATCGCCTTCACCAGGCCAAAGTCCAGCACCTTGACGAAGTCCCGGCCGCTGAGCTGCTGCACCATGATGTTGTGCGGCTTGAGGTCGCGGTGCACGCAGCCCTCGGCGTGCGCGTGCGCCAGGCCCTGGCTGGCCTGCTCGACGAGGCTGATGGCGCGGCGCAGGGACATGGGCCCCTCGCGCTTCACCATCTCCTTGAGGCTCTCGCCCTGCAGCAGCTCCATCACGAAGTAGCAGGTGCCATCCGGCGCGCGGCCAAAGTCGAAGATGGTGATGACGTTGGGGTGGCGCAGCCGGCTGGCGATTTCCGCCTCGCGGCGGAAGCGCTCGAAGAACTGGGGCGCGGCGGCCAGCGAGGGGTTCAGCGTCTTCACCGCCACCGGGCGCTGCACGGACGTCTGCGTGGCGCGGAACACCATGCCCATGCCGCCCTGGCCCAGGACGCTTTCAATCTTGTAGCGACCGTCGAGCACCTGGCCCAGGAGCTGGAGGCTCTGGCCTGAGCAGAGGTGGTCGACGCCGTCGGTGCTTCCACAATGGGGACAGGGGGCAGCCATGTGGGCCGGAGTATAGGCAGGCCCGGGCCCGAGGCGGAAAGGGCCTGCAAGGCCCCGAAGCGGGCGAGCAGGCATATCCGACGTTCCCGAGGCGCCCCAGGGCTGTTACATCCCCGCCCGCCATGAGCCTCGTCATCGCCCAGGACCTCTGCCTCTCCTATGGAAAGAAGGTCCTCTTCGACAACGACAACTTCACTCTGGGACCCAGGGACCGTGTAGGTCTGGTGGGTGCCAATGGGACGGGCAAGAGCTCGTTGATGAAGATACTGGCCGGGGTGAACCAGCCCGACTCCGGCACCGTCCAGTACGCCCGGAAGGCCCGGGCGGGCTACCTGCCCCAGGAAATCGCGGGCTTGCCCGAGGGCACGGTGGTGGAGGCGGTGCTGAGCACCGTGCCCGGCCGCGACACCATGGAGGCCCGGCTGCGGGAGACCGAGGCCGCCCTCGCCGAGGCCACCGACGAGGACGACCAGCTGGAGCTGTCCCAGTCCCTGGCGGACCTGCACGCGGAGCTGGACGACTTCGAGAACCGCTACGGCAAGCACCACGCCGAACGCATCCTCAAGGGCCTGGGCTTCCGGGACGCGGACCTGCTCAAGCCCACCTCGGCGCTGTCCGGCGGCTGGCGCATGCGCGCGGCGCTGGCCGGGTTGCTCCTCCAGGACCCGGACCTGCTCCTCCTGGACGAGCCCACCAACCACCTGGACGTGCCCACGCTCACGTGGTTCGACGACTTCCTGCGCCGCTCCAACAAGGCGCTGGTCCTCATCTCCCACGACAAGGACTTCCTCAACCGGCAGATCAACCGGGTGGTGTCCCTGGAGCTGGAGGGCGTGCGCGAGTACGCCGGCAACTACGACGACTACAAGCGCCTGCGCGCGGAGGAGAAGGAGCTGCTCCGGGCCCGCGCCGAGAAGGTGGAGGCCCGCCGCGCGGAGCTGCAGGGCTTCATCGACCGGTTCGGCGCCAAGGCCACCAAGGCCCGGCAGGCGCAGAGCCGCGCGAAGATGCTGGAGAAGATGGAGAAGGTGCAGGTCCTCGAGGAGCGGACCTCCATGCACTTCCGCTTCCCCGAGGTGGAGCGCAGCGGCCGTGACGTGGTGACGATGGAGGGCATCACCAAGCGGTACGGCGCGCAGACGGTGTACGACGGCCTGTCCGCGCGGCTGGAGCGCGGGCAGCGCATCGCCGTGGTGGGCGCCAACGGCGCGGGCAAGACGACGCTGCTGAAGATGGTGGCGGGCGAGCTGGTGCCGGACACGGGCAAGGTGACGCTCGGGCACAACGTGGTGGTGGGCTATTACGCGCAGCACCACGCGGACAAGCTGGACCGGCACAACACCATCATCGAAGAGGTGCGGCCGCTCGCGGCGGACAAGCCGGAGAGCTACGTGCGCGGCGTGCTGGGCGCCTTCCTCTTCAGCGGCGACGATGTGACGAAGCCCATTGGCGTGCTCAGCGGCGGTGAGCGCGCGCGCGTGGCGCTGGCCAAGCTGCTACTGGTGCCCTCCAACTTCCTGCTGATGGACGAGCCCACCAACCACCTGGACCTGGACTCGTCCGAGATGCTCATTGAAGCGCTGAAGAGCTACACGGGCACGCTGCTCTTCGTCAGCCACAACCGCAGCTTCATCAACAACCTGTGCACGCACGTGTGGGAAGTGGCGGGCGGGAAGCTGATGCCGCACCCGGGCAACCTGGACGACTACCTGTACCACCAGGAGCAGCTCCGTCAGGCGGCGGCGGATGCCGCGGCGGCCGCGGCGGGACTGGCCCGGAGCGACAAGCAGGGCACGGGGCCGGTGACGGAGAAGGACCGCAAGCGGATGGAGGCCGAGGCGCGCCAGCGCCGCAGCGTGGTGGAGGGCCCCATCAAGAAGGAAATCACCAAGCTGGAGGAGCGCATCGCCGCCATCGAAGTCGAGCAGAAGGCGCGCGAGGCGCAGCTCGCGGACCCCGCCCTCTACAACGACTTCGCGCGCGCCAAGCCGCTGATGGAGGCGCACCGCGCCGGCAAGGATGAGCTGGAGAGCCTCTACGCCCGGTGGGAGGAAGCCCAGGAGAAGCTGGCGCAGGCGACCGCGTCGCTCGGGTGAGGACGCGGGCTTCGCGTCAGCGCACGTCGTAGACCTTGCGGACCGAGCCTCCGGCGCGGCCGATGTCCAGCTCGATGTGCTTCGTCTCGCGCAGCTTGGTGAAGGCCTCGAGCATGCGCTCGGGTGAGTCGAGCGACAGGCCGTTGATGCGCTTGAGCACGTCGCCGTTCTGCAGGCCAATCTTCGTGTAGAGCGAGCCCTGCCGGATGGCCGCGAGCTTGAAGCCCACGGGCTTGCCGTCCTCGATGGCGGGGACGACGCGCGCCTGCGTGGACAACACGTCCAGCCGCGCGAGGGCCTGCTGGAGCTCGGTCTCCGGAATCTCGTAGGCGTGCTCGCCCGTGGCGCGGATGCCACTCTCGGGGCCGGGGTTGGCGACCGGCGCGGTGCGGCTCAGCGCGGGCGCGGCGGCCACGGGGGCCGAGGAGGCCTCACCGTCGATGTATTCCTCGCGGCCATTGGCGGCCACGGTGATGCGCTCGCGCTCGATGGTGAGGATTCGCGCGCCCATCAGGTCATCGCCCACCATCAGGCTCCGCGCGCGCTGCGTGTCCAGGTCCTGAATCGACGCGAAGGACCACTGCGCGTCATTGGCCACCAGCGTGCCGAGCAGCTTCACGCGCAGCGAGCTGCGGACAGGGCTGGTGGCGACCTCGGCCTGGCCGGGCTCGACCACGTCGGGCTCCTTCTTGCCGTAGCTCAGCCCCGTGAGCTTTCCGAGCCGCGCACCGTCCAGGGGCGTCCGCGCCTCCTCGCTGGCCACACGGGCCGGAGCGAGCGAGGACGCGGTGCCAGGGAGCGGGGCGGCAATCGCCTCCTCGACGAAGAGGTTGGCCGTGCGCGCCAGCAGCAGCGCGACGAGCAGGATGAAGGTGCCGTTCACCAGCCAGAAGTACCTACGAAAGATGAGTGCCATCATGTCGTGCCTCCCCCAAGGGCATCGGGTTTCAACTCAGCGCACGTCGTAGGTCTTCCGGACGAGGGCGCCACCGCGCTCCAGGTGCAGCTCGATGTGCCGGGCCTTGCGCAGGCTTTCGTAGGCAGCGAGTGCTCTCTCGGGTGTCTCGAGCGAGTGCCCGTTCACCTGGCGGATGACGTCTCCATTCATCAGCCCCAGCTGGGCGTACAGCGAGCCCGGGCGGATGGAGAACAGCTTGAACCCCTGGGCACCGCCTTCCCGGAACATGGGCACGATGCGGGCCTGGCCCGTCAGCGTGTCGGGATAGGTCATCGCGGTGCGGAGGTCCGTGCCGGGAATCTCGTACGCATGCTCGCCAATCATCCGGATGCCGCTCCAGGGCGTGGCGCTGGCCGCGGGCTCGGACGCCCTGCCGGGGGTGGAGGGCGCCTGCGGGCCGGTAACGGGAATGACGATGCGCTCGCGCTCGATGGTGATGGAGGGCGTCTCTCCGGTGGAGCTCACGCTCCTTTGGGGCGCGCCTCCGAGCCAGTGGGAGAGCTTGAAGTCTGGCAGCAGGTTCATCGCGCTCGCCGCCACGGGAACGGCGAAGAGGATGAGGGCACCGCTCAACAGCCAGAAGTGCTTGCGGGTGATGCGTTCCATCGTCGTGGCTCCTCTCGCTTCAGGGACACGACGGACATGAGCAAGCGCGGTGCCACGCAGGCCGCCCCCGCTGTTCCCCGAGTGAAGACATGTCCTTCACAGGGGACGCGCGGTGCACGCCGCCAACGTGTCACGACCCGCTGTCACGCGGGGCGCACGGGCGGATGACAGGCTGTCACTCCGCCTGACGTCAGCGGCCGAACATGCGCGAGAACAGCCACGTCAACGCGGAGCCGGTGGCATCCACGGCGATGGCGGCGTTGTAGCTGGAGTTCTCCGGGGTCGTGAACTCGGCGCTGGGCTCCGCCTTGGACAGCTCTTCGGAGAAGGGGACGGAGCCCTCGGGGGCGCAGCTTCCGCAGTAGAGCCGCTCCTCATGGACGAAGCCGTATTTCGGCTTGAGCCCGCGCTTGCACGCGGCGCACGCCTGCACCACGCCCAGCCGCACCTTGGGCCGCACGTCCAGCGGCTCGTTGCGGTACGCCTCGGCGGCCTGCTGGAGCTGCTGAAGCTCGCCCGGGTCCAGCGCCACGCCGGCGCAGTCGGAGCACACCTCCACCGTCACTCCCAGCGCTTCGACGACAGGCAGGGGCGCATGGCCACACCGGGGACACGTGGGGGCTGGCGTGCCGCAGTCGGCGCAGTTCGGCACGTACTGGAGCTTCGCGTGACAGCCTTTGCAGACACCGGGGAGCCCCTTCGCGCGACGCACCAGCGCATCCGACACGGAGCCGCCCATCACCTTCGCCAGCGCCTCGCCCTCGAACCAGACGGAGCCACAGCCTCCGCATTCCTCGCGGGGCAGGCCGCCCAGGAAGGTGGACCGCATCCTCGTCTGACAGAAGGGGCACGCGCTCATGCGGGTGAGCCTACAACCAACCCGCCGGGGTGCGCTGCTCCTCGCTGGGCCACGAGGAGGGACTTCGCTCCCCCGCGTTCCACGCCAACCGCGGAGCCCCGTCCGGGCGCCTGTCGGCCGGTTGCCACCAGAGTCCCAGGGGCGCAATTGCTTGAGGCTCAACACCCCGTTCACCGCGATGGCCCGAAGCGCCAGAGCGAGTTGCGCGGGCTGACTCAGAGGTGGGCCATACTCGTCTCGCATCCGCACCCCAGGGGCTGCAATGACTCGTGTCATCTCGTGGAGAGTGCTTCGAGTGGCCTTCGTGGCCTTCGCCGTCTCCGGCCTGTCGCTCATGTCCTGCGATGCCACGAAGCAGGAGGAGCCCTGCACGCCGATGCGAACGGCCTCGAAGTTCCTTCGCAGTGCCGCTCCGATACCCGGGCGCTACATCGTCGTGATGAAGGATGCGGCACCCGGGAAGGTCTCCGCGGCAGCGCGCACCTTGATGGCCAAACATGGCGGCGAGGTGGACTTCGTCTACGAGAATGCCCTCCAGGGCTTTGCGGCGAAGCTGCCGGAGGCCACGGCGATGCGGCTGGCGGAGGACCCGGCCGTCCAATACGTGGAGGAGGATTCGGTGGTGCGCGCGACGGCCATCCAGAGCGCCCCGCCATCCTGGGGCGTGGACCGGGTGGACCAGCCCGGCCTGCCGCTCGATGGCAGCTACACGTACGACCTGACCGGCGCGGGCGTGAATGTGTACATCTTCGACTCGGGCATCCGCACCACCCACACGGACTTCGGTGGCCGCGCCTTCGAGGGCTTCACGGCCATCTCCGATGGCCACGGGCACGGCGACTGTGCTGGCCACGGGACGCACGTGGCGGCCACGGTGGCCGGTGCCTCGTATGGCGTGGCCAAGGACGCGCGAGTGCACTCGGTGCGCATCCTGGACTGCGAAAACATCGGCCCCTTGTCGGGAATCATCGCCGGGGTGAACTGGATGCGGCAGAACCATACGAAGCCCGCCGTGGCCAACTTCAGTATCAGCGGCCCCCCCAGCCGGGCGATGGATGATGCCATCCGGAGTGCCATTGGCGCGGGGATCACCGTCGTCGTCGCCGCGGGCAACGAAGAGAAGGATGCCTGCCGCTTCTCGCCGGGCCGCGTGGCGGCGGCCCTGGTGGTGGGCGGCACGACGAAGAGGGACGACCGCGCGTTCGGCTCCAACTGGGGCTCGTGCGTGGACCTCTTCGCTCCAGGCCTGAGCATTGTCTCGGCCTCACACATCGATGACACGCTGTCCGCCATCCAGTCTGGCACCTCGATGGCCGCCCCCCACGTGACGGGCGCCGTGGCCCTCTACCTGCAAAACAACCGCACGGCCTCGCCCGCCGTGGTGCATGCGGCCATCCTCGACCGGGCAGCCGCCGGGGTGGTGGCCGACCCCAAGGGCTCGCCCAACCGGATGCTGCGCATTCCCGACCAGACGATGCGCATGCCCGTGGAGCCGTGCGGCAATGGCTTCTGCGGCGAGGGCGAGGATGCGGCCTCCTGCCCGGGGGACTGCGTCGTGGCCACGTGCGGCGATGGCGTCTGCGAAGCGGAGGACGAGAATTCCGTCAACTGCCCGTCCGATTGCGGTGGTTGCGTCAGCGGCCAGGGCTCCTGCGGCGAGGACGCCTGCGCCGGCCAGGTGAGGTAGCCAGAAGTTTCGAGACGAATCCCGAGAGACTGACGCCTGAGTGTCGCGTCCACGGTGCCACCGCGCTCCGGCGGGGACATCCGCCAGCGTGCTGTTCGGATATGTCGGGGGTTTTGGTGCCCCGGCGCCGAGGTCTTGACCGCTGGGCCTTGGCTCTCGGTTCGCGGCTCAGCTCGCGCGGCGCCGCCGGTCGCGCTTGCGGCCCGGCTCGGGCTCCGGCTCGGGAGGCGTCGGCTTGGGCAGGTCCCTCAGCTCATCCGGCATGGGGAACGACGCGGACGGCCTCTTGTCGAGTGAGGAGCTTCCATCCGCCGGCAGGCCCTCCGCGGGCTGCTCCGGAGGCAGGGCCGGCAGGCGGATGACGAAGGACGTCCCTTCGCTCACCTTGCTCAGCACGGAGATGCTGCCTCCGTGGTTCTTCACGATGCGCTGGCAGATGGCGAGGCCCAGCCCCGTGCCTTTCTGCTTCGTCGTGTAGAAGGGCACGAAGATGTGCGGCTGCTGGTCCGACGGAATGCCCGGGCCCGTGTCGGACACCAGCACCTCCACGAACTCGCCGCCGGCGTTGCGAATCTCACCGAAGCGCTCCGGCTTGTCCGTGCGCACGGTGATGCGCCCCTCGCGCGTGCCCAGCGCCTGCACCGCGTTCTGCACCAGGTTGATGAGCACCTGCTTGAGCTGCTCCGCGTCCCCGTCCACCCGGGGCAGCTGCAGGTCCAGCTCCACCGCCAGGGAGATGTTCGAGGGCACGTCGTTCTGGATGAGGCGCATGGTGCGCGTCACCACCTCGTTGAGGTCCGTGGGCCCGAAGCTCTGCTTCATCGGCCGCGCGTAGTCGAGGAACGCCGTCACCACGCCGTTGAGCCGGTTGACCTCCTCGACGATGACGTCCAGGAACTCGCCGTCCTCGCCCGGCAGCCGCTTCGGGTCCAGGCACTGCGCCGCGCCCTTGATGGCCCCCAGCGGGTTGCGGATTTCATGCGCCAGGCCCGCCGCCATCTCACCCAGCGCGGCCAGCCGGTCCCGCTCGCGAATCTTCTCGTACAGCTTCGAGTTCTCCAGCACCGTCGCCAGCCGCTCCGCCACCTCCAAAATGAGGGCGATTTCGTCGGACGCGTACGCCTCCGGCACCCGCTCGTCCCACAGGTTGAGGAAGCCGATGACGCGGTCATTGCCCATCAGCGGCACGGTGATGCCGGCCTTCACCTGCACCAGCGCCACGCGCGTGTCGTTCAGGCGCTTCAGCTCGTCGCGGTAGCGCTTTCCCTCCACCGCCTGCAGGCGCATGGTGGCGATGCGCCGCTCCACGTTCTCCCGCAGCATCGCCTTCTGCCCGCTGGCCGCCGCGAACAGCAGGCCGCGCGCCACCGCCGTGTCCAGGAACGACACCGGCAGCGGCCCCCGCGAGTCCAGCAGCCGGTACCCGGGCCGGTCCTCCGCCAGCAGGTACACCGACGCGTGCGTCACGCGGCCCGTCTCATGGAGCGTGTCCAGCACCAGCCGCGCCAGCTCCGAAATCTCGATGACGTTCGCCATGCGCGCGCGCAGCGAGCCCAGCGAGTCCAGCAGGGCGAAGCGCTCGCGGAAGAAGATGCGCACCACCATCTCCTCCACCTTGGTGCGCAGCGGGTCCAACAGGATGAGGATGACGAACGCCGCCACCACGGTGTTGAAGACGAACAGCCCCGTGTCCTCGTCCACCCACGCGGTGAGCACCGTGAAGACGGACGCGAGGATGACGGCCAGCACCGTCTGCGAGGCAATCTTCCCCAGCAGCTCGTGCAAATCCATCAGCCGCAGCCGCAGCAGTGTCTGGGCGAGGAAGAAGAGGTAGAGGGTGGAGAAGACCGGCCCGAGCGTCGGGAACGGAATCCCGTAGCGCCCCAGGAAGTCGAGCGCGGAGAAGAGAATCCCCGCCCCGGCGCCGATGGCGAGGTACGCCAGCCGCAGCTGCTCGATGCGCGACTCGGTGGTCCGAACCCGGTGGACCAGCAACGAACCGGAGGTGAGCAGGGTGCCCAGCACCCAGACGCCCATGGCCACCCGGACCCACTCCTTGTCGGCCAGGGGGGTGACGGCTACGGCGAGTCCCAGCACGGCGGAGAGCAGGGCGAGCCGCCGGCCGACCAGATGTGTTCCCTTGCTGACGCCCAGGAACTCCAGGAAGAAGGCCACCGCGGCGCCAGGCACCAGGGAGGCCACCAGGACAGTGGCGCCCAGGGAGATGCGCGACGCCCACGGGTAGTCCACGGCCGGGAAGATGCTGTGGAAGAACAGGGAGAGGTAATACCCGGCGACTGTCAGGGCGAAGACGGAGTAGAGCGTCAGGACCCGCGGCCGGCCGGGCCGCAGCAACATGGACACGCCGAGCGCGAGCCCGATGATGGATGCCAGCAGAGCGCTCTGTGTCCGAATGTCCATGTGCAGGCGGACAGTCTAACCTGTGTCCACCGTCGGAAATTTTCCATGCACTCCCGGTTGTCCTGGGTCGAGCCCGCGCGCATCTCCCAGGGTCAGCCCCCGCGTATGAAGCCCTACCTTCCCAAGCTCGCCCTCGTCGCCTCCGCGCTCCTTCTGTCCGCGCAGGCTCCCGCTCCCCAGGCCCCCGCGCCCGAGACGCCCGTGTCGGAGGCCTCCGAGGCCCCCGCCCAGCGCCCGGACAGCGCGCCCTCGGAAGCCCAGCTGTCCCCCCCGCCTGACTCGGAGAAGGCTCCGCTGCCGCCGGGCTACGTGGAGGTGCTCAACCCCGCGTTCCCCAACGCCGCGCCCCCGGCGCCGGTGGTGCACCGGGGCCGCCGCTATGGCCTGGAGGACCTGGCCCCGTACTTTGGCGAGGGCAAGAAGAAGCAGGCCCGCGAGGCCTTCGACCGCGGCCAGTACACCCGCGCCCGCGAGCTCTTGAAGGACGAGGGCGACAGCGCCCCCGTGCGCTACCTGCGCGCCCTGGCCGCCGTGCGCGCCGGGGACGACGAGGCCGCCGCGAAGGAGTTCGCCTCGCTGGCGCCGGACTACCCCGCGCTGAAGGACCGCTGCCTCACCCATGGCGGCGTGGCGCTGGAAGG
>JBKGHK010000346.1:0-10354 GCA_046520375.1 Pyxidicoccus sp. 3LFB2
CCGTCCGGCGCGGACCAACGCCTCCGCGACGAGCACGGCGAGCGTGCCCCCCATGCTGTGCCCCACCAGCGCCACGGGCTGCGTCTCGCCGGCCAGCAGGCCCGCGACGAGCCGCGCCTGTTCCGGGAGTGCGTAACTGAAGTCCTGGGGACGGTCGCTCAGGCCGAAGCCAGGGAGGTCGAGCCAGAGGCTCGCGCGTCCCGCGAGCGCGGCGCTTCGGGCCACCGGAGGCCAGTCCCGGCTCCCGGCGCAGCCCAGTCCATGCAGGTACACGAGCAGGGGGCTTGAGCCCGAGGTGTGGCCGCCAACGAAGTGGGCGCCAGTGCCGGGGAGCTCGAAGCGCAGCGGCTCTTCAGGACGTGCGGAAGAAGGGCTCACGGACCGGGACTTCTACCACCCTGCCCTGCTTCACGGCACGGGCGCGCCGGGCCGCGAGTCCACCGTCTCCAGGAACGCGAGGACGCGCCGCCCGGTCGCCTCGGGCTGCTCCAGGGGGAACAGGTGCGTGGCGCCCGGCAGCTCCTCGGTGCGGACGCCGGGAATGGTGCGCCGCACGCGCTCCAGGCTCGCGGGGGTGAGCGTGTCCGTCTCCGCGCCCCGCATCACCAGCGTGGGCACCGACACCGAGCGCAGCGTGCGCCACACGTCGACGGGAATGGTCTCGAAGACGCGGGCCTCCCAGGCCGCGGGGATGGCCAGCCGCACGCCACCGCCGGGGGCATCGACGAGCCCGTGGGTGAGGTAGTCCTGGAAGGACTCGGGGTCAAAGCGCTGGAAGAGGGCCTTCTTCAGGTAGCTCGCGGCCGCCTCCTCGCGGGAGCCCCAATTCTCACGGCGACGCCGGGCCCCCTGGGCCAGGGGAATCCGGTGCCGCTGTCGCAGCAGCGCCGCCGCGCGGAGCTGCCACAGGCGCTTGCCGGTGACGAGCACCGGGTCCATCGCCACCACGGCCCGGAACAGTCCCGGCGCCTTCACGGAGGCCAGCATCGACGCCACACCGCCCACGCTGTGCCCCACGCCCACGATGCCCGCCAGGCCGCGCGTCTGGAGCGCATGGGCCAGCTCGTCAGCCAGGTCCCGCCAGCTGGTCAGCGTGGCCGGGTCCGAGCCGGGCACGAGCGCGCGGCTGCGCAGCGTGAGGACGCGATAGCGCGTCTTCAGGACTTCGATGAGCTTGCGGTAGCTGCCCGGAGGGAAGCCATTGGCGTGGGCCAGGTGCAGGTCGGGGCCGGTACCGCCCCAGTCGTCCAGTGGCAGGGCTTCGCGCATCCCCCTCCGAATACTCCAGGGCGCCCTGGGTGTCTCCACCCTCCTCGCCTGCGGACTCCTCCAGGTGGGAACTGGAGGTCACACGTTGATGTCTCCCCGTTGTGACAGGGTATGACGATCAATGACCCATGAGAGGGAGGCCCCTGGATGTGGAGGCGGTAGGAATCGAAGCCACACAGGCGGATTTGGTCCCGACTCGGACTACAGGCTGCTCGCCCGGTTCTCCCCCTGCGAAAGGGAGCAACTTCTTGTCCAGGAGCGTTCAGGCTAGTCCGGGTGATTTGGTCCAGATTTGGTCCCCTTGCGGCACCAAATCGGCCGATGCTCAGCTACGAGCAGGGCCTGTTCCGTGTGCCGTGGTGGCGAGCCTGTGGCTGCGCTGAGCATCACCTCATCCACGGCTCGGATGAATCCGTCGGTGGTCGCGGGTTGTGCCTGCGGGAACTGGGTGAGGAGTAGAGGAACGAGCTGGAGGCGCGCTTCCACACGACGGAGGACCGCCAGTTGCGCGACAGGTGCCGGGCGGTGCTGATGACCACCCAGAGCCGCCCGCCGCAGCAGATTGCCGAGTACCTGGGGGCACCACAACGCGCGACACCCACTGGTTCCTGCCCGCTACCTAATTGAGGCTGGAAGGGCTGAAGTTTCAGTGGGCGCCGGGCAAGACGCTCCTCGTCCCAGAGGAACTGGCGCCCACGATTCTGGACTGGATACGCCATGGCCCTCGGGCCTGCGACCTCAAGCGTGCCTGCTGGACGCTCGTCGCCTTGGCGGACTTCTTCCACCGCCAGACAGGCATCCGCGTGCGCGAAACGGCCATGGGCGACTTCTGCCGCCGCCTAAGGTCGGCTCTAGATGTTCTCGCCATTCACCCATTGAGGAATTCAACGGCGAATCATCAACATCAATCCTGAAGTAGCATGCCAAGCTCCGGCTCGCTCAACCCCTTATCTTTAACCTCAATCAATTGATCATACAAATCATCCAGACGTAGCCTGAGCTTACGACCAAGTGGCTCACCATGCCCAACGGGAGAGCGCATTAGCGCATCGAGAAGTACGCGTAGCCACGCACGAAGATAGTGAGAAGCTTGCTCAAGCATATACCGACCAGCGCCAGGGAAATAATCCCCATCGTGCTGAATTCGATTCCTGAAGTCATAACAGACACTGTATTGAGCAACGATCTTGTCGTGTTCCCCCACAATCAGCGCTAACAGTTTTTTCCTTTCCCTGACGGCCCCCAGCCACACATCAAGAATCGTAGCAAGATACGGCGCATGCTTCTGAAGAGCATCACTCAATCGTCTCTGTCCAGCTTGGTCCTTGCGAATGCGTTGCACAAACTCATAGGCCGACACTGTCTTCAGAGACACATGGCGCAATTGCGAGTCCCTTCTCTCGCCACGCAAAACTTCCACTGGGAGTTCTCGTTGCAATCTCTGCGCCTCTTCCAGGGACAGGCAGAAATCCTGGACGATTTCATAAATAGCTTTTGCTTCCCCATCTTGAGACTCAGGCTTCGACCACGCAACAACCCGCAGTAGGCGCTGTGCGATTTCACGAACCAAAGATGCGCACCGCCTACGCAAGAGTGGCAAGGTGATTGCTCCCGCCAGCTTCCGCGTAAAGAGCAGTCCTCTCGTTGGCGCCAACAGGTGCTCCATTCCGGACCACAAGCAACTGAATCGTAGAATGGGATCAGAAGCCTCTGTTGCGCGTTTCCACCAAGCCAAAGAGCGGACTATTCTCTCTCTATATTGAGAATGCTCTGCCGGAAGCGGCTCTAAAGACGTTCGGAGCAAGTTCGCAAGACCATCATCAATTTGGGGTTGCCACAATCTCAGATGTGGGCCTTCGACCTTGCCTTGAACACCTGTGTCACCTGGTGTGGCAGCACCATCAGTGAGCACCGCATCTACGGCATGAACCTGAAGCAGGCGTCTCTCCTCCACAGACGGAGCCGAGGATGGTCCCCCCGCTGCATCGGAGACGAATGCAAGATAGAACTGATCCACCAACCCCTGCGCCCAGTCTGCAGCAAAACGCATTGCTGCCTGTCGCTCTGGTGCAAATACCGTAGCGACAGCGGTCATGCCAATGTCTAGATCTTGCGCCCCCAAGTGTGACTTAGGAGGAATGGATATCTCCAACTCCTCCCTCTGTCCGGAACTTCTGGCCCTAGCAAATGACAAGCGCTGGGTATCGGACTTGCCAATTGCTGCAATTAATGCGGACGGAGTCTCAATCTCCAAGGTTACATTATAGGCGACCACCGGCGTCTCAAATGCGACAAGGCCAATGACGCCTTCAACACTGGCAGAGTCATCACTTGGAGCAATTGCCTTCACTATGTCAGCGTTATTCAGCCTGCCAACATTCACTGCATCTCTAACCAGTAGTCGAGCAACTTCATACGGGGGTTCTTTGCCTGGAGTGCGAAGCCGCATCGCAAAGTGAGAAGCAGCTGCCTTAATATCGGCCGACGCTTCCGTCAATCTCGTCTGTGCACACCAAAGGCGCCCATGCTCGTCATTTTCGGACTTATGCTTCGTCAACTTCCGAAAAAGTGACGCAACTGAATGCACGTCGTTCCCAATGGCCGCTCTAAGATGGTTCAGTAGGACACCATATGGCCCTTCTTTGCCCTGAATGAAGATCTCGCTTCCTTGATCAAGCTTATTCCAGAATCGAGAGTCATGCTCACTCAAAGGCTCGCGTTCCAACCCTTGCAGTCGGCTAATTAAATGCTCGACGGACGTATACGCTCCCAGCAACGGCATCCCGACCGGACGATCTTCTTCAAGGAGAAGGTGGTCCTCAAGCATGTCACGCAGCCATGACAATGGATATGCAGGGCTTGCCAAAGGGGGGGATGACGATGCAACAGGCTTCTCAGCTTGCTGGACGTACTCCGACGAGGTTGGCTCGGAAACAACTGGCGTGGCTACGACACCAAGCGCATTCAAGATTAGCGCTGGAGCTGGCGACGCGACGGCTCCAACGACGGGTGCTGCAACGGAAGAGGGCTGCTCAGGCAGTTTTTGGGAGTCATGTGACTCATTGCCTCTCAATGAAGGCATCGCCACGGCCTCAGATATACGAAAGTAGATCTGATCCATTTGTCGACCAGGAACCCACTCAATGCTTCCAGGGTTCTCTGCGCGAATCTTTTCAAGTGCCACATGTGCATCACTTAGCTCAAAGCCGGCGCCGCGCTGCCGACTTGCGTAGCATGCACCTAGAAGCAACGTCTCCCAAAGTGGCCATTGACGCCTCTTGCCCCAGCATTCTTCCCCACTTACCTGCAACAGCCTCGCTATCGACTCATGAAGCACCGGTTGCGGCAGGGTTCTTAAGCCGAGTCCACGCGAAGACAATAGCCAAGACTTCCGTCTATGAATAACAGAGAGCAGTTCTTCGTCGGCCAGCCACTCTCGGACATCGCTTTTCAACGAAAGTCCGAAATCCGTGAGCGAATAGAAGCCCCTTTTCGGTGCCTTCGCAACCCCAAGATCAATCAGGGGCACAATTCTAGAGCTAAGCACGTTCCTTACGGCTTCATTTGTTTTTGACTCGCGAAGACGCACCTGGACAAGCCCGACTGAGGCGTCTGCCGTCTTTGGCGGGCGCAACTTTTTCAACTTAGCGCCCAGTTCCTGCCCGACTTGAGCAAGACTCTTGGGCACGGAACTCAGGCAATCCCAACATGCCAAAATGAGCAAGCCGTCAGCGGCTAATAGAGTGTTCCAAGCAACCATTCGCCGCTCTGGAGTATCGGCACGCAAGGGGTTCTTCTGCCAGAGATTGGATCCTCCCCATACGTGAACCCATATGTCGCCTAGCTCGCTGACGTTCCATCCCTCTTCAAGGAGGCCTAAACTCCTAGCCCAGCGCAAAAGCTCTTCACTTGCTTTTGTGCTCCAAGCTCCTTCACTTTTCAAGTCAGAGTCAAGAACCCACTTGGGAGCCAGGGGGGCAATACGAGCATTTGCCTTTTTCAGTACAGCCTGAACCCCTTCATCTGACGCTACCTCCCCCTTGATGCTGCTCAATAAAGGGGGGAGCCAACCAAATCTTTGTTGATGGCGATAGGACGGGTAAACAGTGCCGGATATAATTCTCATTGCCGTGTGCCTAAGAGGCGTCTAGATCAAACCGATTGCGCATAAACGATGTGGTTATTTTGCGTTCTCGGAGATTGTAGGCCGCACGTGTCACTGCTTCCAGCGCAACCAGTACGGTCCGCGCTGTAGGCTCGCCTCCACCGGTAAGGAATGAGAACCGCTCCTCTTTAAGGCCTACGCCAAATCGGCCGCAATGTTCTGCAAAGAAGTTACGAGCTGCAGCGTCGAAGGGATAGTGTGGACCCTGACCAGGGGAAACAAGGGCGCGCAAAACATTGTCGAGAAAGTCCCTGCGCTTTTCCATTGTGGCCAATGGTGGCAGTGAAATTACCTGCCTATCTTGATCGAGGCGACTGTGAGTGTCCGGGCGAATAAGCGCACTCTCTTCCAAACGGGCGCCAAAGAAGGCGAGGATCACACCAACTTCGCTTTGCGACCGATCAAACAGGGCTCGTGTTGCAGATGCAAAGCTATTCAATGCATCGCGGCTTCGGCGGAGTTCGTCTACTTGCTCACCCTCGTCATACATCAAAATCAACTTCCGGCCGCCATCCCTGCGTCGAGCCATGAAGTATCCAAGCATTCGCAAGAGATTCACTAGCCTAGTAGGCTTGGCCTCCTCGACGAGCGATGCTGACACATTAAGCTCTCGCCTCTGTGATTGGTTCAGGGCCAAGCCTTTTAACCAACGCCAAGCGAGCACTACTTTTGCGTTCGGCGCGCGAAAGACAAAAAGTTCATTGGTTTGTGCAATTATCAGAAGCGCGCGCTGTAGGTCGCTATCTTGCTCAAGGAAGTCGCCAAGATCACCAGGGATCCGGAACCTACCGTGGGTTTGCCAATGGTCTCGAATCAATTCCGCAACGAGACCTAGACCCAATCGGTCTAACGTTTCTCGGTAAACATCAATAAACCGGGTACGTGAACTGAAACCCGACCACTCAATTCTAACGCAGTGAGCCCTTGGCGTACGCTCTTGCTGCTCCAATGTCCACTTGCAGTGGAAAAGGGCGTGCGTTTTGCCGGTGCCGTATTCTCCGAAGAGGATTAAGTGAGGAACACCATTATCAAGGCCATCCCGAAGCGCCTCTATCAGGCGATCCCGTATCTCGGGATCACCGCACCAGAACTCAGCATCCCGTTCTGGATCGAGTTCAAAGGTCGTTCGTGTGGGGTCCTTGAGATGAAACCATTCCCCTAGTGTCGCGGACGATTTTTCGACGGTAGGCACGGCGCGCCTTGGCTCGTTATCGGTCAGGTCTTCTGACGTTATCGACTATAGACCAAGGGGACAACATTTCCGGGTACTTAGGTACTTCCTCTTGGCCCTATATTCGTCTAAGTGCCCGTAACTATTAAGCAGGCAGAGGCCGGAGAGACGCGTCCGCCGACGGCGCGAATCTTGGCGGGACGCCGGCGGGCGCAGTCACTGCCGAATCGGTTCCGTGGTGATGTTGTCCTCGCAGAACGCGCTCTGCGGCCCGTGTTGGCACTCACGAGGAGTCGCGGAAACTTGGACCGGGGGGGGCGGCAGATGGGCTCCATAGGTCTGCGACCCGTCGTCAGGGCCCGCGCCGCGCACCACCTCGGAGCCGTGGCAGGAGTTTCGCCCGCGCTGCGCACCACTGAGCGTCACCCGATTCGGTGGACAGGTTGACTACGCTGCCGGCCTCTGCACCTCAGCCGTTCGCTCGTACTCGGCGGGACTAACGTAGCCGAGTGAGGAGTGACGGCGCTTCCGATTGTAGAACACCTCGATGTATTCGAACAGCGCGAGCTTCGCCTCGTCGTGCGTCCGGAAGTTGCGCGTGTAGACGAGTTCCATCTTCAAGCTTCTGAAGAAGCTCTCCACCACAGCATTGTCCCAGCAGTTGCCCTTGCGACTCATCGAGCAGGTGATGCCGTGCTCAGCCAGTTGCTCTCGGTAGTCCTCGCTGGCGTACTGCCCAGATTCAACCGGTCGTCGCAACGCCACTTGGTTGAAGTGAGTATAGATGTGCGTTGATAGCTTCGGCGGGTGTTTTCCACCCAAGCGTCCTGCGGGGCCGATTGTTGAGGGCAACAGCAACAGTAGCGAGGTCCTCGCGGGAGTATCTGGACAGGTCCGTCCCTTTCGGAAAGTACTGGCGGAGCAGGCCGTTAGTGTTCTCGTTCGTGCCTCGCTGCCATGGGCTGCGGGGTCGCAGAAGTAGATGGCCAAGCCCGTGTAGGCGCGAAGGCGGGCATGCTGAGCCATCTCGGCCCCCTGGTCCCACGTGAGTGTCCGGCGCATCCGTTCAGGCAGCGTGGTGAGCGAGGATGCGATGGCCCTTCGCACCGCTTCGACACCATGTCCGGCCAAGGCGGGACCATTCTTCACGCGAGGTTGGCCATGGGCATCCATCTGCGGCAGGTGCAGCAGCATCGTGAATCGGGTGGTGCGCTCGACCAGCGTGCCGATGGCGGAACTGCCCAACCCCAAGATGAGGTCCCCTTCCCAGTGCCCGGGTACATTGCGGTCCGTGACTTCGATTGGGCGTTGGCTGAATCTGCACTCGGAGCTGACGAACTTCTTCCCGCGCACACGGGTACGTGCCCTCGGCACCCGTAGCGCCCGCCCGGACCGCAGGCAACTGACCAGTTCGCGTCGCAGCGCACCGCGGCTTTGCACGTAGAGCGCTTGGTAAATGGGCCAGGGGAATCCGGTGCCGCTGTCGCAGCAGCGCCGCCGCGCGGAGCTGCCACAGGCGCTTGCCGGTGACGAGCACCGGGTCCATCGCCACCACGGCCCGGAACAGTCCCGGCGCCTTCACGGAGGCCAGCATCGACGCCACACCGCCCACGCTGTGCCCCACGCCCACGATGCCCGCCAGGCCGCGCGTCTGGAGCGCATGGGCCAGCTCGTCAGCCAGGTCCCGCCAGCTGGTCAGCGTGGCCGGGTCCGAGCCGGGCACGAGCGCGCGGCTGCGCAGCGTGAGGACGCGATAGCGCGTCTTCAGGACTTCGATGAGCTTGCGGTAGCTGCCCGGAGGGAAGCCATTGGCGTGGGCCAGGTGCAGGTCGGGGCCGGTACCGCCCCAGTCGTCCAGTGGCAGGGCTTCGCGCATCCCCCTCCGAACACTCCAGGAGGCCCCGGGTGTCTCCACCTTCCCCCGGAGTTCAGGGGAGCGCCGGGCTGGACAACAGCACGCGCAGCATGGCCTCGGTGAGGGCGGGGTCCGCACTGGCCGTATCCATCCCGAAGAGGTCGATGCCCTCCTCCTCCATCTGCAGGACGGCCTGCGCCGGGGTGAGCTCTCCCGAGCGCAGCTTGGCCTGGATGTTCGGGTCGAGCCAGAAGCTGGTGGCCACCATCGCCGAGTTCTTGAGGGCATCGTCCAGGAGCTTCACCTGGTTCCACTTCACATTCATGAAGGTGACTATCTCGGTCTTCAGTCTGTCCGAGAACTTGTTCCAGGGAACCGCGTTCGTGGCGGAGCCGAGAATGAGGGCGATCACCAGGTCTTCCTTCCCCTGTCCGCTGTCCCAGAGCTCCTCGAACTTCTCCGGATCCCTCATGGCGTTCGCCACCTGCCCGCCCAACGCCTCGAATGACCCCTCGAGGATCTTCCCCGCCAGCGGGCCCAGCGCCGTCGAGAGCTTCCCTCCGAGCCACGGCGCCACCACCCCGACTCCGAAGTCCATGACGGCCCCGTTGACCAGGTTGGGCAGCGCCAGCGTCCGCCCCTCGTCCAGCCAGGCATCGGACTGCGCGAAGATGGCGCCGACCGAGGCGTTGGCCAGGGCCGCCGCCGCGGGGCCTCCGGCGGCCATGGCCATTGCCCCGACGCCCATCTTGACCACGCCCTGGGCCAGCTGGCGCACCGAGGCGATGTTGCCCAGCACCTGCCCCTGTTGGGCAATCACGCTGTCCACGAAGGGCTGGAGGTTGTCGAAGTACGCGTCGTGCTGGATTCCGCCCAGGGTCAGGGCCTGGGCCACGAACGCCGGGTCGCTGGAGCCGCGAATCTGGCGGGCCAGGTCGCGCAGCCCGGTGACGCCGATGGCCGAGAAGTCATCCAGGTTCGCCTGTTGGATGGGATTGCCGGCAATCACCTGGAAGAGGGCGGCCAGGGCCGGGTTGCCATCGGTATAGGTGGTCAGATTCGTGTTGCCCGTGGCGGCGACGGAGGCCGCCAGGGCCTCCAGGTAGTCCGCGGCCATGGTGGGGGTGATGGGGTTGGGGATGGAGCCTTGGAGGCCCTCCGCCGTCACCGGCTGCGGCAGGTTCGCGATGGCGGGGAACCGGCCGGCCAGGGCCGCCGGGACGGGCGGCAGCTCCGCCGCGGCGTTCACGCTCCCAGGGTCCATGGTGCCCAGCGCCCGCTGCACCTCGGCCGCGGCGATGCTGCCCATGTTGCCCTGATAGGTGTCGAGCAGCGCGGCGTCGAAGTTCGGCCGCTGGAGGAAGAACATCAGGTTGGCCTGGCGGGCCTCCACCGGCAGCGCCGGGTTGAAGAGCAGCTCGCTGCCGTAGTGGCTCTGGAGGATGGCGTCCCAGGTCCCGGCGTCGGCCTGTTGGGCCGCGTCGTTGCCGGGGAAGCGGATGGACGCCAGGTACTCGGCGACAGGGACCCGCACCGCGTCGTTGCTCTGGACGAGCCCTGACGGGAGGCCCAGGAAGAGTGTCGTCGCCAGGCGGTCCGTCGTCTCCGAGCGCGGCATCCTGGCCAGCGCGGACATCAGGTTGCCCAGCCCAGCGGCGGAGGTGGCGGCGTTGGAGAGGAGGTTGTACTCCGACCCGGACCGCGCCTCCGCGCAGAGGGCCCCGAGGGACTGGGCGAGTGCGTCCACGCCGGCCGTATCGATGAGCCGCTGGATGGCCGGGACGGAGCCCCCCGTGGCCATCAGCGCCGCGGCCTGGCCCGCCAGGTCGTCTCCCGCCTGCGTCCACAGCCGCGCGGCCACCTCGGTCTGGAGCGCCTCCGAGCCGCTGGCGGC
>JBKGHK010000347.1:0-10334 GCA_046520375.1 Pyxidicoccus sp. 3LFB2
TGTCCGTGCTCTCGCCCGAGCGCCTGCGCGCGCTCGTCATCCCCGCGCCCCGGCCGCTGGTGGCCGTGGACGTGAGCAATGCCCTCTACGAGACGCGCTCGGGCCGGCCCCTGTTCTTCGTCCGGGGCGAGGCGGAGAACCGCACCGGCGCCGCCACCCGCATCCGCGTGCGCGCCGCGCTGTATGACGGCGACCAGCGGGTGCGCTCCGCCGAGGCGCTCGTGGGCGCGGTGCCCACGCCCGAGGAGCTGTACGCCCGTGGGCAACTCGGAGTCGGCCGCGGCCCTGACCCAGCGCCTGGACGCGGCGGCCACCTCCGTGGTCGCCCGGCGCGAAGGCGCCCTTCCTCGTCATGTTCCACGAGTACCCGGCGGACCTCGGCGGCTTCCGGCTGGAGGTGACGCTGGAGCCGGTGGTGTCCGCAGCGGCGGAGGCCGGCAAGAGCCCGGAGTAGGTCGCCATGTCCATCCTGGAGGAGGCCCGCAACGTCGCCCGCTTCATCCACGCCCTGAGCGGAGGCGCCGAGGTGCGCCGCAAGGCCGCCGCGCGCGAGCTGTCCCGGAGAGACCCGCTCGACACCAACGAGCTGGTCGGCGAGCTCATCTCCCTGTCCCGCCAGGGCTGGGGGCCCGCCACCTGCGTGCTGGCCGACTTCATGGCCGCGCTGGAGCAGGAGGCCGAGCACATCCCCCACGTGGACGCGCTGCGCCGGCTCGCGCACGTGCAGTCGCTCGAGACTGTGGCGGACCTGTTCGCCCAGGGCCCCGCGAAGATGGAGATGGACGCGGATGCCGCCGCCCGCGCGGACGCCACCGCCTTCTCCCAGTCGCTCGGGCACCTCAAGCAGCAGGCGCGCATCACGCGAGATCCGGACACGCTGTCCCGCCTGGCCACCGTCAGCAACCCGACGGTGCTGCGCAACGTGCTCATCAACCCGCGGCTCACCGAGGACCTGGTGGTGCGCATCGCCGCCC
The DNA here is from genome assembly GCA_046520375.1 of Pyxidicoccus sp. 3LFB2. Lineage (GTDB taxonomy): Bacteria > Myxococcota > Myxococcia > Myxococcales > Myxococcaceae > Myxococcus. Next base: position 975 of record JBKGHK010000347.1, read on the forward strand.
GCCGTCCGGCGCGCCCCGAGCCGCTCATCGAAATCTGGAAGTCGCCGCGCTGGTCCGTGCGCCATGCCGTGCGCCGGGCCCTCGTCTTCAATCCGTACCTGCCGCCGGAGATTGGCGCCAAAATCGTCCCGCTGCTCAACACCGCTGACCTGCGCGAGCTGGTGGGCAGCACGAGCCTGCACGTCGCCCTGCGAGAGCAGGCCAGCCGGTTGCTCGCCGAGGGGCCGGCCGCGCGACAGGCGGCCTCACGCGAGGCCCCGGCCCGGCACTCCGGTGGGCCTCACGGCCTGGACTGAGAGGGGAAGGGGAGCGGGCTAGCGGCGGCGCGGGCGCTCAGGGTCACTGAACTCGGCGTCCGTGCTGCCCTTGCGCGGGGGCGTCAGCGACTTCGCATTCACGTCCACGAAGTCCTCGCCCTTCGAGGCCTTCTTGAACGAGTACACGAACTTGCCCACGGCATTGCCGAGCTGACCCATGCGGGCGGCCGAGAAGACCACCAACAGGATGAAGCCGAGGACGATGATTTCTCCGAGGCCGAGGCCCAGCATGGTGCGGGCACAGTGCAGCAAAGCGCCGGGGGAGGCAAGCCGCGCGTCCACAGGTGGACGCGCCCGGCCGCACCGCTGCTGCATGCCGGGCCCGGCCGACGCAGACTGGGGGCCCCTATGCTCCTGCTTGCCCACCGCGGTGCCAGCGCCGATGCCCCCGAGAACACCCTGGAAGCCTTCGCCGAGGCCGCCCGTCAGGGCGCCGACGGCGTGGAGCTGGACGCCATGGTGTGCGGCTCCGGAGAGGTGGTCGTCTGCCACGACGAGCAGCTCGACCGGCTCGCGCGCCTGCCCTGGGAGGTGCGCCTTACCCCGTGGTGGAAGCTGCAGCGGGCCGACGTGGGCTCTCCGCTGGGCTTCGCGCCCGCCCGCATCCCCCGCCTGGAGGACGTGCTGGACGCGCTGCCCGCGCACTTCCTCGTCAACATCGAGCTGAAGTGTGACCGCTTCGAGGACGGCGGCCTCGCGCAGAAGGTGGCGGAGCTGGTCCGTCGGCGCGGCCTGGCCGAGCGCGTGGTCATCTCCAGCTTCAACCCGCTGTGCCTCTTCCGCCTCGCCGCCTTCGCGCCGGAGCTGCGCCGGGGCTTCCTCATCGACCCGGACAAGCCCTGGGCCATGCAGGCCTACGGGGTGAGCCCGCTGGTGTCCTCACACTCGGTGCACCCCTTCCACGAGGCGTGCACCCACGAGCGTGTGGCCGCCTGGCGTGCCTCGGGGCTGCGCGTGGCCGCGTGGACGGTGGATGACCCCGCGCGCGCCGACGCCCTGGGACGGATGGGCGTCAGCTACCTCATCACCAACCGGCCCGGCGCCCTGCGCCAGGCCCTGAGCGCCGCCGCGTAGGGCCTAGAAGTCCAGGCCCAGGGTGGTGTTGAAGGCGAACACCGCCGGCACGCCCCGCGTCTCCTCGGAGCCCGGGGCCACCGGCACGCTGCCGGTGCGCGTCAGCGACAGCTCCGCGCCCAGCTGCAGCACGCCGCCGATGAACCGCGCGCCGCCGTAGATGCGCTGGTTCATGTTGTCGCCGAAGGACACCTTCTCGTACGCGGCCGTGTCCTCCAGCGCCGCGCGGGAGTTGTTCCCCGCCGTGTCCTCGGGCTCGCGGCCCCCACCGAAGTCGATGCGGCTGGAGGTGGCCCCCACGAAGCCCAGGTCCAGGCCGCCGTAGGGCGTCAGCGTCACCATGCCGCCCAGCGGGAACTGCTTGCCCACGCCGAAGTCCAGGCCCAGCACCGTCAGGTTCAAGTCCCGCGCGCCGAACAGCTTCGTCACGTGGCCGCGCACGCCGAAGTCCGGCAGCCAGGTGAAGCCCTCATTGGCGGCCCACTTCAGCTCGCCCGTGCCCACCACCTGGCTGCTCTTCTCGACCCAGCCCACGCGCCCGCCCAGCTCCAGCGAGAAGGGCAGGCCCTTGCGCACATGGAAGGAGGGGATGAGCACCGAGGAGGGCTGCGCACGCTCGGTGGGGACGACGATGCTGTCGGGCACCGACACCACGGACAGCTCCGCGTTGACGGCCCAGGCCGAGTGGCCCGTCGTCTCCGGCGGCATCAGGTTCACCGAGGTAATCGCGGCGCCCATGACGCGGGCGAAGGCCTGGAACTCCGCGTTGGCATTCGCGCCCGGGGCTTCCGGGTTGCCCAACCGCCAGATCTGCAGGTCGTTGTCGTCCGCGGACGCCGTCGCCCCCGCCGCCCAGGCCGCAAGGGCCAGCCACCGACTGAACGTCCGCATTCGCGTCACCGCCTCCGGGGGCGCACAACCGGCCGGGGGGCGCCCAACGCGTGGGACGCTAACGCCTGCCCGCGAGGAGCGTCAACAAAACGGGCGGCCCTTCCCGAAGGAAGAGCCGCCCGGAATGAGACGCGGAGGCTTGAGAAGGCGCCTACTGCTGCTGCGGCTTCACCGTGGCGGCGCCCGGCGTGGCGACCTTCTGGGCCACCTCGGCCGGACGGCGGCGGATGACCAGCGTGCGACGGCTGGCGAAGTCGGTGTCCTCGCGGGCCACCACCAGCACGTTGTTGTTGCCCTCCTTCAGGGCGAACTCGGTGGAGAACTTCAGCGAGTTCGGCTCACCGCCCTTGGGGTCCACGCCCTTGAAGTAGACCTTCTGGTCGTTCACCAGCACGTAGACGTCCAGCAGCCCGTTGGGGTCCGTCACCACACCGGACAGCGTGAACTTCTCCCCGTTGGCCACCAGGCCGCCGGCGGCCGGGTCCACCTCGAGGCGGATGTCCGGCGGACGGTGCTGCGTGGTCCACGCCAGCTTGGGCGTTGCGCCGCGGCCGGCCGACTTCTGCTCGCGGGCGTCCTGGGCGCGCACGAAGGCGAAGCGGTCCTTCTCCATCTCCACGCGGAAGAAGCCCTTGGTGGCGGCCTCGACGGGCAGCACCGTGGCCCCGCCGACCTTCGCCACCGGGCGGGCATCCGCCGTGGGGGCGCCGAACAGCTCGGCCTTGTCGTTGATGCGGACGAAGCCCTTCTTGGGCTCCAGCGCGGCCACCGCGGCGTCACGCACCGGCAGCTCCAGCTTCTCCATGACGAACTCCTCCAGGGGCTCGTCGATGATGGCCAGCTTCAGCGCGAAGGTGTCGCCCTTGAAGCCCTTCTTCACCTCGAGGTTGAAGCGCGCCGACTTCGTCTCGCCGGGCTTCAGCTCACCCAGCTTGAAGCGGCCCTTCTCGATGAAGATGTTGGCGTCCCCGCCATTCTTGATCTGCGTGAAGGAGTCCAGCGCCGGGCCCGTGCCCGCGTTGGTGACATCCAGCACCACGGCGACCGTCTCACCGCGCTGCACGGTGCCGTCACCGTTGCAGGTGGTGCAGTCGTCGATGATCTGCCAGTTGAAGGCGAAGGCGGGGCGGGGCAGCTCAACGAAGTTGAGCTCGGCCACGCGCGTCTCGGGCAGCGCGCCCTGGTCGTCGAAGAAGCGCACCGTCACGTCGTCGCGGCGGCTGGTGAGGTCCTTGGGCAGGCGCACCTTCACCTTCCAGGACTTCTTCTCGCCCGGGTTGAGCGCACCGAAGAGGAACTCGCGGCGGTCCAGGAAGGCGTTGTCGCTCTCCGTCCAGGCGCGCACGCGCTTGAGGGGCTCGGCACCCTTGTTCTCGGCGGTGACGACCATCTCCAGCACCTCGCCCGCGGCAATCTTCGCGTCCCCGCCCGGGGTCAGCGTGGTGGCCAGCTGGACATTCTTCGGGGTGGGGCCAGCGCTCCAGTCGATGCCCAGGCCGGCGATGGCGGCGTTGATGCGGCCCTCCTCGTCCTTGCGCTTCTGGTCCACGAAGCCCTTGCCCTGCTGCAGCTGCGCCTTGCGCGTGGTGGCCGGCGCCTTCAGCACGTAGTCACGCGCGAAGAGGACCTCGAAGTCCTCCTTGATTTCGTCCTGGGACTCGGCGTCGAGCTGGTCGTCCAGGTCCTCGCCCTGGCCGGCGACATCCACGTCCAGGAGGGGGTCCTTCTCGCCGTGCTTCTTCTCACCGGCGGCCTTCTCGTTGGCGGCGACCTTGGGGTTCTTCGCCTCTTCCTTGGCGGCGGACGCCTGCTGCACCTTCTCGTCCACCTTCAGGTACTTGAGCGTCTCCAGGGGCTTCTCGCGGTCCAGCACCTCCTCGCGCTTCTTGGCGACGGTGGTGGAGTCCGGGTTGCCGAAGTGCTGATCCAGGTCCGCCTCACCCATGGAGCGGCGCGGGGCGAACACGTCCAGGCGCTCGTCGGTGACGCGCGTGGGGACGAGCTGGATGTCGGGGACGATGCCCACCTCCTGGATGGAGACGTCGCCCGGCGTGAGGTACTTGGCGATGGTCAGCTTCAGCGCGCTGTCGTCCGGGAAGTCGTACAGCACCTGCACGCTGCCCTTGCCGAACGTCTGGCGGCCGATGATGACGGCGCGGTCCAGGTTCTTCAGCGCGCCGGCCACGATTTCGGACGCCGAGGCGCTGCCCGCGTTCACCAGCACGGCGATGGGGTACGCGTCCTCGCCCTCGGTGGGGCGCGCGCGCTTCTCCTCGCGGAGCTTGTCGGACAGACCCACCGTCGCGACGATGGTGCCGCTGGAGAGGAAGGTATCGGACACCTGGATGGCCTGCTCGAGGAGGCCGCCCGGGTTGCCGCGCATGTCCAGCACCAGGCCCTTGAAGCCGCCCTTGGACGCCGCCTGCTTGCGCAGCTCGTTGAGCGCGGACTCGAGATCTCTCGTGGTGTTGCCCTGGAAGTTCTTCAGGCGCACGTAGCCGACGTTGCCGGCGAGCATCTTGTGCTGGACGCTCTCGATGGAAATCATCGCGCGCGCCAGCGTCATGGGGCGGGGCTTCTCCCAGCCGTCACGCTCGACGGTAATCGTGATGCGGCTGTCGACGGGGCCACGCAGCTTGGACACGGCCTCGTTGAGGTCCATGTTGACGGTGGACTCCTCGCCAATCTTCTTGATGCGGTCGTCCTTCTGGATGCCGGCGCGGTGCGCGGGCGTCTTGGGGAGCACCTTGACGACGGTGAGGTTGCCCTCGCGCATCTGGATGACGAAGCCGAGGCCGCCGAACTCACCCTTGGTGGAGAGCTTCATCTCCCGGTAGAGCTCCGGGCGCAGCAGCACCGAGTGCGGATCCAACGTGGACAGCATGCCGTTGACCGCCGCGTACTCGATGTCGCGCGTCTCCTCGATGGGACGCATGTTCTTCGACAGGAAGTCGAAGACGTCCTTGAGGGCGAAGGACATCTTCCACAGCGAGTCCACGTGGGCGATGTCGAACTCGCGCTGCTTGCCATTCACATTGACGTTGAGCTTGCCGGACTCCGCGTTGCCCTCGACGAGCACGTCGGGGACGCTCTTCTCCACGTACTCCAGCGCGGAGATCATCATCTCCTTGGGCTTCACGCGCTTGGGGTCGACGTAGTTTTCCTTCACATAGAGGATGACCTTCGTCAGCACGCGAAGGCTGTTGAGGTCGTGCTGGGCCTTCTCACCCTTGGCGGGCAGGCTGCCGTCCCAGGAGCCTTGCCCGGCCTCGGCTGCGCCCATGGTGAGCGGCAAGGGGGCCCTGTCACTACCCACCAGGGCCCAGGCGCCGAGGAGCACGGCAACAGCTGTGATGCGGCGGAGGAAACGCGGCATGTGATTCATCCAAGCTGGGGCACCGGGTGGTACCCCTGGGGTGTTGCGAGAAATGCCCTGAAATTCCGAACGTTTGTAACGCGAGAAACGAGCGCTGGGAGCGGCCGGGCAAGCCTAATCACGCCTGCCGGGTGCTTCAAGGCATCGCCTTGCTGCTGAGGATGCAGAACGTCCCTGACGGGCATTGCGTTCCCGCCACCTCGGGAGGACACGCGGGCGGGACGTTTATTTCAGGGCACCCGGAGTCGCATCCGGAGGGGGAGGGAGGAGCCGGGCCTCGCGCAGGCCGCGGTACAGGAGCGTCCCGGCGATGATGGCCAGGGGGAGGAAGAACGTGTTGAGGATGGGTACCCAGAGCAGGACGTAGACGCCCGCGCCCAGTCCCAGGCACAGGGCCCTCCGCTCGCGGAGCATGCGGCGCACCTCGGCGAAGGGGTACAGGTGGCGGGTCATGGGGCCGGCCAGGAACTCGCCCGCCATCCACATCATGGTCCACAGACTGCCAAGCACCGTCCAGAGGATGCTGCCGACGACGGGCAGCAGGTGGAGGGGCAGCAGGACGGCCAGGCCCACGATGAGGAAGAACAGGCGGGCCAGCGTGTGGGCCACGCCGGTCATGATGCCGCGCACCAGGCCGGCCAGCGTGAAGGGCGAGCCCTCGTCACCGCCCACCACGGCCTCGGTCGTCTCCGAGAGGGGGTCCTGCAGGGGGGCGAGCAGCAGCGGCGGCACCACATTGGCGCCCACCACCCAGACGACCAGGGAGGACAGGACGAGCACCGTGTACCAGCCGGCCCGGCCGTACCAGGACTCGGGGAGCGCCCAGAACCCGCCGAGCAGGCCGGGGGCATGGCGCCAGAGCAGCCAGCCCAGCCCGACGAGCGCCACGGCGGTGACGATGGCGCACAGGGCGGACAGCAAAAACAGCCGCCGGGAGCGGAAGACCAGGGAGATGGCGCGCCCGAGCAGCCCCAGGCCCTGGAAGAAATCCGACAGGCGGGCCTTGGGAGCGATGACGGGGACGGCGGAGTGTGGGGTCATGGAGGCGTCGTGCGCAAATCAGGGCGGGTCCAACGCCCCACGTTATATAGGGCGCGCTCATGTCTCTCGATCTCAAGCGCGCGGCCTCCGAGCCCATCACCTCCGTCGACATGCTGGTGGCAGGCTTCCGGGCCGCGGAGAAGCCCCGGGGCGAGCATCGGCTCGGCCTGGAGCACGAGAAGTTCCTCTACCCGGCGGGTTCCGCGAAGCCCCTTCCTTATGAGGGTGAAGCCGGGGTGGGCGCGCTGCTGGGCCGGCTGGCCCCGGCGGGCTACACCCCCTTCCGGGAGACCCCCGAGTCGCCCGTCATCGCCCTGCAGCGCGGCATGGCCACCATCTCCCTGGAGCCAGGCGGGCAGCTGGAGCTGTCCGGCAGCCCCTTCCACACGGCGCGCGAGGCGCACGCGGAGAACCTGGCCCACCTCCAGGAGGTGAAGGCGGCGACGGACGCGCTCGGCCTGCGCGTCGTCTTCATGGGCTACCGGCCCACCGTCACCCCGGCGGACATGCCGTGGATGCCCAAGACGCGCTACCTGGTCATGCGCCGCACGCTGCCGGAGCGCGGCCGGCTGGCGCTGAACATGATGCTGATGACGGCCACCGGACAGGTGTCCCTCGACTGGGCGGACGAGGCGGACTGTGTCCGCAAGACGGTGGTGGTGGCGCGGCTGTCGCCGCTGATGAACGCCCTGTACGCCAACAGCCCGCTCGTGGAGGGCAAGCCGTCGGGCTACCTGTCCTTCCGCAACCGCGTCTGGGACGAGGTGGACCCGACGCGCTGTGGCTACCTGCCGGCGTTCTTCGATGGCTCGTTCTCCTACCGCGCCTATGTGGAGTGGGCGCTGGACGCGCCGCTGCTCTTCCTGCGCCGCAACGGCGAGTACCTGCACCCCAAGCTGTCCTTCCGGCAGTTGATGAAGGAGGGCTTCGAGGGCAAGCCCCCGGACCTGGACGACTGGACGGACCACCTGTCCACGCTCTTCCCCGAGGTGCGGCTGAAGAAGGTGCTGGAGGTGCGCGGCGCGGACTGCGGGAGCCCGGCGATGACGGGCGCGCTGGGCGCGCTGTGGCGCGGCATCCTCTATGACGCCACCGCGCTGGACGAGGCGGAGCGCCTGCTGCCGAAGCTGACGTTCGCCGAGCACCAGGCCTTCCACGACACCGCGCGCCGCGAGGGGCTGGAAGGGCGGTTGGGCACCCAGGAGCTGCACCGGCTGGCCGCGGAGATGGTGGCCATCTCCCGCCGGGGCCTGCAGCGGCTGGATGCGGCGGATGCGCCGCTGTTGGACGTGCTGGCCGAGGTGGCCGCCTCGGGTCGCTCGCCCGCGAAGGCGGTGCTCGAGGCGTGGGAGAAGGACCCGCGCCCCGAGTCGGTGCTGGCCCGCTTCGCCCTATGAGGCGCGCGGGAGCCGGGGGCCGCTGACTAGAAGCGGCCGCCGATGGTGAGGTTGGCGTTGAAGAGGCTGCCCTTCTCGTCACCGCCGCCGGGAGCCTCGACCACCTCTTCGCCACCCAGAAAGGTGTAGGTGGCGCGAGCGCCGGCGAAGATGTTGCCGAAGCGGTAGTCCACGCCCGCTGCCAGCGGCACCTCCGTCTGGAAGTCGTTGTCGTAGACACCCTCGGCGCCGTCCGACACATTGAGGTAGCTCAGGCCCGCGCCCGCGCCCACGAAGGGTCTCCACTTCTCGTCGAGCGTGGGGCCCACCTTGGCCAGCAAGCCGCCGTTGTGGCGCCAGATGCCCTCGCCGTCGCCCACGCGGTTGTCGTCGATGGCCAGGCGCTGGCCCTCGTAGCCCGCCTCGATGCCAACGAACGGCAGAATCTCGGCCGTGGCGTCGATGCCCAGCAGCGGGCCCACTTGCGTGGTTTCCGCCAGGTCGCCCGTGAAGCCACCCAGGCCCAGACTCACGTTCAGCCCTGGCGTGGGGTCCGTTGCGCCAATGTTCAGCCGCTCGCCCACCTTCTGGGCTTCAATCGCGAACGCCGGCCCCGCCAGGCACACGGCCATCCCGACGACTCCTCCTACAAACGCATGTCGCATCGCTGTCCTCCCGACTGTCGATCACCGGAGGAAAGGTGGGCATCTGCCGACCGCCCTCAAGGAAGACGTGGAGACGGGCGGTAGCACGCGGGGGCGAGGTGGGGGCGTGCCTTCCAGCGGTGGAGGGGGCTGTCCCGAAGGGGCCGGGAGGACGGGCGCTCAGCGGCGGCCGAAGAGCTTCTTCAGACCGGACAGCAGGCCTCCCGGACGGGCCTCGGGCTCGCCGACCAGGGGCGAGCGGCCGATGAGCGTGTCCCGGGCGGTGTCGTCCAGGTCCTCGGCGGCCAGGGAGACGGGCTTTCGCTTTCCGCCAGGCAGCGTGGCCTCGAGCGAGAGGGCACCATCGGCGGAGAGGGCGAAGTGCAGCTCCACCTCGCCCGGGCGCTCCACGAAGAAGGCGAGCTTGCCGAGGTACTCGTTCTCCACCGCGAGCGGGGAGGGGCCCTGGAAGAGGGCGAGCTCCAGCGGGCCGGGCGCGGCGATGGGCAGCACCAGCGTCTTGCTGGTGGGCAGGCGGGTGTTGCGCTCCAGCACGCGGCGCAGCGTGCCGCCGCGCTCGGCGACACCGATGGGGGCGGAGAGGACCTCGGAGACGGTGGCGGCGGGCTTGCCGGCCTCGG
>JBKGHK010000348.1:0-10318 GCA_046520375.1 Pyxidicoccus sp. 3LFB2
TGCTGCTCGCCAGTGGCTTCTACAGCCGCAGCCGTCCGGCGCAGGTGGCGATGACGGGCCTGGTGGAGATGGTCGCGGGCGGGGAAACCTCGCTGGCCTTGAGCGCCACCGGCGCCTTGTGGGCCGGCGGCACCAACGACTGGGGGCAGCTGGGCAATGGCACCACGACCAGTCCGCTCACGCCGGGACAGGTGCAGGGGCTGGGCGGCGTCGTCTCGGCCGCCGCGGGAGGCGACCACATGCTGGCCGTGCGTGATGACGGCACCGTGTGGGCCTGGGGCTACAACGCCGATGGGCAGCTGGGACATGGAGTCCCCTCCGACGCCGTCACTCCCAGCCTCTCCCTGCTGTAGCCCTCAGGGGCCACCCCGCAGGTGACGAAGTGAGCGGGCCCGGAGCGAGCATGGCTCCGGGCCCGTCCGTGCTTCAGGCCCGTTGAACAGCGGCCCTGTCTTGCACCGCGCGGCCCCGGGCTCCGTCCGGCACCCGGGGCGCGCTCAGGACCTGGGCTTTCAGTCCAGGAGGTTCGCCAGGCCCGCGTAGGTATTGGGTCCGGGGATGCCGTCAATCGGCCCCGTGTAGCCGCCCCGGTTCGCCAGGGACTGCATCACCTTGTACGTATTCGTTCCAGGCACCCCGTCGATGGGGCCCGTATACCCGGCGCCGCTCAGGAAGGTCTGGAGGCCCCTCCACGAGTTGCTCCCCATGACGCCATCGTGGGGGCCCATGTACCCGCCCAGGCGCGCCACCCGCTGGAGCGCCGCGTACGACTGCGTTCCCATGACGCCGTCGAGGGGCCCCGTGTAGCCAAAGCCTCGCAGGACGGTCTGTACGCCCTTCCAGGAGTTCGTGCCCATGGCCCCGTCGATGGGCCCGGTGTAGCCGCCCTTCGCGGCGAAGCGCTGGAGCGCCTTCCACGAGAGGGTCCCCATCACGCCATCGACGGGCCCGGAGTAGCCGTAGCCGCCCAGGACCTGCTGGACGCCCTTCCACGTATTCGCGCCGGGCACGCCGTCCACGGCGCCGGTGTACCCGCCCGCGTGCGCCAGCCGCTGCAGCGTCACGCCCTGGCTCTGGGTGATGGGCGGCACGCCGCCAGTCGTTCCGTCCAGGTACGCCTGGATGCCGCTGTACGTATTGGGCCCGGGGACGCCATCAATGGGACCGGAGTAGCCCCCGTCCTGGGCCAGGAGCTGCAATCCCTTGTAGGTGTTGAGGCCCGGGACGCCATCGACGGGCCCGTCGTAGTAGCCCAGCCCGCGCAGGACCTTCTGCACCCCAGTCCAGGTACCGGCGCCCGGCACACCGTCGATGGGGCCGGTATAGCCGCCCCGGCGCGCCAGGTTCTGCAGGATGGTGCCCTGCTGGACGGTGATGACGGGGCCGCCACCGCCACCGCCAGAGCCTCCGCCGGGGATGGCCGTCGGCGGAGGCGGCGTCACGCCCGCCGGGGGCTGGGCCAGTCCGGCGAACGCGGACAGCTTCGCGACATTCAGGTCGAGCGGAATCCCGTTCTGGTTGCCGGACGAGGTGTACTGGTGAATCTCCCACGTCGGGTAGGCCGTGCCGATGGTCGGGTTGCCCGGCGTGCCCGTGTAGTGGGCAATCCAGAGCTTCGAGCCCAGGGCCTGCGTCTGCGGCCAGGTGTGGGCCCTGAGCTGGCTCGAGGACGTGTACAGGAACGGGGCCTTCCCCAGGCGCGTCTTGACGGCCTGCACGAAGCTGGCGGTCATCGCGTCGTTCCAGAAGATGCCCTCGTCGATGGCCTCGTTGTCGACCACCAGCAGGTCGCCCGGCCGGTGGTCATACAGGTGGTCCATGAAGTACTGGGCGTCACCGGCGGGGTTGTACGAGCCGGCCACCCAGTAGTGCCCCACGATAAGCCCCGCCGCGCGAGCCCGCGCCACCTGCTGGGCGTAGTACGGCGCGACGTAGAGCGGAGAGACATTGGAGCCTCCGGCTTTGACAATCGCGAACTGGTAGCCAGCGCTGCGAATGGCGTTGAAGTCGAGGTCGCGCTGGGTGGTGCCGACATCAATCCCATACACGCCGCTCATCCCTGACGGAGGAGGCGTCCCGGGGTCCTGGGCCAGCCAGTTGTTGAGCCCCGCATAGGTGTACTGCCCCGGGAAGCCATCCACGGGGCCCGTGTACCCGCCGAGCTGGGCGAGCCGCTGGACTCCCTTCCACGTGTTCTCACCCGCGATGCCGTCGATGGGGCCGGAGTAGAAGCCCTTGGAGGAGATGACCGTCTGGACGCCCTTCCACGTGTTGACGCCAGGGACGCCGTCCACCACGCCCGTGTAGCCACCGCGCTGAGCCACGCGCTGGAGGATCTTCCCCTCCTCGATGCTGACCTGGATTCCCCCGGAGCCTCCCCCGCTGCCGGTACCGCCGCCACTGCCGGTGCCGAGCACGTTGCGGATGAGGAGCGCGGGGTCGCTGACGTTCTCTCCGAACGCACAGCGGTCCGTGGAGCCTCGGGTCATGTGAAGGTGGGGCCCGCTCCAGGCCGAGCCATGGGCGTCCCCGTGGCCCGCCGCGTAGCCGATGATGTCGCCCTGCTGGACGGTGTCCCCCACCACGAAGCGCGTGCGGATGACGTGGGCGTATCCGGAGAAGTCACCGGGCGCGGACTCCACCGCGATGGTGTGGCCCACGATGGAGGAGTACTGGACGCGGCGGACGATGCCGGAGCGCAGCGCGGGAATCGCCTGGCCGGCGCTGGCCGCGATGTCGAGCCCCCGGTGGCCCGCGGGGCCGTAGTAGGGACCGGTGACTCCGAAGCGGTTGCCCCACCGCGCTTCCGCGTAGAAGGCCTGCACGTTCGCCGGTGCGGCGAGGGCCAGGTCGCCTTGCGACACGGGCTCGGTGGAGCCCTCCGGGTCCATGCCCCCACATGCGGTCAGGACCACCAGTCCCAACAGCAGCGTCACGGTGTTCGAGGCGAGGCTCTGGATGAAGTGCTTGGGACGGGCTCTGCTGTTCATGCGACTCCTCTGGGTAAAAACAGCTTTCCCAGCTTAGTCGGTGAGACGGCCCTGGCAATGCTCGCGCATCGTCCGGCCCTGGCGAATGTTCAACGGCCGCGCCGGAAGTGGAGCGCACTTCCGGCGCGGCGTGGATTGCTGAGCTGGCTAGGCGGAGGCGCGCTGACGGCGCCGGAGGTGCTGCTGGGCGGTCAACGTCACCAGGGCCATGAGCGAGGCATAGCCAACCAGGGGCCACGCGGTGTCGCCGCCGAGCACGACGACCATCAGCGTGCCCAGGATGCCGACGATGAGGCTCTGGATGCAGAAGTAGAGCGCGACCGCGGTTCCCGCCACGGAGCCAAAGGCCTGGCCAGGAGGTCGAACGGGGCCATCAGCCATAGCGCTGCTGGCACGGAGTGCTTCCACGACAGGGTTTTCGAGTCAGGCACGATTGCATCCGCACAAATGAGGAACATCTGGCGGCGCTCTGCCTCTCCACGGGTACCGGGATGAGCTGGGGCAGATGGCCGCGGCAACGGTTGACGTGTCGCCGCGGCTCACTCATCTGCGGATTCGGTGCTTCCCATCGCGCGGGCTCCTGTGTGTGTCGTGCCTGCGCACGAAGGCCGGGGCTGGGTATAGCCGCACTCCAGCACCGGGTCGAGAGCCACCACCATCAGGGCGCGGCCGGGTTCCGTATGACCTCGGGTGCGCCTGGAAAGTCTCAGCCCCGACATTTGTCACACGCTGTTGATATATCTAGACTCGAAAACCCCGTTATCCAAGACGGGATGACATGAGGTCACCACGTGAAACTGTCTCGAAGGATGTTTGTGGGCTCCGGGGTACTTGGCACGACTTCGTTGGCGGTGACGCTGGGCCTCAAGGGGACCGCCATGGCGGCCCCCTCGGCCTCGGCCTGCTCTGTCGGAAGCAGCGAGGCCGCTGATGAGCTCATCAGGTCGGCGGCAACCTCCCTCATCAGTCTCATGGAGGCCGAGCCGGATGCGCCTGGCCTGCAGGAACTGGAGGAGTTCTTCGCGGCCACCTACCCCGCCGAGATGGATTCCGAGGACGACCGCCTGTTGCAGGGCGCGGTCTACCTGCAATTGCAGAGCATCGCCGAGCGGTATGACTCCCCGCCGTCCGAGGAGGAGCTCCGGGAGCGATTGTCCGCGCCCGTGCTCAGGCGGAGGAACCCCGAGTACTACAGCCTGTTGCTGGAGCGGACCCGGGAGCGGGTGGCATGCGATCCTGCCTACGCGGCGGCGATTGCGCAGGGCGCCGAGCAGGCGCAGCGGTTCATCATCGAATGCACCGGCACCTACCACGCGTGCTGGGTCGCTTGCCGGCACCTCCTCGAGCTCCTGATGTGGTGAGGGAAGGCACCCTCCCCGCTTCCTTTCGAGGCGTTTGACCCGAAAAGCGGCCCACGGCGCTCTCTCTTTCAGGCACCTCACCGTTCCTGAAAGGCAGACCCCCCATGCCGACACTTCGTCACCTCCACCGGACGGGCTCCACCGTCCTGGTGGCCCTCGCCGCCCTGCTGATGACCCTGCTCCCCACGCTGGCCTCCGCCGCGGACCGGGGCGAGTGGGCCCCGCATGTCGCCTACACCGTGGGCGACATCGCGTCCTATGCAGGCAAGGCCTACGACTGCCGTCAGTCCCACACGTCCCTGCCCGGCTGGGAGCCGCCCAACGTCCTGGCGCTCTGGCTGGAGCGCTCCGGCCCTCCGCCCGTGGATGCCCAGGCGCCGTCCGCGCCTTCGCAGCTCACGTCCCCGGCGAAGACGTACAACAGCGTCTCGCTGTCCTGGGGCGCTTCGTCGGACAACGTCGGCGTCACCGGCTACGAGGTCTTCGTCAACGGCGGCACGGCCCCGTCCGCCAGCACCTCCGGTGCGACGAGCGTCACTGTCTCGGGACTCGCGGCGAACACCACGTACACCTTCACCGTGAAGGCTCGGGACGCGGCTGGCAATCGCTCGGCGGCGAGCGCGCCGTACAGCACCACCACGCCCAACCAGCCCGTTCCCGACCTCCAGGCGCCCACCGCGCCGGGCAGCCTCCGCTCCACGGGTGTCAGTGGGAGCAGCGTCTCGCTGGCATGGAACGCCTCGACCGACAACGTGGGCGTCACCGGCTATGAGGTCTTCGTCAACGGCGGCACGGCCGCTTCCGCCAGCACCTCGGGCGCCACCAGCGTCACCGTGTCGGGGCTCGCGGCGAACACCACGTACACCTTCACGGCGAAGGCCCGGGACGCGGCCGGCAACCGCTCGGTGGCGAGCAACAGCGTGTCCGCGACAACGACTGGCCCGCAGCCATCGGGCAGCAAGATTCTCGTGGGCTACTGGCACAACTTCGACAACGGCTCGACGAACATCCGGCTTCGCGACGTCTCCTCGAAGTTCAACGTCATCCAGGTCGCGTTCGCCGAGCCGGTGGGCGGCGCGGGCACGGGCAACATGGCGTTCTCGCCGTACAACGCCACCGTCGCCGAGTTCAAGGCGGACATCGCCTTCCTGAAGAGCCAGGGCCGCAAGGTCCTCATCTCCATCGGCGGCGCGAATGGCACGGTGCACCTGGATGACGCCGCCGCCCGGCAGAACTTCATCACCACCATGCAGGCGCTCATCGACACGTATGGCTTTGACGGCATGGACCTGGATCTGGAGGGCAGCTCGCTGTCACTCAACGGCGGGGACACTGACTTCCGCAATCCCACCACGCCGCGAATCCTCAACCTGATTCAGGCCACGCGGCAGCTGCTGAACAACAACGGCGCGGGCTTCATCCTCACCATGGCCCCCGAGACGGCCTATGTGCAGGGCGGCATGGCTGCCTATGGCGGCCCGTGGGGCGCCTACCTGCCCGTCATCTACGCCCTGCGAGACCGGCTGACGTACCTGCACGTGCAGCACTACAACACTGGAACCGTCACGGCGCTGGATGGCCGCGCGTATGCGCAGAGCACCCCGGACTTCCACGTGGCCATGGCGGAGATGCTCCTGCGCGGATTCCCCGTGGGAGGCAACGCCAGCGCCATGTTCCCCGCCCTGCGCCCCGAGCAGGTCCTGATTGGCCTGCCCTCGTCACCGCAGGCTGCGGGCGGCGGCTACACGACGCCCGCCAACGTGCAGAAGGCGCTCGACTACCTCATCAAGGGCCAGTCCTTCGGTGGCGCCTACGTCCTGCGCAACGCCTCGGGCTACCCCGGGTTCAAGGGGCTGATGACCTGGTCCATCAACTGGGACAAGTTCACCAACTTCGAGTTCTCCAACAGCCACCGCGCGTACCTCGACACCTATCCGTAGGCCCTGGCCTGCCACCTCGGCCCTGGCGCATGGGATGGAATTTTACAGTGAATGCTGGGTTTGCCTTTATTTCCCAGTTTTTTATTCTTCTGGGCAGGCCTCTTCGCAGACACCCATCCATCCCTTCGACACACGCCACGAGCGTGAGGTGCGCATGCCGAAAGTCCGGACCGAGGAACGCGCTGTCTCCTGGATGTTTCACACGGGAAGGAGGACCGCGGCTTTCGCCAGCGCGGCCCTGCTCCTCTTCGCTCCCGCCGCCATGGGGGCCGACGCGGTCATCAGCCTGACGCTGGTCAACGCGGACACGGACCAGGACATCGGCCCGCTGACCCAGGGGATGACGCTGAATCTGGCGACGCTTCCGACGCGGAATCTCAACGTCCGGGCCAACACGAGCCCTGTCTCCGTCGGGAGCGTGAAGTTCAGTTACAACGCCACGTCCAGCTTCCGTATCGAGAGCGGCGCCCCCTACGCGCTGGCCGGTGACGTCGGCGGCACGGACTACCATGCGTGGACGCCGGATGTGAACGCGAGCAGCACCCTCGTCGCCACGCCCTACAGCGAGGCCAATGCCTCGGGGACCCGGGGCACGGCGCTCACGGTGAGCTTCTCGGTCATCGACCAGGCGGCGCAGCAGGTGACGACCCTCTCGCTGTTCGACTCCCTGACCGGAGAGGTGCTCGTCCCGAACATCGCGAGCCAGCAGAAGATCGCGGTGTCGAACATCTCGAGTCGGTGCCTCAACGTCAGCGCCGCCACGAGCCCGAGCGTTGTCGGGAGCGTCGGCTTCGAGCTGACCGGCCTCTTGACCGACGCTCGCACGAGCCTGTCCGGTACGGAGACCAATGCGCCCTACTCCCTGCTGGGGGATGCGGGCCAGCGGGGATGCCTGGCCGTGGGGACGCAGACGGTGCGCGCCACCGCCTACTCGCTCGCCAATCGCGGCGGCGTCGCGGGTCCGACGCTGACCCGCGTGTTCGAAATCGCGGCGCCTCCGCCTCCGTTCGCCGCCAGCGTCACCAGTCTTTCACTCGTGGATTCCGTGACGCAGCAGGTGCTCGTGTCGAGCCTGGCCGCGAACCAGACGGTCACCGTGGCGGAGATTGGAAGCAAGTGTCTGAACCTCCGTGCGACCACCAGTCCCAGTGCTGTCGGGAGCGTGTCGTTCGACCTGACCCGGCCCGGTGGCATCCTCTTCTCCTCGACGGAGAGCGGCGCTCCCTACGACATGTTTGGCGATGACGGATACAGGGGCTGTCTGGGGCTCGGCGGCCACTCCGTGGTGGCGACGCCGTACGAGCTGGCGGGTGAAGACGGCCGAGTCGGCACCGCCCTGAGCCGGGCCTTCACCCTGGCTGGCGTCTCCGATGCGGGCCTCCTCTTCCTGGGCGACTTCGATGGCTCCGACCCGCTTCGTGACAGCCGGGACTCGACGAAGGTCTACAACCGGGAGTGCGCGCTGGCGGACTCGTGCGTTGCCACGACGGAGAGGGTGCGGGGAGGCCCCCGCGCGTTCAAGCTGACGCTGCGGGAGAGCGACCCCATGATTCACAATGGGACTCGCGCGGAGATTGGCCGGGACACGGACGCCAGCGCTCATTCGCATACCGAGCAGTGGTATGGCTTCAGCATGTACCTGCCGGACACCTGGCAGATTGACAACCAGGCCGGCGAAATCATCGCTCAGTGGCACTCGCCCAACACCGACGAGCACGCCGCGGGCGAGCCCGGGAAGTCTCCTCCGCTCTCGCTCTACCTCAATGGTGACGTCTTCAAGATCGCCAGCATCTGGGACCCGAAGAAGGTCACCCAGGACAACGACCCGACCATCGGCACCCCCAAGGGCGGACGTGCCACCCTGTGGCAGGGGTCCGTCTCCGCGATGAGGGGCAAGTGGGTGGACTGGGTCTTCCACGTGAAGTGGAACTATGACGGGAACGGCTTCGTGCGCGTCTGGAAGGACGGCCAGCAGATCGTCAACAGCACCGGCCCCAACACGTACAACGACGAAGGCACCATCTTCTTCAAGTACGGCATCTACAAGTACGGGTGGAACAACAACAACGGCTCGGGCAATACCGTCAAGCTTCGCAGCCTGTACGTGGACGAGCTCCGTTACGGGGACAGGTACTCGAGCTATGGCGAGGTCGCTCCTCGCTGAGCCACGACGGTAGCGGGCGAAGCGCGGCGCTCAGCCGCGCATTCGCGCGCCGGTGTACGCCTCGGTGGCTTGCACCGCTCTGGCCAGCAGCAGGGCCGGGGCCATGAAGGCATCCAGCTCCATGGCCGTCTCCGGCAGCAGGGCCGCCTTCTCCACCCGCAGGAAGCCGGCCTCGATGGAGAAGCCCGAGTAGGCCTGCCCCAGCTTCAGCAGGGGCCCGCGCACACGCGGAGCCACGAGCATGGCGCGCGCCTGGGGCGTGACGTTCTCGAGCAGGAGCGCTTCATCGAGCGCCTCGTCCCCCACCTCCTCGTCCTTGTAGCCGAAGAGCTGGAGGGTCTTGTGTCCCATGTGCTCGGGCTTCAGGACGAGCCCGCGAGGCAGCGCGGCGCCGAGCTCCAGTTGCAGGAGCGTGACGACGTGCCGTGTGTCACCGCCGCCCCGGTACTCGGTGCACAGCAGGAACGGGAGTCCCTGGTAGACGCCCTGCATCGTCAGGGTCCCCGGCGCGTACTTGAAGAATCCCGGCGAGGCGTTGAAGTCCAGGCCGCGCTGGTTCGCGAAGGACTGCCAGGCGACGATGCGCCGCTGAAACTGCTTCCAGCGGTAGGCGCCAATGCAGACCGCCAGCACCAGCCCCGTGCCGAAGATGCTCAGGAAGATGGGGTTCGTGATGACCGACATCTAGCAATCATCCTCCAGGCCCCCGCAGTCGTACAACCTGGCCCGCCGCGGGTATGCTCTTGCGCGCATGCATCCACTCCGCTCGCAGTCCCGATTCCTGCTCCCCCTCGCCGCCCTCCTCGCCTGTGGAGGTTGTAGCGACGACCCGTCCGGCGGCGGCGCGCCGCTGGGCGAGGAAGTGAAGGGCATCGCCACCTTCTATGACGCCACCGGCGCCGGCAATTGCAGCTTCGAGCCGAACGGCGACCTGATGGTGGCGGCCATGAACACGCCGCAGTACGCCGGCAGCGCCGCATGCGGGCAGTGCGTGGACGTCACGGGCCCCAAGGGCAACGTCCGTGTGCGCATCGTCGACCGCTGCCCCGAGTGCGAGTCCGGCCACCTGGACCTGAGCCGTGAGGCCTTCGCGAAGATTGCCAACATGCAGGACGGCCGCGTCAACATCACCTGGACGCCCGTGTCCTGCGACGTCGCCGGCAACCTCGAGTACCACTTCAAGGACGGCAGCAACCCGTGGTGGACGGCCATCCAGGTCCGCAACCACCGGCTGCCCATCCAGAAGCTGGAGTGGAAGCGCGGCACGGGCGGCTGGAACAACATCCCCCGCCAGGAGCACAACTACTTCGTCAACGACAGCGGCATGGGCGACGGCAGCTTCCAGGTCCGCGTCACCGCCTCGGACGGGCAGCAGGTCGAGGACACGATTCAGGGCGTGCTCGACAACGACACCGCGGAAGGCAAGAGCCAGTTCCGCTGACCCGCGGCCCTCCGTGGGCAGAAAATGAGAAGGCCCCCGGAGGCGCGGAGCACCGCGCCCGGGGGCCTTCGCTGCTTCCGGGCCGAAGCCCTACCGCCGCAGCATGCTGCGCAGCAGCTCCAGGGCCTCCGTCACGTTCTGCCACACCTGCAGTGACTTGACGCCCTCCCCTTCACCCTGGATGGCGCGCCGCGAGGCCCGCTCCAGGGGGAGGAGCACGCCCTCCACCAGCTCGATCTGCCGGCTCAGCTCCGCCGGAGACGGCCCGGCGACGGCCGTGCGCTGGAGCGCCTCGGCGGGCACGCTGGCCGACACATTCACCGGCCGGTCCGCCAGCGTGGCAATCGCCCGCGACAGCTGCTCCATGTAGGGCCCGAAGTCCGGCGCGGGGCGCCTGGGGCCACCACGGCCGGGGCCGCGGG
>JBKGHK010000349.1:0-10302 GCA_046520375.1 Pyxidicoccus sp. 3LFB2
GGCCGCCACGCATCGGCGCGGCAGTGCCTGGCGGACGCGGCGGTGTGCGCTATCCCATCGTGGCGCACGGCTCGGCCGCACGCATCGGTGCGGCAGTGCCTGCGGGCGTGGCGGTGTGCGCTATCCCATCGTGGCGCACGGGCTCCGCCGCGCGCATCGGCGCGGCAGTGCCTGCGGACGCGGTGGCCTGCACCGTCTCCGAGCGCGGAGTCTCTGAATGGAGCACAGGTTCGACCGGGCGCGCTGCCGGTGCCGCGGCTGTGGGCGCACCCCGGGCCTCCCGCGGACGTGGGGCAGGGGGAACAGGAGAGGGCGAGTCCGCGCGTGCGTCGTGCCGGGACTCAGGCGCGAAAGTTCGTGGGACTGGAGCGACCTCCCGGCGCTCCAGCGGTGCTCTTGGCGGTGCCGTCCCCCGAGGAGAGGCCGGCTGCGAGCTTGTCCACGCGGGCGAGCAGCTCCGGGATGGAGCCACCCGGCGACAGCTGGATGGCCTTGAGCAGCGCCATCTCCAGCGCGAGCCTCGGCTGGGCCGCGCGCGACACGTCCCAGATGCAGCCGTGCACCACGTCGAAGAGGCGCGTGAGCTGCGCGGTCTCCGCCTCCTTCGCCAGCGCGATGAGCGCCTTCTGCTCGGACTCGGCCAGCTCGTCGGGCGCCTGGTTCAGCGTCTTGGTGACGAAGAGGTGGCGCAGCTGCAGGGCCAGCTCCTCCGCCAGCCGCTTCAGGTCCAGGCCGCGGTTGAAGACCTCTTCCACGCGCTCCAGGATGCGCTTGGCGTCCTTACGCACCAGCGCCTCGGCGAAGTCCTGCACCATCGTGCGGTCGATGGCGCCCAGCGCCTCGGCCACGTCCTCGTCCGTGGGGTTGGCGCCGCACGAGGCGAGAATCTGGTCCAGGAGGCTGAGCGCGTCGCGCATGCCGCCTTCGGACTGACGCACCACCAGCGAGAGCGAGCGGTCGGAGATGCCAGCGCCCTCCGCCTTGCAGATCTCCTGGAGCCGCTGGAGCATCCGCGCCGCGGGAATCCGCCGGAAGTTGTGGCGCTGGCACCGCGAGAGGATGGTGTCCGGGAGCTTGTGCGCCTCGGTGGTCGCGAAGATGAACTTCACGTGCCCGGGCGGCTCCTCCAGCGTCTTGAGCAGCGCGTTGAACGCCGCTCCCGACAGCATGTGGACCTCGTCGATGATGTAGATCTTGTGCCGGTCTCGCTGCGGCAGGTACTTGGCGTTCTCGCGAATCTCGCGGACGTTCTCCACGCCGTTGTTGGAGGCACCGTCGATTTCCGCCACGTCCACGCTGGTGCCGGCGGCAATCTCCGTGCACGCGCGGCACTCGCCACACGGGTTCGCCGTGGGGCCCTTCTCACAGTTGAGCGCCTTGGCGAGCAGGCGGGCGGCCGTCGTCTTGCCCACCCCACGCGGCCCGCAGAACAGGTACGCGTGGGCCACCCGGTCCATCTTGATGGCGTTCGCGACGGTCCGGACGACGTGCTCCTGTCCGGTCATGTCATCGAATTTCTGCGGACGCCATTTACGCGCGAGGACGAGGTAGCTCATGGGGTTGGTCATCTAAACACGACGGCGTGAATGATCCATCTCACGGCCAGCCCACCGGGTGGGATTGCACTCAGCGTCCGAGCGCCTGTAGCACCACGTTGGCCGTGTTGTGTCCGGCCGCGCCGATGACGCTGCCCGCGGGGTGGCACCCGGCGCTGCAGAAGTAGAGCCCCTGGACTGGCGTCTCGTAGGGCAGCCGGTCGTTGAAGCCCAACTTGTTGTCCACATGATGGATGTGGCCACCGGTGATGCCGAAGTGCTTCTCGATTTTGGGGGGCGTGAGGGTGAAGGTCTCCTGCACCAGGTCGCTGGTGCCGGGGGCGAAGCGGTCGCAGATGGACAGCAGCTGCTGCACGTAGCGCGACTCCTCCTTCTCCCACGTGGTGCCCTTGAGCTCGTAGGGCACCCACTCCACGAACAGCGCCGAGTTGTGGTGCCCCTCGGCATCGCGCAGCGACGGGTCCACCGTGGTGTGGATGTACCACTCGATGGAGGGGAACTCCGACAGCCGCCCCTCCTGCGTGTCCTTGTAGGCGCGCGCCAGCGCCCCGAGCACGTCGTCCTCCTGCGGCAGCAGGTGGATGGTGGGGCCGAACTGGCCGCGGTCCTCGGGAAGGCAGGTGAAGGTGGGCAGGTCCTTGAGGCAGAGGTTCACCTTGAGCGTGGTGCCCGGCGTCGCCATGGCGTTCACCTTCGCCCGGTAGTCCGCCGGCAGCGTCGCCTCGTCCACCAGCTTCAGCGTGCGGAAGGGGTCGCCGTTGGACACCACCACGGCGGCGTTCACCTCCTCGCCATTGGCCAGCACCACGCCCTTCACCACGCCCCGGTCCACGCGCACGGAGGCCACCTTCGCGCCGGTGCGAATCTGCGCGCCATACTTCCGCGCGACGTTGGCGATGGACTGGGTGACGGTGCCCATGCCGCCGCCGACAATCATCCACGTGCCGCCGCTGCCGGGCAGCCGGCACATGTTGTGGACGAGCAGGTTCATCCCCGTGCCGGGCGTGTCATAGCCGCCGTCCAGGCCGGAGAAGGCATCCGTCACCGCGTACATGGCCTTCACGAAGTCGGACTTGAAGCCGAAGCGCTCCAGGTACTCGCGCGCGGAGCCCCGGCACAGCCGCACGAAGTGCTGGCGCAGGGCAGGGCGCACGAAGCGCTCCGCCGTCTCCTCGATAGACAGCGGAGACTGCAGCCACGTCGGGGCGATGTCGTCGCGCAGCGCGGCCAGCTCGGCGTTCATCGCCTGGTTGGCCTCCCAGTCCTCCTGGGAGAAGAACTCGAGGAACTGGCGCTTGAGCTCGCGCTCGTCCGAGCCGAACAGCAGGTAGCGCTTGCCGGTGGTGGGCAGGAAGTAGTGCGGGTCCCTGCGCTTGAGGGGCAGCTCCAGCTCCAGCTCGCGCAGCAGCTCCGGCGGCATCAGGCCCAGCAGGTACGCGCCCGTGGACACGCCCAGCTTCGGCGCGGTGCGGAAGGGGTACTCGGTGCGGCACGCGCCGCCAATCACGTCCTTCTCCTCCAGGACGGTGACGGAGAGGCCCTTTCGAGCCAGCAGCGCCGCTGTCACGAGTCCGTTGTGGCCCGCGCCCACCACGATGACGTCCGGCATGTCGTCTCCTCCTGCTGCTGGGGTTTCCTGCGTTCCTACCCGAGCGGAGGGCGGGCGGACAAACGCAACCCACCTTGCGCCCGGGCGCGGGGGCGGGGAGAGTCCTCCGCGCCCGTGTCCGCGCCCGCTCCCCAGCCCCAGGCCCTCGCCGTTCCCGATTCAACACCCGAGCCGGCCCGGGAACTGCCCCGCGCCGCGCCGCGCAAAGGCCTGCGCTGGCCCGTCCTCTTGCTGCCGGTGGTGGCGCTGCTCCCGGCCGTCATCGCCGTGCTGCAGCTGGGCCGCATCCACCCGGACGAGGTCTATCAGGCGCTGGAGCCCGCCTGGTGGCGCGTCCATGGCTATGGCGTGCTGGCCTGGGAGTGGAAGGACGGCATCCGCAACTGGGCCGTGCCCGGCGTGCTGGCCGGCTTCCTCAAGCTGGCGGACCTGCTCGGAATCACCCACCCCCAGGGCTACCGGGCGGTGGTGGCCATCCCCCAGGCGGCCCTGCATGCCTGGAGCCTGTGGGCCGCGTACCGCTTCGCCTCGCGCCGCGTGGGCCCGGAGGGCGGGTGGCTGGCCGCCCTCCTGGTGGGCCTGTACGGCCCGGTGCTCGTCTTCGCGGGGCGCACGCTGGGCGAGTCCATCTCCGCGTCCTTCCTCGTGGTGGCCATGGAGGCGCTCGACAGGCGCGAGCGCCGGGCCGCGCGGGCCTCGTCGGTGGCGCGGCCCTGGGGCTGGCGGTGGTGGCGCGCTACCCCTCCGCCATCTTCGTCCTCGCCGCGCTGGTGTGGCTGGCGGGGGCGCGCCGCTGGCGGCTGCTGGCCTTCACCTGCGGGGGTGGACTGCTCGTGGCGGCCGGCCTGGGCGCCCTGGATTGGGCCACCTGGGGCTCGCCCTTCCACTCGTTCATCGCCTACGCGCGCTTCAACGTCTTCTCCGGGGAGGCGGCGGCCCGCTTCGGCGCCGCGTCACCCGGCTTCTACGCGAGGCCGCTCCTCGCCGCCGTGCCCCTCTGGGCGGGGGCGGCCGTCATGGGCCTTGCCTCCCTGCGCCAGCGGCCCGCGCTGTCCCTGCCGCTGTGGTGCGCGGCCGTGTACACCGCCGTCCTGCTGGCCACGCGCACAAGGAGGAGCGCTTCCTCTACCCCGGGCTGGTGCTGGCCGTGCTGGCCGCGGCGCCGCCGGTGGCCGCTTTCATCACCACGCGGGCGCAGCCCTTCCTCCGGTGGAGTCTCGCCGTGCTCGCCTTGGGGACAGGGGGGCTGGTGGCCGCCCACTACCCGCCGGGCGACCTGCGGGCGGACCAGTTCCGCGCGATTGTCGCCGCCAGGGACGGGGCCCAGGGGCTGCTCATCGTCAACGAGGGGCTGTGGGGCGCCGGGGGCTTCTTCTACCTGGGCCAGCAGATTCCCTGGCTCACCTGTGACTGGCCGCATGACGGCGCCTTCCAGCACGCCATGCGAGACAGGCGCTTCAACCGCGCCGTCACCTTCGAGGACCGCGCCCTCACCGAGCTCCAGGCCGCCGGCTTCCGCGTGGCGCGCAGAATCGGCCGCGAGACGCTCCTCGTTCGCGAGTAGGCAGGGGGCCGCGGGACGTCCGGGCGGAGGCCTGCCCGCAAAGGCGAAGAGCCGGCACCCTGAGACAGGGTGCCGGCTCCTCACAAGAAACGGCCGGGACACACGCGGAAGTACGCTACCGTTGCTTCCTTCCGGACCTGGCGGGGTTCACGCCCCCACGTTGTCCCGACCACAAAGTCTGTAACGACGTACTGCTGAAACAACAACGGAGAGGGTGGGATTCGAACCCACGATACCCTTTCAGATATACACGCGTTCCAGGCGTGCGCCTTCAACCGCTCGGCCACCTCTCCAGAAGTCTGGAGCGGAGAGCGTAGGATTCGAACCTACGGTACCGTTACCGGTACGCCTGATTTCGAGTCAGGTGCCTTCGACCACTCGGCCAGCTCTCCAGTATTCAGTTTTCACGTTTCCTCGCGCGCAAGCGCTCGAAGAACGTCTTCAAAAGCACGCGGCTGTCGTCCGCGAGAATGCCACTTGTCACCTGGAGCCGGTGGTTGTGCCGGGGCTCCTGGGCCAGATTGTAGAGCGAGCCGACCGCGCCTGCCTTGGGGTCCATGGCTCCAAAAACGAGCCGTGTCACCCGGGACTGCACCAATGCACCGGCGCACATGGCACACGGCTCCAGCGTCACATACAACGTGACGCCCGAGAGTCGCCACACGCCCAGTTTCCGGGCCGCGGCATCCATGGCCAGCATCTCGGCGTGAGCAAGCGGGTGTCGGTCCACTTCGCGGCGGTTGAAGCCGGTGCCAATGACGTTTCCGTCCAGCACCGCAACCGCACCGACGGGGACCTCTCCGAGTTCCGCGGCTTCCCGCGCGAGCGCAAGCGCCTGCTGCATGAAAGCTTCGTCGTCACTCATGGAGACGGGGTCGAAAGAAGTGGCGCTCCCTGGAGGATTCGAACCTCCGGCCTTCGGATTCGTAGTCCGACGCTCTATCCAGCTGAGCTAAGGGAGCATTTCTTCCGGCGCTGCTACTACTACAAGTGGCGGAGAGAGAGGGATTCGAACCCTCGATACCCTTTCGAGTATGCAGGTTTAGCAAACCTGTGCCTTCAGCCTCTCGGCCATCTCTCCAGCTTTTTTCTGTCAAAGAACCGCAAAACTCAAGCACAAAATCGGAGGCGGTAGGATTCGAACCTACGGAGAGCTTGCACCCTCTGCGGTTTTCAAGACCGCTGCCTTCAACCGCTCGGCCACGCCTCCATGCTTCAGAGCCGGCGGAACCCCGCGGACCGACGGCGCCCGTGGGGCCGCCCTTCTACCTCATTCGGGGCCCGTTGCAAGCCGGATTCAAGGCTCAAAGTGGCTTCAGCTCCTTGAGACCCCCCATGTACGGCCACAACGCCTCCGGGATGGCCACGCTTCCGTCCTCGCGCTGGTAGTTTTCGAGGATGGCGACGGTCGTCCGCCCCACCGCCAGGCCACTTCCGTTGAGCGTGTGGACGAGCTGGGGCTTGTCCCCCTTCTGGGCCCGGTAGCGAATCTTCGCCCGGCGGGCCTGGAAGTCGCCGAAGTCCGAGCAGGACGAAATCTCGCGGTAGGTGTCCTGGCCGGGGAGCCAGACCTCGATGTCGTACGTCTTGCGGGAGCCGAAGCCCATGTCCCCGGTGCACAGGAGCATGACGCGGTGGTGCAGCCCCAGGCGGCGGAGGATGTCGCAGGCGTCGTCCGTCAGCGCCTCCAGCTCCTCCAGGCTCTTGTCCGGCGTGGCGAACTTCACCAGCTCCACCTTGTGGAACTGGTGCTGGCGGATGAGGCCGCGGGTGTCCTTGCCCGCCGAGCCGGCCTCGGCCCGGAAGCACGGGCTGAAGGCGCAGTAGCGGATGGGGAGCTGCTCGCCCTCGAGGATTTCGTCCGCGTGGTAGTTGGTGACGGGCACCTCGGCCGTGGGGATGAGGAAGCGCTCCATCTCCCCGGCCGTCTTGAAGGCGTCGTCCTCGAACTTGGGCAGCTGCCCGGTGCCCATCATCGACTCGCGCAGCACGAGGTAGGGCGGAATCATCTCCAGGTAGCCCTTCTGCGTGTGCACATCGAGCATGAACGCGGCGAGCGCCCGCTCCAGCCGCGCCAGCGCGCCCTTGTAGTAGGCGAAGCGGCTGCCGGACACCTTGGCGGCACGCTCGAAGTCGAGCATGCCCAGCTTCTCGCCCAGCTCGAAGTGCTGCTTGGGCGCGAAGAGGAGGTTGGGCTTCTCACCCCAGGCGCGCACCTGGACGTTGTCCTCGGCGCCGGCGCCCGTGGGCACCGACTCGTGCGGCACGTTGGGGATGAGCAGGAGGATGCGGTTGATTTCCTCCTCCACTTCCTTGAGGCGGGCTTCCTTCTCCTTGATCTCCTGGGAGACGGCGCGCATGTCCCCGCGCAGCGCGTCCAGCGCCTTGGGGTCCTCCTTCGCCTTGCGCTTCATCTCCTCGTTGGCCGCGTTCCGCCGGGCGGACAGCGACTCCATGGAGACGTACAGCTCGCGCCGCTCGGAGAACAGGCGCTGGAAGGGGCCCAAATCCAGGCTGCCGCCCCGCGTCTGCAGGCGGGCGACAACGGCATCGAAGTTCTGCGCAACGTTCCGGAGGTCCAGCATGGGGCGCCTTGTAGTCACCCCGGGTGGAGGCGAGCAAGGTTCCTCGCACCCGGGCTGCTCAGGGGCGGACGCCCCGCCCCCTTCCGGCCTGACGCCGGGCCGGGGCTTTGACCCCGGCCGGACGTCCGCTCCGACCTAGTTCTGCAGGTCGTAGATTTCGTCCTCGATGTCCTTCTTGTCCGTCGCGTCGGGCTTGCGGGAGAGGTAGTCCTTGAACGCCTGGACGGCCTCCCGGCGCTTGTTGCGCTCCTTATAGGCGTAGCCCAGGTAGTAGTAGGACATCGGATTCTCCGGCTCCACGCTGGTGGCCTTGCGGTACCAGTCGATGGCCTTGGCGTACTGGGCCTGCTCGGTGAAGGCGCGGGCGACCTTGTAATAGACGTAGGTCAGCTTCGGGTCCTCCTTGAGCGCCGTCTGGTAGCGCTTCACGGCGTCGTTCCAGCGCGCGGCGCTGAAGAACGCATCGCCGATGGAGCCCAGCACCCGGGTGCGGCGCGGGTCGGCCTTGAGGCTGGCCTCGAAGGAGGTGATGGCCTCCTCGAACTGGCCGCCCTCGAGGAGGGCATGGCCGAGCGCCTCGTGCGCGTCCGCGTTCTGCGGGTCCAGCTCCACCGCCTTGCGCCACTCCGTCATGGCGTCCGGCAGGTTCTTGGCGTCGCGCAGGATGACGCCGTAGGCGTAGTGGTAGTCCGGCCGCGAGGGCGCGCGCTCCACCGCCTTGCGCATGTTGTCCACGGCGCCGGTGAACTCCAGCCGCTTCGCCTTGACGAGCCCCAGGTAGTAGAGCGCCTCGTGGTTGGAGGGCTCGTTGCTCAGCGCCAGGCCGAGGTTGCTCTCCGCGCCGGCCAGGTCGCCCTTCTCCAGCAGCACCGCGCCGAGCGTAATCGGCGTGGTGGTGGAGCGGGGGTCCTCCGCCTTGGCCTTCTCCAGCTCGGTGACGGCCTCGTCGAGCTGGCCCAGCCGCCACAGGACGATGCCGCGCTGCAGCCGGCCGTCCTTCAAGAGGTGGGGGTCCAGCTCCAGGGCGCGGTTGGCCTCGGCCTTCGCCTTCTCCAGGTCCCCGGACAGCAGCGCCACGCGCGACAGGCCCAGGTGGGCGTCGGCGAGGTTGGGGTCCAGCTGGATGGCCCGCTCGAACTCCTGCTGGCCCAGCAGCGCGTTGTTCTCCGCCAGGGCCAGCTCGCCCAGACCGGAGCGCACGCCGGGGTGGTCCGGCGCCTTGGACGCCGCCAGCTCCAGCTGCGTACGCGCCTCCGCGTTGCGGCGCTCGCGCAGGTAGAAGCGGCCCAGGTAGAGGCTGGCCTCCACCAGCTTGTCGTCCGCGGCGATGGCGCGCTTGTAGTGCCCTTCCGCCTCGGCGGCCTTGTCCAGCGCGTCCTCGATGCGGCCGTAGAGGTAGGCGATGCGCGCCTCGCTGGGGAAGCGCTCGTTGGCCTTCTTCACGGCGTCCAGCGCGGCCTGCATCTTCCCGGTCATCACCATCGCGGTGATGTGGCCGTCCGCGTACTCGAGATTCTCGGGCTCCTTGGTGGCCAGCTCCTCGTAGAGCTTCAGCGCGCCGTCGTAGTTGCGCTGGGCGCGCAGCACGCGGGCCAGCTGCCCCTTGGTGAAGGCGGAGCCGGGGTCCTTCTCCAGCGCGGCCATCAGCTCGGCCTCGGCCTCCTTGGGCTTGTGCTGCTGGAAGAGGGCCACGCCCTTGAGACCGCGGGCGCGGGCCAGCTCCGCCGGACCCAGCGCGGACTGGACGTCCGCCGCCAGGGCGCGGTCCACGGCCTGCGCGCCCTTGTCTCCGTCCTTGCGCACCAGCAGCTCCACCGCGGCCAGCTCCACCGCGGAGGCGACGTGCTTCGGGTCGGCGTCGAGCGCCGCGGTGTACGCGGCGACGGCCTCGTCCGCGCGGCCCGCGGTCTGGTGCAGGTTGCCCAGGGCGTGGTGGGCCTTGGCGGACTTCGGCTCTCGCGCCAGCACCTTGTTCAACACCTCGATGGCGCGGGCCTCCTCGCGCTTCTGCGAGTGGGCCTCGGCCAGCAGGAAGGCCAGCTCCAGGTCACCCTGGTTCGCCTCGCGGCTGTACGCATTCGTCAGCGACGCGAGCACCTGGTCGGGCTGGCGGCTGGTGAGGGCGAGGGCCGCGGCGGCCTTGACGACGTCCACGTCCTTCTCGCCGAGCAGCTCGATGTCCTGCATCACCACGCGGCAGCGCGCCATCTCGTTCGGGTCGGCGGCGGAGTAGCGGCGCTGCAGGTAGTGCACGGACTGGCACCACAGGGAGAGCACCGCGGGGTACTGGCCCTGCTGGAGCACCTGGGTGGTGAGGTCGTGCGCCTGCTTGTAGCTGTCGAAGGTGTCCTGGAGCAGCGCCTTGTTGGCGTCCTCCACCAGCTTCGCCTGGGGCGAGCCGGCGGCGACGCGGGCGGGGAAGAGGGCGCGGCGGCCGTAGGCGCCGTAGCGCGAGCCGAACTCCATGCCCACGCCGATGCCCAGAATCACCACGCCGACGCCGGCGGCCACCATCATGGGGATGCGCTTCTTCCACTTCTCCGTGGCGCCGCTGCGGTCCACCACGGCCACGCCGGCCATGCGGCCTTCGTACAGCTGCTCCAGCCGCTTCATGCTGGCTGCGGCGCGGCGTCGGCGCGGGGGCGCCTCGGCGCTGACGGTGGTGGGCACCGCGGCGGGCGCCACCATCTTGCTGGCCGGGCCCTCCATCAGCCGCTGGATGGCGGCGGCGAAGGTGGGCATCGTGCCGATGGGCGACCAGCTCTCCGAGTCCGTGGAGACGTCCTCGTTGCCGAGCAGCTGCCCGTCCTCCAGCATCTTGACGATGACGCCCTCGTCGAACGGGCCGAACACCTTGCCCGAGCGGCGGCGGACGTGGAAGCGGCGCACCTTGGCGCCCGCCTGCGCGCCCGCGTCCTTGCTGGCGGCGTCGTCGATGAACGACAGCATCTCCAGTCCGTCCGCGGGGCCCGCGTTGGGCGGCGGGGG
>JBKGHK010000034.1:0-29253 GCA_046520375.1 Pyxidicoccus sp. 3LFB2
CGCACATCCTCGAGGTAGCCCAGGACGGGGCTCGTCAGCGCCACCAGCCCCACCAGGGCCAGGCCCAGCAGCGCGGAGCGGCCGCCCCGCCGCTGCGCGTGTGCCAGCTCGCCGGGCGTGGGCGTCAGCGTGGGAAGCCGGGGCGACGAGGGCGTGGACGGGTTGGGCGGCTCCATGGCGGGTAGGACAGATCTACACGGACCGGGCGGGCCCTTCACGCTTCAATGCCCCCTGGACCTCACGAAGTTGTTGCACATGCGTCACGCGGGTGAAAACCGGGGCGCGCACAGTGAGGGCCAGTCATGTCCCATGTCCTCATCGTCGACGACGAACGCGACCTCGCCGAGCTGATTGACTTCAACCTGCGCGGCGCCGGCTTCACCACCCACCTGGCCTTCAACGGGGAGGACGCCCTGGCCGCCGCACGCGAGCGGCCTCCCGAGCTGGTGCTGCTCGACTTGATGCTCCCGGACATGTCGGGCATCGACGTGTGCCGGCACCTGCGCGCCAGCGCCTGGTCGCGCGGCGTGCTCATCGTCATGCTCACCGCCAAGGGCGAGGAGTCGGACCGCATCCGCGGCTTCGAGGTGGGCGCGGACGACTACGTGGTGAAGCCCTTCAGCGTCCGCGAGCTGGTGCTGCGCCTCAAGGCCATCGTCCGGCGCAGCGGCCCACCCCCGTCCCAGGACCGCGCCGCCCCGCTGGTGCTGGGCCCCCTGCGGCTGGACGTGGGCGCGCACCGCTTCTACGTCGAGGACAAGGAGGTCTCCCTGACGGCCCTCGAGTTCCGCCTGCTCGAACACCTGCTGTCCAGGCTGGGGCGCGTGCAGACGCGGGAGCAGCTGCTGGAAGAGGTCTGGGGCCTGTCCTCCTCCCTGGAGACGCGCACCATCGACACCCACGTCATGCGCCTGCGCGACAAGCTCGGCCCCGCCCGGGCGCTGCTGGAGACGGTCCGCGGTGTCGGCTACCGCATCATGAATCCGTCCGCCGAGTGACGTCACACCGATGTCACAGGCAAGTCCTCATGCGGACACAGTCTTTCCATAGAAGCGTGGCCGTCTTCCTCCGGAGCCCCTCTTCCATGCGGAACACCCTTCTCGCGCTTCTCACCCTCACCGCCGCCCCGGCCCTGGCTCAGCAGACGGAACAGCCCGCGCCGGCCGCGCCGGCCGACGCCCCCACCGAAGAATCCCAGCCGGCCCCCGTCACCCCCGAGGAGCCCTCCCTCGACGAGCGGATGACGACCACGGAGGGCAAGGTCACCTCCCTGGAGGAGCAGAACGCGGAGACCAAGACGGACCTGTCCGCGCTCAAGAAGCTGAAGATTTCGGGCTACGTCCAGGCCCGCTACCAGTACCAGCAGAACCTGGACGACACCGGCGCGGGCGGCTTCAGCCGCTTCACCGTCCGCCGGGGCCGCATCAAGACGACGTACACCACCGACTGGGCGCAGATGATGCTCCAGATTGACGCGGTGCCCGACACCGGCGTGACGGTCCGCGACGCCGAGGCCACCCTCTTCCTCCCCGGCACCAAGCAGGCCATGGGCCTCACCCTGGGCCAGATGAAGTGGCCCTTCGGCTTCGAGGCGGTGCAGTCCTCCAGCGACCGCGAGATTCCCGAGCGCAGCCGCGTGGTTCGCGCCTTCCTCCCCGATGAGCGGGACCGCGGCGCGAAGCTCTTCGGTGAGTTCCTCAAGGGGATGGTCAACGTCCAGGTCGGCGTGTTCGACGGCGATGGCATCTTCAACCAGGGCTTCATCGGCGCGGACAACGACAAGGAGAAGGACCTCATCGGCCGCGCGGGCTTCGACCTGAAGTGGCTGTCCGGTGGCGTCTCCGGCTGGTACGGCCACTCGCTGGGCCGCCGCGCCACGGACACCTACCGCGTCGCGTATGACCGCAACCGCGTCGCGCTCGACGCGCAGATGTACCTGGACGTGCTCCCCTTCGGCGCCACGTCCATCAAGGGTGAGTACATCAACGGCAAGGGCTACTGGCGCAGCTCGGGCAACACGAAGGTGGAGCAGCTCGGCCTGCCCGCCAGCGGCTGGTACGGGCTCGTGGTGCAGAACCTGGGGCTGACCAACCAGATCGCCGTCCGCTACGACTACTTCGACGGCGAGAGCGGCCGCGCCAACGACGTCACCTCGGACAACAAGCCCGCCAGCACCAACGCCGTGGGCACGCTCGCCGTCGCCCTGCTCCACCACTTCTCGGAGAACCTCCGGGCCACGCTCGCCTACGAGCTGCCCATGACGTCCTCGCCCGGCACCTCCGAGGACCCGCACGACAACCTGCTCACCTTCCAGCTCCAGGCCCGCTACTAGGCCTCCACCCTCATCTCGGAGAGACCCACACCATGAAGACCTTCCTCAAGTCACTCGTCGCGGTCCTGCTGGTGGCCCTGCCCATGGCCGCCCAGGCCGGCAACGTCACCGTCAAGGGCTCGGACACCATGGTCATCCTCGGGCAGCGCTGGGCCGAGGAGTTCATGAAGAAGACGCCCGCCACCAAGGTGCAGGTCACCGGCGGCGGCTCCGGCACGGGCCTGGCGGCCCTGCAGAACGGCACCACGGACATCGCCATGTCCAGCCGGGAGATGAAGGACGCCGAGGGCAAGAAGCTGCGCGCCCGCTACAACACCACCGGCGTGGAGATTCCCGTCGCCAAGGACGGCGTCACCTTCTACGTCAACGAGGGCAACCCGGTGACGGCCCTCACCATGGAGCAGCTGCGCGGCATCTACCTGGGCGACATCACCAACTGGAAGGAAGTGGGCGGCCCGGACGCGGCCATCGTCGTCTACTCCCGTGAGAACTCGTCCGGCACGTATGTGTTCGTGAAGGACAACGTGCTCGAAGGTGAGGACTTCGCCGCCTCCGCCCAGACGCTGCCCGGCACCGCCGCGGTGGTGAACGCCGTCGCCAAGGAGAAGCACGGCATCGGCTACGGTGGCGCCGCCTATGCCAAGGGCATCAAGGAGCTGAAGGTGAAGAAGGGCAACGAGGAGATTGCCCCCACGGCCGACAACATCAAGAGCGGCAAGTACCCGCTGTCGCGCAACCTGTACTTCTACCTGCGCAACAAGCCCGCCTCCGAAATCAAGGCCTTCATCGACTTCGCCCTGTCGCCCGAGGGGCAGGCGGTCGTCACCAAGGTCGGCTACTTCCCCGTGAAGTAGGCCTCCCCCCTCCGCCGTCACACGAATGTCACGCGAGGCCCTGACGCACTATGGATAGACAGGCGGTCATGCAGCAGGGCCTCACGGAAACCTTGGCGCCGCCAACGCTCTCACCGGCTGCGCGCCGCCGTCAGTTGAAGGAGAAGGTCATCGCGGGCTTCATCACGCTGATGGCCTTCACCGGCATCGCCGCCCTCGTCCTCATCCTCGTCTTCGTGGCCAAGGAGGCGCTGGCGCTCTTCACGGAGCCCGAGGCGCGGCACGAGGCCAGCCTCTCCAAGATGTTCCTGCCCCAGGTGGCACGGGCGGGCCGCCCCGCCACCTTCACCTGGCAGCCGGTCTCCAATATCCCGAAGGTCAGCATGATTCCGCTGTTCATCGGGACGCTGAAGACCACCGCCGTCTCCATGCTGGTGGCCGTGCCGGTGGGCGTCTTCGGCGCGCTGTACGCCGCCGAGTTCGCCCCGCGCCGCCTGCGCGAGCTGCTCAAGCCCGTCATCGAGCTGCTGGCCGGCATCCCCTCGGTGGTGCTGGGCTTCTTCGCGCTGATGGTGATGGCCACCTTCCTCCAGGACACCTTCGGCCTCAACACCCGGCTCAACGCGGTGGTGGCGGGCCTGGGGCTGGCACTGGCCATCGTCCCCGTCATCTTCACCGTGGCCGAGGACTCGCTCACCGCGGTGCCGCGCAGCTACCGCGAGGCGTCCCTGGCGCTGGGCGCCACGCCCTGGGAGACGGCGTGGAAGGTGGTGCTCCCCGCCGCGGCCCCCGGCATCCTCGCCGCGTGTGTGCTGGGCTTCGGGCGCGCCATCGGCGAGACGATGATCATCCTGATGGCCTCGGGAAACGCGGCCATTGTCTCCGGCAACTTCGGCGACTCGGTGCGCTCGCTGTCGGCCACCATCGCCGCGGAGATGGGCGAGGTGGTGGTGGGCAGCCCCCACTACTCCATCCTCTTCTTCATCGGCGTGCAGCTGTTCCTCTTCACCTTCATCCTCAACATGCTGGCGTCGGCCTGGACGAAGAAGGTCATCAAGCGCCTGACGGGGAGTGCCTCGTGACGTACGCCACGCGCCGCGCGGTGGGGCTGTTCCTCACGACGCTCACGGGCCTGGCCGCCTTCCTCATGGTGGGCATGCTGGCCCTCATCCTCCTGGACGTGGTCGCCAACGGCGCCAGCCACGTCACGTGGACCTTCCTCACCCAGCCGCCGAGCGACGGCATGATGGGCGGCGGCATCTTCCCCGCCATCGTCGGCACCGCGGCGCTCACCCTGCTGATGACGCTGGCGGTGATGCCGGTGGGCGTGCTCACCGCCGTCTACCTCCACGAGTACGCCCCGCCCGGCTCGCGCCTCGCCGCCTGGGTGCGCGTGGCCGTGGTGAACCTGGCGGGCGTGCCCTCCATCGTCTTCGGCCTCTTCGGCCTGGGCTTCTTCATCCTCTTCGTCGGCCGGGGCATGGACCGCGTGCTGGGCTACGAGGAGCTGCACTGGGCACAGCCCGGCATCCTCTGGGCGTCGCTCACCCTGGCGGTGCTGACGCTGCCGGTGGTCATCGTCGCCACCGAGGAGGCCCTGCGCGCGGTGCCGCTGGACCACCGCACCGCCAGCCTCGCGCTGGGCGCCACCCAGTCCCAGACGCTGGTCCGGGTGGTGCTGCCGGGCGCGCTGCCGGGCATCCTCACCGGCGCCGTGCTGGCCATCTCCCGCGGCGCGGGCGAGGTGGCGCCCATCCTCTTCACGGGCGCGGCCTACTTCCTCCCCGACCTGCCCAGCCAGCTCAACTCCCAGTTCATGCACCTGGGCTACCACACGTACGTGCTGGCCACGCAGTCTCCGGACGTGGAGGCCACCCGCCCGCTGCTGTATGCGACGGTGCTGGTGCTGCTGCTGCTCACCTTCGCCCTCAACCTCGTCGCGGTCATCATCCGGACGCGAACGCGCCGCAAGGCCGCTGGCGCCCACTGACGGTACGGCCACCCATGTCCCTCCAGCCCCATTCCCCGCGCGCGAAGATGGAGTCGCGGGAGCTGACCCTGCGCTACGGCACCAAGACGGCCATCAACAAGGTCTCCCTGGCCATCCTCGAGCGCCGCGTCACCGCCCTCATCGGCCCTTCCGGCTGCGGCAAGTCCACCTTCCTGCGCTCGCTCAACCGGATGAACGACCTCATCCCGGGCACCAACCACACCGGTTCCATCCTGCTGGACAACACGGACATCCACGACCGCAGCGTGGACGTGGTGGACCTGCGCCGGCGCGTGGGCATGGTGTTCCAGAAGTCCAACCCCTTCCCCAAGAGCATCTTCGAGAACGTGGCCTACGGCCTGCGCGTGGGGGGGATGAAGGACAAGACGGAGCTGGCCGGGCGGGTGGAGAAGTCCCTGCGCGGCGCGGCCCTCTGGGACGAGGTGAAGGACCGCCTCAATGAGAGCGCCCTCGGCCTGTCCGGCGGCCAGCAGCAGCGCCTGTGCATCGCCCGCGCCATGGCCGTGGAGCCCCAGGTGCTGCTGATGGACGAGCCCGCCAGCGCGTTGGATCCCATCGCCACCGCCAAGATTGAAGAGCTCATCCACGAGCTGAAGGCCGAGTACACCATCGCCATCGTCACCCACAACATGCAGCAGGCGGCCCGGGTGTCCGACAGGACGGCTTTCTTCTACATGGGCGAACTGGTGGAATGCGGGGCCACGGAGCAGATCTTCACCAACCCGCGCGAGAAGCGCACCGAGGACTACGTCACCGGGAAGTTCGGGTGAGCGGCAGGGCGGAAGAAGGGACACGGCAGATGGCGGCGACCCATACGGACAAGGCCTTCGAGCAGGACCTGAGGGACCTGCGTGAGAAGCTCCTCGCGATGGGGGCCAAGGTGGAGAACCTCATCGCCCAGAGCATGAAGGCCCTCACCGAGCGCGACAGCCCGCTCGCGGAGAAGGTCGTCGCGGCGGACAAGGACGTCAACCGCCTGGAGGTGGAGATCGACGAGCTGTGCCGTCGCATCCTCGCCCTGCGCCAGCCGGCCGCCAGTGATTTGCGACTCATCACCACCGCGCTCAAGATTGTCACCGACCTGGAGCGCATCGGCG
Organism: Pyxidicoccus sp. 3LFB2; assembly: GCA_046520375.1. GTDB lineage: Bacteria > Myxococcota > Myxococcia > Myxococcales > Myxococcaceae > Myxococcus. The sequence continues at coordinate 6,274 of JBKGHK010000034.1, forward strand.
ACCTGGCCGTGAACATCGCCGAGCGCTCCATGGACCTGAACCAGGTCCCCCCGCTGGCCCCCTACGTGGACACGCCGCGGCTGGCGGAGCTGGCCCAGCAGCAGGTGAAGAAGTCCCTGGACGCCTTCGTCTCCGGCGACGTGAACAAGGCGGAGGAGGTGCTCCAGGGCGACGATTTGCTGGACGCCCTCTTCCTCAAGATCTTCAACGAGCTCCTCGCGTACATGATGGAGGACTCGCGGAACATCCGCCGGGCCACGGCGCTCATGTTCATCGCCAAGCACCTGGAGCGCATTGGCGACCACGCGATGAACGTGGCGGAGATGGTGGTCTACATGGTGCGCGGCAAGGACATCCGCCACCCGCGCAGCCGCAACCTCACCGAGTAGGCGCCGCTTCACCGCGCCGTCACCGAGAAGTATCCCGGGCGCCGCGAGCCCTTCGCGGCCCTGACGCGAGCCCCCTCTAGCGTGGAACCCAGGTCGCGCGATGCCCGCGCGCCGACTTCGGGACTTCCCGCGAATGCTGCTCGCCTCCGGCCTCCTGCTGCTCGCCGCCCTCTTCGGCCTCCTGGCCCTCGTCATCCAGTACCTGCTGGTGCTGCGGCACCGGCGGGACGTCGCGCCCCTGCTACCCGAGGGCGCGCCCCGGTCCGGCATCTCCATCCTCAAGCCGCTGTGCGGCGTGGACGATGACCTGGAGGCCAACCTGGAGCAGTTCGCCCGGCTGGACTACGCGGGCCCGTACGAGGTGGTGCTGGGGGTGAAGGACGTGCGGGACGCGGCCTACGCGGTGGCGCGGGCGGCGGTGGCGCGGTGGCCGGGCGTCATGCGGCTGGAGCTGCAGGAGGGGGCGCCGGGGCTGAACCCCAAGGTGAATCAGCTCATCACGCTGGCGGACCGGGCGCGCTTTGACTTGCTGGTCATCAGCGACAGCAACACGCGCGTGTCCGCGGGCTACCTGGAGGAGCTGGCGGCGGCCTTCTCGGACCCGTCGGTGGGGTGCGTGACGCACCCGGTGGCGGGCATGGGGGAGAAGAGCTTCGGCTCGCTGCTGGACAACCTCTACCTGGCCTCCAGCGCGGCGGCGGGGATGATTGCCGCCAAGCGGCTCGCGGGCCAGGACATCGTCGTGGGCAAGTCCATGGCGCTGCGTCGCGAGGACGTGGACGCCATGGGCGGCTTCTTCGCGGTGAAGGACGTGCTGGCGGAGGACTACGTCATCGGCCAGTGGGTGACGCGCAAGCTGGGCCGGCGGGTGGTGGTGGCGCGCACGCCGGTGTTCAACGTGTCGCTGCGCAAGAGCGTGAAGGCCTTCTTCCAGCGCTACCTGCGCTGGAGCGTCATCCACCGCACCGCGGTGTCCCCGTCCACGTACCTTGCCCAGGCGCTGCTCAACCCGGCGCCACTCGCCCTCCTGGGGGCGCTGCTCGTCCCCTCCCCCACGACGGGCATGGTGGCCATGGTGGTGGTGCTGGGCAAGGTGGCGGTGGACCTGGCCACCTGCCGCGCGCTGCGCCCCGAGTCCCTGTCGTGGGACGCGGTGCCCGGGGTGCTCGTCAAGGACGCGCTGCTCTTCCTCACCTGGTGGCACGGCGTCTTCTTTCGCACGGTGGACTGGCGCGGCACGAAGCTGCGCGTGGCCCCCGGCACCCGGCTGGTGGCGCCGCGCGCGCCCGCTTCTGTTCCGGAGCACACGCTCGAGGCGGGCGAGGCGTTGATGGCGGGCGATCTCGCGGGCTGACGCGAGTTCGTTGCACACCTCTTGCAGCCGATTCACCACAAGGCCCTGATACCGCCGCGAGGAATGCCTATCTCAAGGGCATGGTCATCCGGACGCTGGCGCACCTGTCGGATTTTCACCTGGACCTGAGCCCCGAGAGCGATGCCTCGGCCCGTGCCCTGGTGGGAGCGCTCCTGGCCACCAGCGTGGACCATGTGGTGGTGACGGGAGACCTGACGCACCAGGGCACGAACGCGGAGTACCAGCGCTTCCGCGAGCTCTTCGCGCCCCTGCTGGACGCCGGCCGGCTCACCTTCATCCCCGGCAACCATGACCGGCCCGGCGACGACGCCGGAGCTCAGTGGATGGACGGCCAGAAGGTGCGCGTGGTGGAGCAGCCGGGGCTGTACCTGGTGTGTGTGGACTCCACGGGCCCACACAACCGCAACTACTTCGCGAGCCATGGCGTCCTCACCCATGCCGAGCTGGACGCGGTGGACGAGGCGCTGGCCCGGGCCCCGGAGAAGACGCTGACGGCGGTGCTGGTGCACCACCACGTGCTGCCGCTGCCCGAGGAGAGCTTCCCCGAGCGGCTGGCGACGATGATGGGCTGGCCCCACGCGGCGGAGCTGCCCCTGGGCGCCGAATGGGTGAAGCGCCTTCAAGGCCGGTGCGATTTGGTGCTGCACGGCCACCGGCACGTGCCCCGTGAGCGGATGCTGGACACGGAGGGCCCGCGGCCGCTGCGCATCTACAACGCGGGCAGCTCCACGGACCTGGGGCGCTTCCGGGTGTTCCGTCACTCGGAGGGCCGGCTGCTCGGCGAGCCGGCGTGGTGCCGCGCGGCGCTGACGGAGCGCCCCCGCACGGCGAGCCACAACGTGCGCCCCGCGTTGCAATATCTGGTGGGCCAGCTCGGCATCGCGCTGTTCTAGGGCCTGCCTGCCCGCTCTCCCTGCGAGCGCCAATCCACCGCTCGGTGCGAATGATGGAGGACTTCAGTGGCGTTCATCTCCTGTCGGGGGAGGATGATTGGCGCGACTCGCAACGGATGACGGCACACGCAAGGTCCTCGTCGTGGATGACGACGCGGACTGGAGGGAGTTCCTCCGGCTCAGCCTGGAGGATCTCGGCTATGAGACTTTCGAGGCGGCCGATGGGCAGGAGGCGCTGGACACGCTGAAGCGGGGTGACCGCTACGGGGTGATGCTCCTGGACCTCAACATGCCGGGCATGAGTGGCCTCGAAGTCGTCGAGCGGCTTCCGCGCGGCCCCCACCCCCGCATTGTCTTCCTCACCTCGGCCGCGGCGCAGGACGTGGGCAGCGCGCTGTTGTCCGGTCCGCACTACTACCTGCCCAAGGGCGCGAGCCGGGACCAGCTGTCGCTCCTCTTGCAGTCACTTGGAGAGTGAGCGGCCAGCCGTGGGCGGTTAGGGTAGAGGCCCCCTGAAAGGAGGGCCATCATCGTCACCGAGCTTCTCGTCATCCTGCTGCTGGTTCTTTCCAACGGCGTCTTCGCCGGGGCGGAGCTGGCGGTGCTCTCCATGCGCCGGACGCGGCTGCGGGAGCTGATCGACGAGGGCAGCACCTCGGCGAAGTCGGTGGAGAAGCTCCGGAAGGACCCCGAGCGCTTCCTCGCCACGGTGCAGATCGGCATCACCGTCATCGGCGCCACGGCGGCGGCCTTCGGCGGCGCCAGCATGGCCACCCGGCTGGCCGGTGTGCTGTCGGGCCTGGGCGTCCCGGAGCAGCAGGCGGACGACGTGGCCCTGGCGGCGGTGGTGGCCTTCGTCTCGTACCTCTCACTGGTGCTGGGCGAGCTGGTGCCCAAGTCGCTCGCCCTGCGCGCGGGAGAGCGCTACGCGCTGCTCATCGGCCGGCCCCTGCATGGGCTGTCCTGGCTGATGCGGCCGGTGGTGTGGTTCCTCACCGCCAGCTCCAACGTGGTGCTGCGGCTGTTCGGTGACAGGACGAACTTCACTGAAGGCCGGCTGTCGGCGGAGGAACTGCAGCAGCTGGTGGAGGAGGCCACGAAGCACGGCACGGTGGACCCGCGCGCGGGGGAGATTGCCTCGCGGGCCTTCGAGATGGGGGACCTGACGCTGGGCGAGCTGATGGTGCCTCGCGAGCGCATCGTCGCCCTGCGGCGGCACTCCAGCGCGGACGAGATTCGCCAGGTGATGCTGGAGCATGGCCACTCGCGCATGCCGGTGTACGAGGGCGCGGTGGACAACATCGTCGGCTACGTCATCGTCAAGGATTTGCTCGGCGTGGCGTGGGAGGGAAACCTCATCGTCCTGGAGGACGTGATGCGGCCGCCCTTCTTCCTCGTCGAGTCCATGCGGGCCATGGACGCGCTGAAGGAGCTGCAGAAGCGGCGCATGCAGCTGGCGGTGGTGGTGGACGAGCGCGGCGGCGTGGCGGGCCTGGTGACGGTGGAGGATTTGGTGGAGGAGCTCGTCGGCGACATCCTCAGCGAGTCCGAGACGCCGGAGGAGCTGGTGAAGCGCGAGGGCCCCACCACCGCGGTGGTGCAGGCCCAGGCGGCGCTGCGCGATGTGAACCGCGAGCTGGGGCTGGAGCTGGACGAGGACCAGGACTACTCGACCGTGGCGGGGCTGTGCATCGCCCTGGCCGGAGGCGCCATTCCGGAGCCGGGGACGAAGTTCCCGACGGAGGGCGGACTGGTGCTGGAGGTGCTGGAGTCCTCGCCCCGCCGCGTGCGCACCGTGCGCTTCCACCTGCCGAGGCCGCCGGAGCAGGTGGAAGCGTGAAGCGACGGTGGGTTTGCGCCTACTCCGCGGTCGGCGTGGCCGTCACCGACTTCCCAGTCCCCACGCCTATGTTGTTCCGGGCATGGATGGTGAAGGTGTAGGAGAAGCCGTTGAGCAGGTCCCCGATGATCGCCGAGCGTTCAGCCGCGGAAAACTCGAACGTATCGCCCGTCGGTACCACGACCACGACGTAGCCTCCGATGGGGAAGCCCCCATCGAAGGCCGGAGGCGTCCAGGCGAGTTGGACCGAGGCGAGCGCGGGGGTCGCCGTGAACGACTCCACCGCGTCAGGGGTGGCGAACGGCCGCAGTACATGGCTCGCGAGCGAGTCCCCGTAGCCGGCACCATTCTTGGCCTGGATGTCGAGGATGTAGCCTGTGCCCGGCGTCAGGCCCGTCACCCGGGCGCTCGGCTCTGTCGTCTCGAAACTCCGGAGGAAGATGTTGGGGCTTTCCTGGAACAGGGAGATCCGGTAGCCGGTGACCGCATCACCATTGTCGTGCTGGGGCGGCCTCCAGGAGCAGTCGATGTACCCGGGAGTGACCCCCTCGCTCGCGGTCGCCTGCAGGTCGCGGGGCGCGCTTGGCCACGTGTACGGCTTCGCGGAGACGGACGCTGACGCGGGGCCCTCTCCCACGATGTTGCTCGCGGTGGCGGTGAAGTCGAAGGTCACGCCGTTCTCCAGGCCTGAAATCTCCACTTCCGGCGTCGTGGAGGTCACGGTCCGCGCTATCCCCGCCCGCGAGGTCATGTGGATGGTGAAGCCTGTCACCGGGCTGCCGCCGTCGTCCGTCACCGTCAGCGTCACGACGACGACCTTGTTGAGTCCCGCCATGGCGGAGATGCCGGGCGCCCCAGGCACCGTGCGCGGCGTGGCGACGATGGCAGCGGAGGCCGGCCCTGCAATCACAGTATTGGCCGCGGTGACGGTGAAGGAATAGGTGGTGCCATTGGTCAACCCGGTGAGGGTGGCACTCAGTCCGGTGACCTCCTGGGACTTCACCACCGTCTCGCCCTGTCGGACCTCGACGACGTAGCGGGTGATGGGCATGCCCGCGTCCGTCGGAGCCTTCCAGCTCACCTCCACCTGCCGGTTCCCCGGCGTGGCGGACAGGTCGAAGGGCGCCCCGGGCACCGTGCGCGGTGTCACGGCCGCGGACGGAGCGGAAGCAGCGCCGTCCCCCTTGGCGTTGGTGGCCGCCACGACGAAGGTATAGGCCGTGCCGTTGGTGAGGCCCGTCACGGTGACGGACGCCGCGCCGCTCTGAACCGACTTCGGCTGCGCGCCCTGGGCCAACGCCTGCACGGTGTACCCGGTGATGGGGCTGCCGCCATTGTCCGTCGGCGGCGTCCAGCTCACCGTCGCCTGGCCGTCTCCCGGCGTCGCGCTGACGCTGGTGGGAGCCCCTGGCAGTCGTACTTCTGGAGGCGGCGGAGGCCCGGAATCCCCTCCACAGGCCAGTGCACCTACCAGGACCAGCAACCCCAATACGTAAAGTCCGCGACGGCTCTTCATTTCGGCTCCCCACCCGATTCCGGGCACGGGGCGATTCACTCGCACGCGGAATGCTTCCGGAGCAAGGGGCAGCCGGTCGCGAACAGCGGGCATGCAGCCTGCCGCTCCCTGTCCGCGGAAAGACGAAGGGCCCGGAACCCAGGGGATTTCCCCAAGGATTCCGGGCCCTTCTTTCAGCGCGGGATACAGGATTCGAACCTGTGGCCTTTGGCTCCGGAGGCCAACGCTCTATCCAGCTGAGCTAATCCCGCAGGACGCCACCAGCAGGCGACCGACTGCGAGGGACAACTAGCTGAAGTCCCCAGCCGACGCAAGCACGCAATCCTACAACGGTGTGAAGGCGGCATCCCATTCCTGCCCGGGATGCCGCCGCCGTCCTCACGAGCGCCGGCGCCGGACCGCCATCAGGACGAGCCCCAGCATCGCCAGGGCCATGCCCGGCGCGCTTGCCGGCCCCGTCGACGCGCAGCTCAGGCCGCCGCCGCGAGAGTCGATCTCCCGGGGCCGGTTGATGGAGGTGTCGATGGTGAAGGGGGTGGACGCAGTCGTCCCGCTCACGTTGCCCGCCGCGTCCTCACTGATGAGGGTGACGAGCAGCGGCTGCTCGGGCAGCGCGTTCTGGGGTGTCAGCTGCCACCTGCCGTCCGAATCCACCTCGGCCCGCCCGATGGCCTTGCCTCCAATGGAGACGACCACGAAGTTCGCGGCCTGCTGCTCGGTCGCCACTTCCGCCGTCCCGGAGAAGGTGGGGGTGACACTTCCGACCACTGCGTCGGGGGCGGGCTGGGTCAGCACGGGCATCGCCGGGCTGGTGAGGTCCACCACCCACTCATGGGCCTCGGCGGTGTCATCCACGTTGCCCGCCTGGTCCTTCGCGCGCACCTCTACCCGGTAGCGGCCCTCGGCCAGGCCATTGAACGGGAGCACCGCGCCGCAGCCCGGGCAATCGTCGAAGCCGGAGCCGTTCAGGCTGTACAGGAAGGTCGTGTTGGGCTCGTCCGACTCGATACGGAAGGTGACATCCCGGACGCTGACGGCCGGCTCGGGCTTCTCGGTGATGACGGTGGACGGCGGGTCGGAGTCCACCGTCCAGGCGTGGATGGCCGCGCTCGAGTCCCTGTTTCCCGCCCGGTCCTCGGCCTGCACTTCCAGGGTGTGGGCGCCGTCGCGATCCACGCTGACGGGATGGACCGGCGAGCACAGCACGGGCGCGGCCTTGTCCAGGCTGCACCAGAAGCTGACCTCCTCGGTGGAAGTGAACTCGAACGAGAAGGCCGCGTCACGGGTCAGGACCGGGGGCGCCAGGGTGATGGTCGTCTGCGGCGCCGTGGCATCCACCTCGAAGGTGAGCGGCGCGGAGATGACTCCGACGTTGCCCGCCGCGTCAGCCAGCTGCACGGCGACCGTGTGGGTGCCGTCATCCAGCACCGGCGAGCCATCGAAGGCCCAGGTGCGCCCCGCCTCGAAGGAGCCCACCAGGTCCTCGTCGATGTACACCGAGACCCGCCCCTGCTCGGGAGACGTGCCCTCGATGAGCGGGCGCGAGGCATTCAGCAGCGCCCCTCCCACGGGGCTCGTCACGGACGGCACGGCGGGCGGATCGATGTCGACAATCCACGTGGCCGGAACCTCGTTCGAGATGTTGTTCGACTTGTCCACGGCCCGCACCACCAGCCGGTAGGTGCCGGACTGGGCGGCGGTGTACTGAGCGGTCTCCGGGATGCCGTTGCTGAGCGGGCAGGCCGTGAACGTGGTCGCGTCGCCGAATTTGCACTCGTAGCTGCACTCAGGCTTGCTCGCCGAGAAGCGGAAGATGGCCACCGGGTTGCGCGTCACCGTGGTGGGCGGACGATCTTCGATCTGCATCGTCACCGGCCCCAGGATGACCCGCCACGTGTAGACGGCCGGGGTTGCATCCACGTTGCCAGCCAGGTCCTTCGCCCGGACTAGCATCGTATTGGTGCGCTCCTGGACGGTCGGCGTATGCGTGGCCTGGCATGGCGCGTAGGCCGCGCCGTTCAGGCTGCACTCCAGCGTACAGCCCTGGCACGGGACGCGGTTGTCCTCGTCCGCCACGTACTCGTCGAAGGACGCGAACGTGAAGGTCGGCGTCGTGGTGCTGTCCAGGGAGGGCGGGAAACCCGTGATGGCCGTGTCCGGCACGTGCAGGTCCACCGTCCACTCATGCGTGGCGGGGCTGTCGTCCGGGTTGCCCACCGCGTCCACCGCGCGCACGTGCATGTAGTAGCGCGTGCCATGCACCAGATTCGGCGCCGGCGTCTCGTACGAAGCCGCGCACGTGACGAAGTCCGTCTCCAACGGCGCCCCGGTGCGCGTCAGCAGCGCGCACTCGAAGCGCGCCACGTCCGACGCCGTGGAGTTGAAGTCGAAGCCCGCGCGCGCCGCGGGGCTCGGGTCGGCAGGCCGGGTGACAATCGTCGTATTGGGTCGCGAGAGGTCCACGCGCCAGGAGTAGCTGGCGGGGCTGGGGTCGACGTTGCCGGAGGAGTCCTGAGCGCGGGCCAGCAGCGTATGCATTCCCTCTCCCAGGCCCGTGTACTGCGCCTGGCAGAGGCTGAAGGCCACGCCGTCCAGGCTGCAGTGCACTTCGCAATCCGCACCGCACGCGATCGGCTGCGCTTGCTCGTAGGAGGCATAGGTGAAGTTCGCGGTCGTCTCGCGGGTGACCGAGGGCGGGAAGCCCGTGATGGCCGTATCCGGCACGAGCAGGTCCACCGTCCACTCGTAGTCCGCGGGGGTGTCATCCACGTTGCCCACCGCGTCCACCGCACGCACCCACAGCCGGTGCGTCCCGTTCGTCACCGTCCACGTCCGCTGCGCCGCACACGTGGCTGCCGCGCTCCACTGCGCCGGCGTCGGCGGTGAGTTCGCCGGGTCCAGCAGGCACTGGAAGCTCGCCACATCGGTGCTCGGCGAGGTGAATGAGAACTCCGCCGTCGCCGACCGGCTCTTCAGCAGCGGCTTCACTCCAATCGTCGTGTCCGGCCGCGTGAGGTCCACGCGCCAGGAGTAGCTGGCGGGGCTGGGGTCGACGTTGCCGGAGGAGTCCTGAGCGCGGGCCAGCAGCGTATGCATTCCCTCTCCCAGGCCCGTGTACTGCGCCTGGCAGAGGCTGAAGGCCACGCCGTCCAGGCTGCAGTGCACTTCGCAATCCGCACCGCACGCGATCGGCTGCGCTTGCTCGTAGGAGGCATAGGTGAAGTTCGCGGTCGTCTCGCGGGTGACCGAGGGCGGGAAGCCCGTGATGGCCGTATCCGGCACGAGCAGGTCCACCGTCCACTCGTAGTCCGCGGGGGTGTCATCCACGTTGCCCACCGCGTCCACCGCACGCACCCACAGCCGGTGCGTCCCGTTCGTCACCGTCCACGTCCGCTGCGCCGCACACGTGGCTGCCGCGCTCCACTGCGCCGGCGTCGGCGGTGAGTTCGCCGGGTCCAGCAGGCACTGGAAGCTCGCCACATCGGTGCTCGGCGAGGTGAACGAGAACTCCGCCGTCGCCGACCGGCTCTTCAGCGGTGGCTTCACTCCAATCGTCGTGTCCGGCAACGTGCGGTCCACCTGCCAGGTATGGCTGATGGGAATGAGCTGCTCGTTGCCCACCGCGTCGATGGCGCGAACCCGCAGGGTGTACGTGCCGCTGTCATCGGTGGAAACGTTCAGCGAGCCGGAATTGCAACTCGTGAAAACCGCATCATTGACACTGCAACTCATCGTGCAGGAGGCGCACGCCGTCATCGCACCGTTGTCCCGAGCCACGAAGGTGAACGTCGTCGAGCTGTTCCTTGTGGGGACGGAAGGAAGCGTTGACGTGAAGACCGAGGTCGGCGCCACGGTATCCAGGGTGACGATGAAATGCGTCCCGAGGAGGCCCTGGAGCCGCTGTGACTCCGTGACTGCGGCCAGCCGGTTCGGGCCCTCGGTGAGGGGCACGGTCAGCCGGGTCTCGAACGTCCCGTCCGGAGCGACCTTCGCGCGGCCCGCCTCGCTCCGGGTGATGGTGCCCGCCGCGTCATCCACCAGGTAGATGACCGCGTCCGTGTTGGCCGTGCCCCCCGAACCAGAGACCAGGGGCAGCAGCTCTCGCGTCGCCGAGCCGCCGCCCACGAGCTGGAGGGAAGGCCCTGGATACCGGGTCATTCCCTTGGAGAAGGTGATGGCCGTGCCCACGTAGGGCGCGCCACTGTCGGCGGGAGGCAGCGCGCCGCGAGTCGCGGTGGTCTTCGACAATCCGGACACACCGCTGGCGACGGAGATGCCGCAAGGCGTGCTGTTGCTCTGGAAGAGCACCCAACCGCCGCCGCCGCCGCCGCCCGGGCCCAGGTCCACACCGTTGGCCGCGGTGGGCGTGTTGCCTCCGTTACCGCCCTTCGCGAGCACCGGCGTGCCGCTCCCACACGCCACCGTGTTCGCGAACCGCGCATGGACGGTGCCGCCAGCGCCACCGCCGCCCGCGCTGATGTCGGTGAAGTCCGGGGCATCGCCGCCGGAGGCATCGATGGTTCCAGTGCCGCCCAGCGTCGTGGCGCGAATGAAGACGATGCCACCGCCCCGCCCCGCCTCTGGCGCGGTCGGAGAGTGCTGCGCGTACCCCTGCCCGCTGCCTCCGCCGCCGCCCAGGCTCAGCGATGCCAGCGGAGAGAGTCTCAGCGCGACGCCGCCCTTGCCGGCGGCTGTGACACGGTTCCCCGTCGTCACTGGTCGAGCTGCCGCCCCGGCCTCCGACGCCCGCGTTGCCACCGCCACCACCGCCGCCGTGGTTGCAGACGCCGCCGCCACCGCCCGTGGCGAGGGTTCCGACTCCGAGGGCGCTCTGCGCCGGGTTCGGGTTGTAGAGCGCACTGTTGAGGCCCTCTCCCTTGGCCGCCCACACTTCTGACGGCGCGCCCGTGGGTCGGCTGATGGCATCGCAGTTCATGTATTCATTGCTGCCATTCTTGCTGCTCCGGGCGTAGACGCCCCCCCGGAACCCGGCCGCCTTCGCGGAGATGGTTCCGTTGTTGGTCAGCCCCCCGAACACCAGGAACGCCACCACACCGCCCTTGCTGCCATCCCACGGCAGTGCCTTGACCGTCACGCCCGTGTTGATGGTGAGGTTCGTGTACTCCGGCACCACGATGACCTGGGTGACGTTGGCCGCGTACGAATGCTTCAGGGGCTGCACCAGCGTGAGCGTGGAGCCGGCCTGGCCCGCCAGCCGCGCCAGCTCCCACCGGCCCACGGGGTTCTCCGTCAGGTCGATGGGCGCCTCATCTCCTTCGGCCGTGGCCGGCACGAGGCCGGTGGTCTGGAGCACCATCACCAGGGCGCCCGCCGTGAAGGTCGCGGTGGCCTCATTCGCGGGCCCCGTCGCCGTGCCGATGGTGATTTGCTTGTCACCGGGGGCCAGCGGCGCGGTCACCTGCGCGTAGTTGTTGATCACCTTCTCCACGGGCGCCGCGGTGGTGAAGGTCGGCGCCCCGGACCGCCCATTCCCCACGAAGAAGGAGTCGGGCCCGGCCACGGCCACGAAGGCGGTGAGGACCGCCACGGCCATGACGGCCCTGCTCAGCGAGCTTCGATTCATACCTGTCTCCTGCGAGCGTGCCCCTCAGCTCAGCGCTGGGGGCTCGCCGCCTTCTCCGTGTCCACGATGAGGAACTCCACCCGGCGGTTGTTCTCCCGGCCGATGGAGGTCGCATTGCTGTCGATGGGGCGGTCCTGCCCGAAGCCCTGCGCGCGCAGGCGCTCGGCGGCCACGCCCTTGGTGATGAGGTACTGGCGCACTGCCTCCGCACGGCCCTGCGACAGCCTGCGGTTGGCGTCCGGGAAGCCCCGGTCATCCGTGTGCGCGCCCACCCCTACCGCCTGGATTTCGGGATGCTCCTTGATGACCCGCGCCACCCAGTCCAGCAGCTCGAAGGAGCGCGACTGGATGCGGGCCTGGCTGGACTCGAAGAAGACCTTGCCCAGCACCACCAGCCGGTCGGGCTTGATCTCCACCAGCGGCAGCACGTGCACGGGGCAGCCCAGGTTCTTCGCGTCACCCGGCTCGTTGGCGCAGCTGTCCACGCGGTTGGGCACGCCGTCCTTGTCGCTGTCCGACTCCGGGCACCCGTTGCGCTCGGGGGGACCGGCGTCGTTCGGGCACTCGTCCTTGTCGTTGTCGATGCCGTCCTTGTCCGTGTCGCGCACCGGGCAGCCCCGGTTGTCCGCCGGCCCCGGGTCCGTGGGGCAGCTGTCGCTCTCGTCGGGCAGGTCGTCCTTGTCCTGGTCCGGAATGGGGCAGCCCTGCCGCGCGGCAGGCCCGGGCTCCACGGGGCAGCCGTCCAGCATGTCCTCGATACCGTCGCCGTCCGTGTCCTGCGCCGAGCAGCCACCGCGCGCCACGTCGCCCCTCACCAGCGGGCACTTGTCGTCGGAGTTGCGGACGGTGTCCCCGTCCTCGTCCTCGCCGGGGCACTCCTGGATCTTCTCCTGGGGTGACAGGCCCATCTCACAGCGCACCGAGGACTCCCCCGGCCCACGCGGCGGCGTCACACTGCCGAAGGCACCGCCCACCATCAGCCGGAACATCGGCGTCCCGGGGGCCGCGCCAATGCCCAGCCCGCCCAGCGCGAACAGCTCCAGCGAGGGGCTGACGAGGTAGCGGCCTCCGGGCAGCAGCTCCACGGAGCTGGGCTGGTCCGTCAGCGGCAGCATGCCCCGGACGTTGAACTCCCAGCGCAGCCGGCGCCCCGTCGTCGCCAGCGCCAGGCCCACGCGCACCTCCTGGCCCACCTCGTCTTCAATGTCTCCCGTCTGCTCCGTCAGCTTCAGCTTCGAGCGCTGCAGGTACCCCACCTCCAGGCCCGCGCGGATTCGGCCGAAGTGCCGGCCCACCATCACCTTCGGCGCCAGCCGCGGTCCGCTCGCGTCGCGCGTGAAGGACTCCTGCTGACCCATGGGCAGCCCCACGCCCAGGTCCAACGCCAGGTCCACCCCACCCTGCTCCGTCTGCGTGAGCAGCCCCACCCGTGCGCTCAGCACCGGCGTGGACAGGGACTGCGACGAAGGCACGGTAATCGCGTTGCGCGCCATGCCCTCGCTGTCTCCGCCCTGGAAGGCGACCAGCGGAACCTGCACCCCCACCTGCAGCCACTCGAGGGGCGCATACGCGGCGGCCAGGTGCGCGGTGGCGCGGCTGCCGATGACGGCGAAGCGCTGGTCTTCCTTGCCACCGGTGTCCACGTAGACCAGCGGCTGATGCGCGTACTGCATCATCACCGTCGCGCGGAAGGCGCCCTCCGGGAGCAGCTCCCCCATCCCCACCAGCAGCGAGCCCTCCGCCCCGGGATTCAACTCCAGCCTGTCCAGGTCGAAGCCACGCAGGGGTGACGCGTCCTGGGACACGGCCGCCGTGGACGTCAGCGCCAGTGCCAGCGCGAGCCCGCGGTGCAGGAGCTCTCTTCTTCTCATGGTTCTCCCGGGTGGAAGCCGTCTGGGTATCCCGGAGCTACCCGCGGTTTCAAGCCGGCCCCCCTTTTCCACTCTACACCGAAATGCGACTGCGGCCGGATGGGCCCCCGCCGAATTCGCTCGGCTGCTCTCCGGCACGAATGAAAATTTCGCGTCAGGGCTCCCTGGTAGGCCAATTCATGGCATGCTGCTCAACCACTCACGGGCCCGCACTTCACGCGGGGCCTTGCGCCGGGGGACCTCAAAGATGATCGCGAACGCCGCCTTGCAAGCCAATCAGGCCGAGTTCGAGTTCCAGGCGGGTCCCTTCACCTCGGGTGAGCTGGCGGTGCTGGGTTTCGAGGCCGAGGAGACGCTGTCGCAGCCCTACGCGGTGGAGGTCGCCCTCGCGGCGAAGCCCGACGTGGAGGTGGAGGACAAGTCGCTGTTGGGCCAGGACGCGCGCCTCACCATCATGCTGGGCGACGGCACCGCGCGCTTCTTCCACGGAATCGTGTCGCGCATGTCCCGCTGGGACGAGGGCAGCGGCCCCGAGCGCCGCCGCTACCGCGCCACCGTGGTGCCCCGCCTGTGGACGCTCCGCCACCGCCGCAAGAGCCGCATCTTCCAGGAGCTGACCGTCCCGCAAATCGTCCACAAGGTGCTGGACGAGGCCAAGGTGGAACACCGCCTCGCCCTCAACGGCACCTACCCCAGGCGCGACTACTGCGTGCAGTACCGCGAGTCGGACCTGGACTTCGTCTCCCGCCTCCTCGAGGAAGAGGGCATCTTCTACTTCTTCGAGCACGGCGAGGACGCCCACATGATGGTGCTGGGTGACGGCGACTCCGCCAACCCCGCCATGCAGGGCGACGCGAAGCTCGTCTTCCGCGAGCGCAGCCACATGGTGGCCTCGGCGGAGTACGTGCACGAGCTGGTGGCGCGCACCGAGGTGCAGCCCGGCGCCGTGTCGCTGCGCGACTACAACTTCCTGCGCCCCGCCCAGGATTTGACGGTGGACTCCGCGGCCGACGGCGCCGAGACGGCGCTCGAAATCTACGACTACCCCGGCCGCTATGATGAGTCGGGCTCCGGCAAGGGGCTCGCCAAGGTGCGCCTGGAGGAGCTGCGCGCACGCGCGGAGACGGTGACGGGCGCCAGCTACAGCCGCCGCATCTGCGTGGGCCACTCCTTCGAATTGGCCGAGCACCCCGACGAGGCCCTCAACCGCAAGTACCTGCCGGTGTCGGTGCGGCACGTGGGCCAGCAGTCGGAGGTGCTGAGCATCGAGCAGGGCTCGCTGAAGAGCCGCGAGGGCTACCGCAACGAGTTCCTCTGCCAGCCGGCCGAGGTCCCCTTCCGCCCGCCCCGCGTGACGCCCCGCCCGGTGATTCCCGGCGCCCAGACGGCCATGGTGGTGGGCCCCGCGGGCGAGGAAATCCATACCGACGAGCACGGCCGCATCAAGGTCCAGTTCCACTGGGACCGCGAGGGCAAGCAGAACGACAAGAGCTCGTGCTGGATTCGCGTCAGCCAGGCCTGGGCGGGCCCGGGCTGGGGCGCGCTGTACCTGCCGCGCATCGGCCATGAAGTGGTGGTGGAGTTCCTCGAGGGCGACCCGGACCGGCCCATCGTCACCGGCAGCGTCTACAACGGGCAGAACCCCACCCCCGTCGACCTGCCCGGCAGCAAGACGCAGAGCACCCTGCGCTCCAGCTCCAGCCCCGGCGGCGACGGCTCCAACGAGCTGCGCTTCGAGGACGCCGCCGGCTCCGAGCTCGTCTATCTGCACGCGCAGAAGGACTTCAACATCATCGTCGAGAACGACAAGACGCAGGAGGTCCGCGGCAACGAGACGCTCCTCGTGAAGAAGGACCGCACGCGCACCATCGAAGGCAACCAGTCCCTCGAGGTGAAGAAGAACGACGACAGCACCATCCAGGGCAACCAGACGCTCGCCGTCACCGGCAACCGCTCCACCACCGTGGCCGGCAACCACACCGAGGCCGTCGCCGGGGACCAGTCCATCAGCGTCAGCGGCAACCAGAGCCTCACCGTGGCCCTGGCCTCCGCGGAGACGGTGGGCCTGGGGAAGATGGTCAACGTGGGCGGCGCGCTCGCGCTCACCGTCGGCGCCGCCTTCAACGAGCTGGTGGGCGGCCTCAAGTCCGAGCAGGTCGGCGGCGCCAAGGTGGAAGTCGTCGGCGCCAAGAAGTCCGAGACGGTGAAGGGCTCGCGCACCCTGCAGGTGGGCGGAGACCTGTCCGAGGAGGTCGGCAAGTCCCGCACCCTCAAGGTGGACAAGGACCTGCTGGTCAGCGTGGGAGGGAAGATGAACCACGCCACCAAGGACGCCTACACCCTGTCCGCCAAGGAGATCTCCCTGGTGGCCCAGGAGCAGTTCA
The DNA here is from genome assembly GCA_046520375.1 of Pyxidicoccus sp. 3LFB2. Taxonomy (GTDB): domain Bacteria; phylum Myxococcota; class Myxococcia; order Myxococcales; family Myxococcaceae; genus Myxococcus. The sequence goes on from JBKGHK010000034.1 coordinate 22,126, forward strand.
CCCTCAAGGTCGGCTCCGCCACCTTGCAGGTGAAGAAGAACGGCGACGTCGTCATCAAGGGCGCCAAGATTGAGGTCACCGCCAGCGGTGACGTCATCATCAAGGGCTCCAAGATTTCCGAGAACTAGCAGCCAGGCAGGCGCAAGTGGGGGTGGCTTGAAACGGGTCCGCCCTGTCTGGCAGTTTACGCTTTGCACGTAACCGCCTGGTGTTACGGGCGCTCTTTCCAAGGATTCTGGATGTTGGCGCATAGACACACTGGCGCCGTGACGGGGGGGCAGGCCGTCCGGTGTCTTCGGTGGGGTGTGGTCACCGCGCTCGCGCTCGTCCTGGGCGGGAGCTCTGGCTGCGCGAAGCGCGTGCCCCAGGCCTGTGAGACGCCCCCTCCCTTCCAGGTCGTCGTGGATGCCGCGGAGCAGCTCAACCCGGATTCGCGCGGGCGCTCGCTGCCCACGGTGGTGCAGATCGTCCAGCTCAAGGACAGCGTCCGGCTGGAGCGCGCGGGCTTCAAGGACTTGTGGGGCAAGCCGGAAGAGCTCCTCAAGGAGGACCTCCTGCAGGTGGCCGAGGTGGTGGTACCGCCGGGCCGGCAGGTGAAGCGCTGGGTCCAGAGAGATCCGAAGGCGCGCTTCGTCCTGGCCATGGGGCACTTCCGCCAGCCCTTGGGCTACTCGTGGCGCACGGTGGCGGTGCTGCCGCCGGTGGAGGAGACGCAGTGCGTGGAGCGTCCCGCCGGAGACCAGGGTGAGCCGAAGCCGGAGGACGAGGTGTTCCGCTACCGGCTGCAGGGCTACCAGATCGACTTGATGCTCCGTCCCGTCACGCGGGCCCCGGAGTCCCCACCCCAAGCGGGCGACAACGCGTCGCCGCGGAGAGACGTATGAAGTCCGTGCAGCGAGTCGTGTGGTCGGAGGGCATGTTCATGAGCCCCCACCACCTCCAGCAGCAGGACCTCTACCACGAGCAGCTCCTGGACGTGCGCCTCGCGGCGCTGGAGCCCTACCCCTGGGGCGTGGTGGCCCTGGAGCTGGACATGGAGGCGCTGCGCGCAGGCCAGGTCCAGCTGTCGCGCTTCGCGGGCGTGCTCCCCGACGGGCTGCCGGTGTCCTTCGAGGCCGGTGACGCCGAGGCCCCGCCCGCGCGCCCCGCGGAGGGCTACTTCCCGCCCGCGCAGCGCACGCTGGACGTGTACCTGGGCGTGCCGCGCGAGCGCAGCGGCGTGGAGAGCTTCGGCAGCGGAGAGCGGCTGGGCGGCAGCCCGCGCTACACCCCCTCGGCGCGGCCCATCAGCGACCTGACGGCCTCCACCTCCATCTCCCAGGTGGCCTTCGGCCAGCGCAACGTGCGGCTCTTGTTCGGCACCGAGCCGCGCGACGACTTCGACGCCATCAAGCTGTGCGAGCTGTCGCGCGACAAGTCGGGCAACCTGACGCTCGTCGACACGTACATTCCGCCGTGCCTGCGCATCGACGCGGCGCCGTTCATCATGAACGAGCTGCGCACGCTCTTGCGGCTGATGGTGTCCAAGCAGCGCCAGCTGTCCTCGCGGCGCCGGCACCGGGACGCGTCCGCGCTGGAGTTCACCGCGGGCGACGTGACGCTCTTCCTGGAGCTCAACGCGCTCAACGGCACCATCCCCTACCTCCAGCACGCGCTGGACGCGGGCAACCTGCGGCCCAGGGACGTGTACCTCACGCTCATCCAGACGGCCGGGCAGCTGTGCTCCTTCTCCGCGAGCGCGGACCCGTCCACCCTGCCCTCCTTCCAGTTCACCAACCTGCGGGCCACCTTCGAGGAGCTGTTCCGCCGCATCGCAGACTTGATGCGCTCGGTGGCGCTGGAGCAGTGCCTCACGGTGGACCTGTCGGTGGGCACCGACGGCATGTTCCGCGGCCGGCTCGAGGACGAGCGGCTGGAGCGCTGCGGCCAGTTCCTGCTGGCCGTGCGCAGCGAGCTGCCGGAGCGCACGGTGGCGGAGCAGCTGCCCAAGCTGTCCAAGGTGGCCGCGTGGGACGACATCCGCGCGCTGCTCCAGGCCGCCGCCCCCGGTGTGCCGCTGGCGGTGACGTACCGCCCGCCGCCGGAGGTGCCGGTGCAGCCGGGCACCGTCTACTTCAGCCTCAGCATGAATGACGGCTACTGGAAGAACGTGATGCGCGACAGGAACCTCGCCCTCTACCTGCCGCAGCCCTTCGACGCGAGCCGCACGAGCGTGGAACTGCTCGCGGTCCCCACCGCCAATCGCTGACGCCCCGCCCTGCCCATGGACAGAGTCACTGAAGCCACGAAGGACTGTTTCGACGCCGCCATTCAACTGCGCGGCTCGGATGCAGCGGCCGTCCCCCCGCCGGAGACACTGCACCACCGCCTGCGCGGAGTGGTGGACGAGCTGCTGCGGCGCGCCGCGGTGCTGGGCTTCAGCCATCAGGACGCGCAGGACATGGCGTACGCGATGGTGGCGCTCATCGACGAGGTGGTGCTCGGCCGGCCTGAGGAGTACCGGCAGTTCTGGAGCTCCAACCCGCTGCAGCTCCACTACTTCAACGAAAATGTCGCCGGTGACGGCTTCTTCACGCGGCTCAACACCGTGCGCAAGGACCCGCACCGCGCGGAGGTGCTGCAGGTCTACTACCTCTGCATGCTCTTCGGGTTCCAGGGCCGCTACCGCATCCGCGGCGGCGAGCTGGAGCTGATGACGCTCATCGACACGGTGCAGAAGGACCTGGAGCGCGCGCGCCCCTTCGACTTCGACGTGCTGTCGCCCCACGGCGAGCGCCCCACCGAGTCGCTGCTGTCCAAGCGCAAGAAGGCCTCCATGCTGGGCATCTCCGCCGGCGCGCTGGCGGTGGCGGTGCTCTTCTACGGGGTGCTCCAGTTCTTCCTCAATGACACGGTGGGCGAGCTGAAGAGCCGCATCGAGGTCCACGCCGCCAAGAACACGGCCAGCACGGGCGGCAACGCCGCGACGGCCGCCACGGGGGATGCGCAATGATGGCGTACCTGCTGCCGCTGCTGGGCATTGGCGCGCCCACCTTCGCCCTCTTGAGCTTCCTGGGCTTTTCGCCGAAGGAGGCGGCGCTCTTCGGCGCGCTGGCGGGCCTGTGCGCCATGGGCGTCGTCTGGCTCGTCAAGCGCATCCGCGCGCGCCGCGCCGCCCGGAAGCTGGAGGGCGCGCTGGCGACGCAGGCGGAGGAGCAGACCGCCACCGTGCGCCCGGACCTGCAGCCTGAAATCAAGGCCATGCAGGCCGAGTTCACCAAGGCGGTGGAGGCCCTCAAGACCTCCAAGCTGGCGCGCGGCGGCAAGGACGCGCTGGCCGTCCTGCCCTGGTACCTCATCGTCGGTCCCCCGGGCGCGGGCAAGAGCACGGCGCTGCGCAACTCCGGGCTGAAGTTCCCCTACCTCTCCGCGCGCGGCGGCGTGCGCGGCGTGGGCGGCACGCGCAACTGCGACTGGTGGCTCACCAACGAGGCCGTCATCCTCGACACGGCGGGCCGCTACACCAGCGCCGAGGAGGACCGCCCGGAGTGGCTGGCCTTCATCGACACGGTGGCCAAGCACCGCCCCAGCCGGCCCATCAACGGCCTCATCGTGGCCATCAGCGTCAGCGAGCTGATGAACGCGGACCCGCAGGCGGTGGGCGAGATGGGGCAGACCATCCGCGAGCGCCTGGATGAAATCACGACCCGGCTGAAGATGCTGGTGCCGGTGTACGTGATGATCACCAAGTGCGACCTGCTGCCCGGCTTCGTGGAGATGTTCTCGGATTTGTCGCGCGTGGAGCGCGGGCAGATCTGGGGCTTCACGGTGCCCGTGGAGCAGCAGAAGGAGGCGAGCACGGACCTGTTCCGCGAGCGCTTCGACGAGATGCTCGCCGTGCTGGAGCAGCGCTCGCTGCGCCGGCTGGGCCAGGAGCGCCGGCTGGAGACGCGCGAGAACATCTACGGCTTCCCGCAGAAGTTCGACGCGCTCCGGAAGAACCTCGCCGAGTTCCTGCAGCCGCTCTTCCTGGAGAACGTGTTCCAGGACACGCCCGTCTTCCGCGGCCTGTACTTCAACAGCGGCACGCAGGACGTGCGCGCGGTGGACAAGGTGTCCGCGTCCGCCTCGGAGCTGTTCGGCAGCACCAACGGCCGGGCGCAGACGGAAGGCGCCACCGAAGGCCGCAGCTACTTCCTCTGGGACGTCTTCACCAAGGTGATGTTCCAGGACCAGCAGATGGCGGTGCGCAGCTCGCTGGAGGAAGCGAGGGTGCGCCGGCAGCGGCTGGTGCTGGCCAGCGCCGCCCTGGCGGCCACCGCGCTGATGCTGTCGCTGCCCACCCTGTCCTTCTTCCAGAACCGCGCCATGGCGCAGGCGGTGACGAAGGCCATCACCGACGTGAGCCTGGACCCGCGCGACGACATCCGCCGCGTGGAGGACCTGATTCCCCTGCGCAACCGGCTGCAGGAGCTGACCGAGCACGACGAGCGCGGCGCCCCGGTGTGGATGCGCTTCGGCCTCTACCAGGGTGACAAGATGCTGCCGCAGGCGCGGCAGTTCTATAACGCCGCCCTGCGCCGGGTGCTCCTGGGCAAGCAGTTCGAGCTCACCCAGCAGCGGCTGGACGCCTTCGGGAAGAACCCGGACCTGCTCACGGTGCGCAGCGAGGACGAGTACAGCAAGCACTTCGATGCCTACCGCCAGTACTTCGACGACCTGAAGCTGTACCTGCTGGTGACGACGCCGCGAGACCCGCGCGAGCCGGAGCTGGACGAGACGCAGCAGAAGTGGCTCGTGCAGCAGATCGTCAACCACTGGAAGCGCGTACGGGGCGACGCGGTGGACGAGCGCGCGGTGGAGAACCACGCGTCCACGTACCTGCGCATGCTCGCCAACGAGCAGATGCTGCCGGAGGAGCAGAAGCCCGCGCGGGCCGAGCGCATCGCCTTCCCGCGTGAGAAGGGCGTCATCATCTCCGCGCGGCGCTCGCTCAACAACGTGCCGCTGGTGCGCCTGGAGCTGGCGCAGCTGGTGGCCAACGTCAGCAACGAGTTCCCGGACGTCACGCTGGAGCAGCTGGTGGGCTCGGTGCCGGAGATGAGCGCGCCCCAGCGGGTGCGGGGCGCCTTCACGCGCAACGCGTATGACCAGGTCATCCGCCAGCGGCTGGAGCTGGCCTTCCAGGACCAGCAGTCCTGGGTGCTGGACCGCGACGAGAAGGTGGACGCGGTGGAGTCGCGCCGCGAGCTGCGCACGCGCTACTTCGAGACGTACCAGCAGGAGTGGAAGGACTTCCTCAACTCCATCCGGGTGCAGGCGCCGCAGAACCTCACGCAGATGGAGAGCCTGCTCACCAACCTCACGCGCGGCAAGCCCAAGCCCTACGGCCGGCTGTTCCGCGCGCTCGCCTACAACGTCCAGCTGGACAAGCGCGACAAGTCGGTCGAGGCCACGGGCGGCAAGCTCCAGAAGGTGAAGGAGTTCTTCGGGTCCAAGCCGGAGCAGGAGGCGGCGGCGCGGCGGGAGCTGCTCGACGCCGCGTCTCCCTCGGGCGCCGAGGAGATGACGGCGAGGGACCTGGAGCGCGAGTTCGCCTCGCTCATCCGCTTCACCACCGAGACGGCGAAGACGGAGGACGGCGAGGAGTCGCTGACGGCGCTGGACTCGTACGAGGACCAGCTGGCCACGGTGCAGACCACGCTGCTGGCGGTGAAGGACAAGCCGGCCGAGTCGGGCGTGCTGCTGGACAAGATTGAGTCCACCCGCACCAACGTGGAGATGCTGGTGCGCAAGCAGTCGGACAACGTCGCCATCTTCGAGCGGCTGCTCCTGCCGCCCTTCCAGGAGATGCGCTCGGTGGTGTTCGAGGGCACGGCCGAGGCCAAGAGCAAGCTGTTCTGCGAGCAGGTGGTGGCCCCGTACCAGCAGGCCTTCAAGGGCCTCTACCCGTTCGACCGGGCGTCGCAGAAGGACGCGCCGCTGCCGGAGGTGGCCGAGTTCCTGCGCCCCGAGGGCGGCCTGGTGCGCAAGTTCGTCAAGGAGCAGCTGCTGGAGGACGTGGTGGCCACGGGCCGCAAGTGGGAGTTCACCTCGACGGGTGGCTCCATGTTCCGGCCGGAGCTGCTCACCTTCCTGGAGAAGCAGGGCGCGCTGGCCACCACGCTGTTCCCGGGCGGGGACACGGTGGACCCGCTGGTGCGCTTCCAGGTGCGCCTGCGTCCGGGCGTCGCGGCGGATGGTGCCGCGTCGCAGATCTCCTCCATCACCTTCACGCTGGACGGCACGGACGAGACGTACCGCAACGGTCCGGACACGGTGTGGAAGCCGATGATCTGGCCCGGCCAGGCCGGCAAGCTCGGCGCGCGCATCCTCGTGCAGAGCGCGGACGGCGCCACGGAGACGGCGCTGGAGGCCGAGGGCGAGTGGGGCCTGTTCCGCCTGCTGGAGCGCGTCAAGCGCATCGAGCCGAGCGCGGACGGCCGCTACTTCACGGCCACGTGGGAAATCGAGGAGATGAACGGAGCGATGGTCTCCATCGACTTCCGCCCCGAGCGCACCGCCAACCCGTTCTTCGGACTGGGCGGCAACACCTCGAAGCTGCTGTCCATCTTCCGGGACCCGGGACTGCAGCCTCCCGCGGGCATCGCCCGCAAGAAGCCCGGGTGCTCGCTCCAGGCCCTCGCCGGCGGCGGAGTCCCCTGACATGACGGTGCAGTCGCCGCGCATCGGCCTGTTGGGCAAGACGCCTCGCCAGGCCGAGTTCATCCGGCTCAACGCCGCCACGCCCCTCGCCCTCCAGCTGTACGGTTGGATGGAGGAAGGGGTGGAGCGCGCGCGTCGGGCCCGGGTGGACCTTCCCGCGGACCCGGTGAGCTTCGTCTTCACGGCGCCCGGACAGAAGCAGGCGCTGGTGGGGATGATGTCGCCCAGCGTCGACAGCGTCGGCCGGGCCTTCCCGCTGGCCGTCTTCACCGAGGTGGCCTCGGCGGCCACGGCACCTCGCTTCGCGCTGACGCCGGAGGCCTTCCAGCCCTTCCTCCGCGCGGCGGCGCTCCTGGCCGCTCCGCGGCGGAATTGGAGGTGCCGCAGCTCTTGGAGCGCGCGGCGGCGCTGCCCTGCCCGGGCCCGGGTGACGTTCAGCGTGGC